>JABDFB010000057.1 GCA_013286765.1 Deltaproteobacteria bacterium
GTAGCCTCTTGAGCGTTGGATTTGCTCAAAGCGTTTAGCTGGGAAATCATATTCCCTAGCGCTTGCATTCGATCTGTCAGATCTTCATATTGAAATGGTGCAAGTTTATCGCCCGGATCACCTGAGTGATGAGGATAGTATATGGAATGCACATGATGGTATTGCTCTGTCATCCATTTTTTGAGAGCGGAGATTGCTGCCGCTCGTTGTACTTCAGACTTCAAGTCAAGAGCTTGACGTGTTAATGCGAGACTCTGATCGAGACTTTTGAGGTAGGCGGTTTCGTTTTTTGCTAGCGGTTTAACTCGTCGAATGACTATTGGCTTTGGAATCAAGAACTGTAAGATCTCAGCTCTTTTTCTGACGTATTCAGAGGGATTGTCGACATTCTTTTCTCTGACTCGTTGGTCGGCCGCGAGTGCGGCAGCTTGAATAGTCTGATCTGTTGCGGTTGCTTTAAGTTTGAAGTGATCGATGAGTTTCTGTCGAACCTCTAATTTAAAAGGGCCCGCCAAAGCATTGCTATAGAGGTCGTCGTCGTTGGCGATTTGATAACGTTCTTCTCGCAGCTGCGCTGCATAGACTTTGTTTGCTGCGATCCGGATCAGTTCTCTGCTCTCATCGGAGATTTGACCTTCCTCAGTTAATTCCGCAACCATGTTTTGTTTTAGTAAACGTGCAATTTTCTTGTAGCTAGCAACACCCAGAGATTTTACAAGGGTTTGCCGAATGCGCCCATAGAGCGAGCGATACCAACAGGTACCATAATTTTGTGGGGGAAGATGGAGTTCAGAGCGACTCAGCTTTTTATCGCCCAATTGTTTTTCGACAGCAAGTACTATGGCGTGTCTCTCATGACCAGATGGGAACCACTCTTCTTGCAAGTCAGTTGGGTTGGTCAGAGCCGGTGAGTTCTTTGACAACCGATGGTTACCTGGAAGGAAGCCATAGACTCTCACCATAGTCCCGCAGACATGATCGCGGGTCATTTTAAACCAATTGTCTGGATCTGCAAGTGCAGCGGTCGGAACGGTTTTTTCGAGAAGAGTACCACTTCGACTTTCTCCCCAAATCGAGCCGGGCGTTCTTTCGTCGCCAGTATTTGTGATGGTAAGGAGACCCTTCGACTGCGGACCCAGGAAGTCACGAATTTCCTGGCTTGTCATTTCACTAGAAAGTTTCAGCATCGCTTCTAGAGCAGCTTTTGGGCCGAAGGTACCTTTTAAGTCGAGGGTACTCGCAAGAAGGGTTAACCGATATTCGACGGATGCCCTTTGATGAAATCTCGCAAGGATCTTCCTAAGTTGTCGAATCACCTTGATTTCATCGGGCGATAGGAGGCTCATCTGACTTTGAGACGATTCCATCTGAATGAGAGCGGTAAAGAAGAATTTACTGGCGACAAAAAGATGGGCTCCCGAAATGCCCAGTTCTTTCAATCCTGAGGTTTTGTCCAGAAGTCCTAGTAGAAGGCGGCGTTGAAGGTTGTCGCTTTTGGTACCGTAAAAGGAGGCGTCGGTGAGGCGATTAGCGTGTCGCCGCGATTCCGGTGTGAATTTGATCTTTTCTAGAAGTTGTTTATGCACACTTTCTGGTAATTGAAACGCTAGGAAAATCGCAAAAAAGGGATCGTAATGGGCTACTGCTTCTGCAATTTGGAAGGCACTATCGGGTCCTTCTCTGGCCGATTTCTCTGTAGTTAGTGTGACAAGATCTTTCTGCCAGTAAGCCGAATTGGGGCGTTTTACTGCCGCATCTAAGGCTACTTTCCACTCTGGAGTATTTTGCCAATTTTGGATGATTTGGTTTTGGTCTAGACGCAATTTATGCCACTGCTCCGACAAAGTTTTCAGCCGGTTCAGGATACCTAATTTTTTCTGGAGTCCGGCAATCTGAGCGGATCCTCGTGACCCTGAATTGCGTGTGAGGTTTTGTAGAGTCTTCTCGATTTCTTTGCCAAGTTTTTCAGAATCATCGTCTAGGGTCCCAATATCGAAACCTGCTAGACTTAAATCTCTGGCTAAATCGTCCCACTCTCTACGAAGAGGGGTCGAGAGTTTCAGATAGATGGCTTTAATAGGATCGCCAGATAAGTACTGGTAGGCATTGTAGTGAGTATAGGGGACTTCTCCATTCAATTTTGGCAGGATAGACATGACCTTTTGTCTGACCGCATGAAGTTCTTTGGAGGGCTGGATTGAACTAGGCTTTCGCACGAGTCTTAGGTCTGGTGCTGATTCGTCCATAGCCTTGAGTAAGGGCGCTGTATAATTAGTAGTCTCAATCACGCTATCGGAGGGATCCGTTGGATCTATCGCTGGAACTGTTAGCGCAACTGTCGGCGGAAGTGCTTTTTTTGAATCATTTTCATTCCTCGAACAATCTCCTAAGGGTGGCCGTCCTACACTGCCACATATAGTGGCCGCTCTTTTCGTTAATTGGTTTATTTCTCTAACCACTTCATCCTCTGTCCGGATTTCGCAGGTCACGGAAGTAAACAGGGTATGGCGTAATATTGGATCTTGGGAACTCTTGGTATGCTCTAAGGTATGCTCTGGATGAGATTTCCATTCCATCTTTGATTCAAAATCAACTTCAGATTCGATCGTTTTCCAGTGGATTGCCTTTACAGAGAGGGCCTCATCTGGCGGCAGATTCAACTGAGTTCTAAGAGCCTCTTTTCGTTTTTCACAAATCTGATTCGCTCTCTTGTGAAGGAGTACCTGAATCCTATCTGGATTAGAATTATCCGCTTTTTCTTGAATTGAAATTGCCATTTCATTTGGATCGAGATTTAATGTCACGCTCTTGACGGTAGCTCTTGCATGATACGGGAAGCCAGAGATGGTCAGAAAGAATAATAGAGTGGAACGAATAAGAAACAGTCGTATGGAACTATTTAGGAAGCGAGAATATTTCATTCGATTTGGTACCATTATAATATAATAAGCAACAGACATATAATATACAATTGGACCAGTTTTTTGAAAAAGGCCTCGATTTCAATGGGGTGAGAAGTCTAAAAAAACTCGTAGGGGAGATAGCTGAAAAGTTTTCATCCCACCTGATTGTTGTATAAAAAAAATCTGTCCTTCATACTTTAGTTAATGCCTGCTATTCAGAATCTTGGACGTATGCTTCAATTTTTGATTCTTATCGCTTCGTATTTCCAAGTGAGTAGCACGGGAGCGAGTGACCTAGTGGAAGAAGTTAAGAGTATTAACGCAGCTTGTTCCACTGTAGGAATTTCCGCATCTACAACTTGTCGGACGGAAAAAACAAAACCTCTAGAAAGAAAGGAAAAGGATCCATCGGATCCGTCCAATAATATCTTTCGCAAAGTGGACTTCGCTACTCCTCTTAAACAGTCGATGGAAGCCGCTGGGTCAGGCCCTCTTGCTGCACAATCGCTTGAGTTCCGTTCTTCTAAAAGTCTCGAAGCTGTCAGAAGGAAGACTGAGGCTGTCCTTAAGGAATTGAAAACGAAAGGCATTCCTATTAATAGGCCTCTTTTTAATTTTCAAATCCAATATTCCAATGGAGAATATTATCCTGATTACCAGTTTCTAGCAGGTGGGTCCATTGCAGATCTGCATGACAGACTCACTATATCTCTAGTTGAAGAATGGGAAGCCGCGGCCCAGGATCCCAGTCTTCATGGGCTTAAAATTGGAACGCCAGAAGAGAGCCCTCTGAAATTAGATCAACTTACAGAGAAACTCACGAAGCAATCGCTCGCTCTTGGGTCTAGCAAAGACCCCAACACTATGTCTCAGGTTGCGAGTCTTCAGAAATCCGTTGGTATTCTGAATCGACTCAGAAATCTTCAAACTCAATTGAACCACTACCGCAAAGAAAGAGATCAGCATATTCGAGACTGGCAAGAAACGCCGGAATGGAAAGCAGCCCTGGATGCCAGCGTCAAACTTCCGAACTCGATTTACGAAGTTAAGCATCTCGTTAAACTTCTCAACGGAAAATTGGACAGAACGGATTCAAACGGAGCTTCAGAAGTCGTAGAGACGGTATCTAAATACGATCCCTTTTTGGCTATTTACCTTGCGCACCAGCTTCCAAAACCCATCCGGTCGAAACTGATAGAAGACATCAAATTCACGCCGGAAGCAAGAATCCACTCGAATCGGCTCACAGATGCGAGGTATTTCGTAGGCACGGATGCAGATAAATTTCAAAGAAGGGTGCTCCTAGGACTATTAGATAATGTGGAAGGCTTATCCAACTTGGGTATAAAAGGAGGTTGGTCGCTGATCGCCAGTAGAATGTTCTTTCTTGCTGTCTCTGGAATTTTAGAAACTCAGAGTCAGCTCGATCAATTAACAAAAGAGGAACAAAAAGTCTTGAGTCAACTCAGAAAAATTATCGCTCGATTCAACCAGAGAGCATCCATAGATCAATGGCTAGACACCATTGCAGCACAGCTCGGCTTCAAACCGGAGTATGGCCACGCAGTGCCTCCTCTTCAAGACATGATCAATCTGCTCGGCAACGTCATTGCCGAGGACATGCAGAATTTTCTGAAGGATCAGCCAAGTGCGCTTTTGGGCATTACAAATACGGGCGATGAGCGAGAATGGAGTAATATTTGGGAGGACTTCCAGTCGGGCACTCTACAGGAAAAGATCGTTCCGACTTCTGAGCTCACCGATCCTTCGAGGTGGAGAAAGCTTCAACAAACCGAAACGTGCAGCGACTATGTCAAAGTTTATGGCTTTTTTTCAGGTAAAAAGAGCTTGCCTCGAAAGTCAGCTGCACCAATCGATAAGACTCAACTCGAAGAAGAATGGCTTCCTTACGGACATAAAAGACATGCAGTGGTTCTCGGATTGGAAAAGAATATTGGGAATAAACCTCTCAGCCGCTCTGAACTGCACCTTCCTCCTCAACAATACGGCACTTGCTGGTACCGTGCTTTTTACGGTCGGATTCGCCAAACTCTCATCAAATCCCTCGGCATAGCGAGCTATAAGAAAATAGCGCGTTTCCTCAAGCAAAATATGTTGGCGAATATTATCGCAATAGGAGATCGTTCAGACGAGAGCTCAGAACTTATGCGAATTGCTGCAAACAAAATTTATGCAGCCCAGCTCCGAGAAGAGCGCTATCAAATCGCTAACGACACCGCTTTGTATGCTGACGCGATGGAGGGCCCTTTCAAACCAGATGTTCGGCGAAAACTGATTGCACGATTCAAACTCGATGCTCGCGCGTCGGATCAGGATATTCAAAAAGCTGCCCTAGATCAGGATAGAATTATTCGAGAAAAAACTTCTGACAATTCATCGGAATACATCAGAAAACGAGCGGAAGTCTTACAGATCTTGATTCCTAAACCGGTTGTCATTCGTAGAGTACGGCCTATTGCCAAAGATGAAACGAAATATATAAAAAATCTAGATCAGGCTCTTAAATACGCCAACCAAATACTCGAACTGAAGACACCCACACAATCTCAAGCCGCCGCTTTGGAATTAGAAAAATGGCTAACCCAGCAGTTTCAACATATTCACTCGATCTATTATCCCGATAAATCCATCAACCCAGGAGATCCGATTGAACCTTTTCAATACGAGCACCTCTCCGACCGCATGGTAGGTTTGGCTAACGCGATTCTCAAGCTGAGAAAAGTAGCTTCCGATTCTTCGAATACGATTGAAGAAGAACTTACTAAAGTTAATTTATTTGAACTAGCCAAGGCTAAAAAAGTCACCGAACTTCATGACGCACTTCTTCTCAGTAATATTCAATACTTTGTCAGGAACGGAACGAAAAGCAAGACAGTCTTCGTTCGATTTATAAATGCACTGGATCAGGTAGACCCTAAGGACTCTAATACATACAAAGCATTCTTTGATGCTGGACTCGACGCCAATCTTTATCACAAGTTTAATTTTTAAAACGCCGTCGTGAACAACGACGGCGTTTTAAAAATGAACCGCACGTCAGTGCGGGCATTTTCTAAAGTTTCTTTTAGCCATCGATTTAAAAAAACTGGAGCGAATGTAAATGCGTCCTCTGATCTTCCTGCCATGCTCTTGAATGGCTCTCAATAAGATTGAATAACCCGTATGAGAGCTCCCCGCTAACGGCCGAGAGGCCGCACTTGGCGATCTGCAAGAGTCTTCCCTAAAACTCTTCGTAAGGCACAATAGGCTTGGCGTGTGTGTTAGGATCTGGGCTAGCATCTGGGTTTTTCTCATGCTCTAGGATGTCGTCTATACAGTTCTCTATATCGTCTTTCTGAGCATGGTGACTGTCTTTAACTCCACCGCGGAGGAAAATAACATTATTGTCAATGATCGTAAAATAGACGCGGCGGGCACTGACTCTGCTTTTCCAACGAAATTCACGCAAGTCTCGAATTTGATATTTTAATACTTCTGAACCGTGAAGGTCCCCCTCCCTGACTGCTGCAAATTTTGATTCTATCGATCGTTGTTGATCTGGGTTTAGGCCATTGTACCAATTACGAAATTCTACGGATCTCCAAAGCCTGTATCCCCGCTGAGGCGCTTGCACTACGGGCTGTTGCTCGGGCCCTATCGCGCGTTCAGATGGAGGTGTTACACTATTACTCATCGGATATTCAGGTCTCCACCGATAAGCCAGGTTCCACCAGCTTGTCCTCACATTCTGAGTAGATGATGTAGATGATTCTGATGCTCGATTGCCTCTTCGTGTTTTTGTCTTCGGTTTTTGAATTGAAGCATCCAAATTTTCTTCACTATAGATTACGGCTTCTTCTTTTTGTTTCCCTTTAGTGACTTCTGGGGGAGCCTTTGCAGCAAGGGTCATTGTTTTCTTCCGATCCAAAAATGCCGCTAGACGCAAAGCGGACTGCTCTGCCTTTAGTGCTGGATCTTGGTGAAGGTTTACAGGACCGTGATTTGTTTCAACTATGTTTTGCTTAGGTTTTTTCTCCTTCTGATCTTTCTCATCCCGATAGGAAGGCTTCGGCTTTTGAATTTCTTCTAGTGCTGAAGAAATGAGAGGAAGCAGTACCTTAGTAAGTGCTATACCTGACGCTGCGCCAAGAACTATAGCAACCGTCCAAGCATATGGATATTTCTTAATAAAAGCGTCTTCGGCATCCTGCTTCTCTCTCTTTTTGACCTCTTTGACGTGATTTGCAAGTCTTTTACTTACTTCCTCTGCCTTAGTAAATAGAGGAAAAGATCTCGGGCCTGCTAGATCCGAAGGAGAAAGCCCGGCATTATTCTTCACCGCAATTTCCTCCACGCCAAGAATGTCTATCAGAAAGTTCACTGTATCAGGCGCGTCCATTTTTGCAGCGTAATGGAGAAGACTATATCCTTCGAGATCTCGAATTTTAAGATCTAATCCTTTTTCGTAAAGAAAATGAATTAGAACCAGTGACAATTCATTAGAAGACGCAACATTTATGAATTCAGAATCATGTAGTGGAGGAGGGTTCTCCATTTGATTAGAATTCGTAAGCGCATAATACGCCGCGCCGCGACCTCGCTTGTCATTATAGAAAAGAAAATTTGCAAAATTATCTAGGTCCTGGAATATTTCCAAGTTTTGGAATAGTTGCACAGTCTCCAAATTCTTCGTATATTTCATAGCAAGGCGAAAAGCTTTCGCTAAACGGACTACGTCTCCATCTGACTTTGCCTCTTTTTCTAGTATAGCTTTTACGACAGGCACTAAGTCTCGAACTGTGGCTAGTATTAAGGGATCTTGTTCCTTTATATCTGTTCCTGATACGTCTACTCCAGCGTGAATGAGTGCTAGAGCGATGTCTGTAAAATCCATCGATATCGCTGTTATTAAAGGAGTCATTCCGTTTGATAAGGGTCTGTTAAGATCACCCTTGGCTTCCATCAACGCAAGTATTTCCTGGAGAAAATCCGAATTAACTGCCTCGTGAATTTCCGAGCTGTCATTCTCTGTCGCCGTCGAATCGAGAGCATGAGAATATGAATATGGATAGAGCATGGAGAGAATGAGGAGCAGACTTAAAAAAGATTTAAACTTCTGAATCATGCTCGCGTTCTAACAAACAGTTGTACGAGGTGTCAATTTAACACTAGACTTTATGAAAAGTATCAGCCCGCTCGACCTATCTTTCTTGTTATTCGAATTATCATTTTTGGTTAAAAATTTGAGGTCTCTTATGATACTGAAGCCGAAATCCGTATGTTGATATGATTGGCAGTTTAAAATGAATTCCTCAAAACCATGGGTCGTGGTATCTAGGACTAGTGAACATTTTTAAAAATAAAGTTGCAGTTGTTACAGGAGCGGGTAGCGGCATTGGCAAAGCAATAGCCGAAGGTTGCGTAAAACGAGGAATGAAAACAGTCCTCGCTGACATTAATAAAGAGACCTTAAAAAGAATTGAAAAAACACTACAAAAAAATGGTGGGGATGTAATTGCTGTGGTGACCGATGTTACAAAACAGAGCCAAGTAAAGCGATTGGCCAATAAAACCATCCAAACGTTTAAGGGTGTTGATCTTTTAATAAACAACGCTGGTATTCTTGGTCCTATCGATCCCATTTGGATGTGCAATCCCAAAGAGATTGCAAAAGTCATAGAAACTAACTGCATGGGCGCTATTTATGGTTTGAGAGAATTTATTCCGTTGATGCAAAAACAGAATCGCCCTTGTACTATCGTAAACACGGCCTCGAGTGCTGGTTTTTGTGTCGATCCTTACATGACGGGTTACATCTCCTCGAAACATGCCTTGGTTGCCTTAACAGAGGTTCTTTATCTTGATCTAAAGGACCTTAACTCCAAAATCGATGTTTCGTTGTTCTGTCCGGGACTCGTAGAAGCGCATATAGGAGATCAGTTTCTTAAGAAAAAGACCAAATTAGTTGGCATCAAAAAATTCATTGAAAACTTCAGAACAGCGAAGAAGATGCCAGCCACTAAGGCGGCTGAAATGCTCTTTCAAGGGTTAGAGGCAAGACAATTTTATATCTTCACTCACTTTGAAGAAGAAAAAGAATTCTTCAAAAAAAGAATGAAAAATATCTTAAGTAGATTGAATCCTTCTTCGAATTGACTTTTTGAACAGGATTGCGCGAGTCTTTATAAAAGGTGTACAGCGACACGTGGTCGCTGTCACTACCTGCAAAGAATCTCCCTCCTTTAGGCGGGAGTTCTTTAATTCCAAGAAATCTCTAGCCTGTTTAGTTCTTTAGTAATTACTTTTTTTTGGAAGGGGTGTCATATATTCAGCTGCCAGCACCTTGCTCGGAAGTTCTTATAAACTAAAAAAATCCGTCGCAATCAGCATACTTCTCGCTTTAGTCTAATTCGATTCGATCTGACTTAGTGTATCCTTTAAAGACATCGACTATGTCGTGATTGGATTCGATATCAATTTCCTGTTTAATTCGAATGTCATTCAAATCTTTCAAGGACTCGTTTATCGGTGCGAATTGGAATGAAGGAGGACACTCGTTGGATGGAACAGAATGCCCCGAATCGGTTAGCGGCGATTGAGGTTCAGAAAAAGGAGACCCCATGTTCGAATCGAAAGAATTAGCTTTGTACTTATTTTGCTCTTCCGCCGATACTTGCTGAACTTCTTTGGTTACAGAAGCCGATTTGCGCTTTTTTTTTGGCTGAGATTTTGATCTGACGGTGCTACGTTTTGTCGATTGAGTCTTCTTGTTGGTTCCTTCGTAATCTTGATCTTTTGGGCCCATGTTCAATTGTTCTTGCAGCCATTGAAGGGTCAGGGGATGCGTCTGCGGTATCTGTGGTGCAGTGGTATGGGGATGCTCTCGTTTGAGATGTTTTTGGACGTCAATTTGTCTATCAAAAAGCTTATTGCAGATGGCACACTTAAATAGATCTTGACTAACTGTATAGAAAACTCCAGAAGGCAGTGCAGCGCACTTATTCTCTTCAGATGCCATAGCGGACGGGCAGGGCTGGACCAAAGCAAAGAGAATTCCAATCAAGAAAAAGGATCCGAGATAGAAGTGAGTAGGCTTCAGCATATTGTATTTACTCCACAATAGAAAAATGGAGAAGCAGTTTAACGTAAATATATACATATATCAACAACAAAAATAAATAGTATCTAAATAATTAAATTATTGTAGTTTAATAATGGTGAGCGATATTCTGCAAAGTAACACTGCAGGTGCGGTTCAACCTAATTACAACACGAGATGCTATCTTATTTCTATTCACAAAATTACATCAATCAAGTATAAAAGCCTTTCTCATGTTATTGTTACATAGAATCAAGATAATAAGTTTTCTAGCGCTTATTTTGTCATCCCAGGCATGGGCACTGACCTATAAGGACCTGCACGGAGTTGATTCTATATTGAGGCGAGAGTGCGTCGAATTTTCTCTGTCGCACGGATTTAAAGGGGTAGAGTCGGGCTTATTAGCAGATGTTCGATTTGCAGGAAGCTTTGGGCCCAAACATAAAGATTATCCTTGTCACAGACAAATTAGAGAAGAAAATCAGGACAAAGATTGTCCGCAGGATTGGACTTCTGCTCTGATTCAACAACTCTTTCCATCGCCGGCTACAACGACGCTCACAGCCAACCAAGGCAGTAAAGATGACCCGCTAAGTTTGAACCATAAAATGTCTTCAAATGTGCTTGAAGCTCTCGGAGCCGTGCTTGAAAACATTTATCTTAAACAACAGTTGCAACAGTCACAATCGCAACAGTTGGGGCAGAAAGCAGTCCAACAAATCATCACGGAAGACGAAGTTCTTGAAATCTTTTACGAAAAGATATTTGCCGGACATGAACGAGAAAAAAAGCAAAAAGAACTCGAAAAAATAGAAAGGCTGAAGGCAATTAAAGAAAAGGCCCGCTCCTCTCTTGGAGAACCTAATTGCTCAAACAGGGACGGAGCACTGCCCAGCCTGAAAGAAGTGCCCCATTTTTCCGGTAACTCTTCTGGCAATTCTTCCGGGGACCCCGGTAGCAAATTCGAAAAGATCGCCCAACCCTTCGTTTTTGCTGGAAGAAACAAGACTTGGTGGAACGAGCTGGAAAAACTGGCAAAATCTCTCGTTGGCAGCTTGAGAGAGAATTCGCAACCCGGAGCTATTTATCCCTCGTCCATTACAAAAGATGCTCTACTTGGCTACATTTGGCAAAAAGCCCGAAGTAAGGAAGAAGTCGAACCCTTTCTCAAAGGAATGGCGGCTTGCCAAGATCGCGATGGATTCGAAAAATGGAAAGTCACACCGCCTTATGCGGCTGGGAATTACCGAAATTGGTTAGCTGGCGTTCAAAATGGAAAACTAACTCCGGAACAAATTCTGGAATTGGCTCAAAGTCCGGAACGAGCTTCGTTCTACGCGAATGCCGTTGAAATTTATGATCGCCCTGAAGCTCCAATTCTTCCGTTTCAGAGAGCCGCTCACGAGTCTCTTGGCGAGAACAAAACGAGTTACCGCAGATTCAATACTTATTCTGATTGTGGAGAATCATTAATTCGCCATTTCTTTGAAAACTTTACTTATCGTGAAATACCGGGACTGGAAGGCGAACACGTTTTTGATGTGGCTCTCTTAGAAGAAGCTATTCAGAAGCACCATCTCAAACCTTACCATAATAATGCCCCAGCGAATTCAGATCTTGAATTAGATTTTGGGCTGATTCCGTTTTTTAAGAACTTTTTCGATCCACTTCAATCGAATACGTCCCAAGTGCGAGACGCTTGGAGTAGAAGAGTGGCCTCTGGCCTTCCCGGAGCAGAAGGCTTTTACGCTAAAAATGCGTCTTGCGATATTCAAGGCGGCATCGATGCTATTCTCAAAGTAGTTGAGGTCTTAGTTGGCGATCCTGAATGGCCAAGTCTTGAGGTAGAAGACATAGATGCAGATACCGGGCAAATAACTAGGGTAGTGCGTTTTGAATCGGAGGAAAAGCTTCGAATTGCAAAACTTGATCGTCTTTGCCGGATTTTTTCTCGAGAAGGCCATCAGCTCAGCTGGAAGCCCTCTGGGAACAGTGCCATAACTAATTTAAATGCCAATATTGAATTTCTAGTCAATAATAAGCCCCTCTTTGCTTGGACTATAGAAAAAACTCACTCCAGTCTTCGATCTCTTCTTCCAGCTAAATTGAGTTGGCGTCATGAAGTTGGCCATTCTCTTCTTGCAATGATCGAAAACGAGGCGAAAACTCAAAGCCGTGTTCATAGCTTGGTCCGCGCTCTACCCCAAGCACTTCACGAAACTCTTCCATGGTTCATCGATGAAAATCTTATCGCCTCAGATCCTCCTATTTTTCCTCGGGTCGAATTCATCTGGGGATCCTCCGTGAGGAATCCTGATGACGGCAAGTCCAAGAGTATTATTATGAAACGACTTGCTGACGAGCACGAAGATCTAAAAAAGCCAATTCCGACGCGCCTTTTCCCTGTGTTGAAGAAGTGGATGAATTTTAGTTTTACAGGAGATCGAATCTATCAAACTTACGTTTTGAACCTGCTCGAAGAACTGGGACCGGAGGTAGCACAACTATTTAAGTCTGAACGTAAAAATGCAGAGGGCGTTTTATTAAAAGATATGCCAAAAACCCTTTTGCTCGCGGCAAGATTTGGTCTTAACCACACTTTAAAGTGGGCAGTTCAGAAGAAGACCCCTTTGAATTCAAAATTCGAAGGTCAAAGCGCGGTCCATTATGCCGCAGAAGGTGGCCACTTAAAAACTCTTCAACTCTTATTATCAATTGCTCCTCCGAAATTTTGGGAGGATCCAGAATTTTTGCAGGCACGCGGGGTTTCTCCGTTGTACTATGCCGTTTGGAGTGGAAATATCAAGGTAGTCAGCGCTGTGATTGATGGTCATTCTGACCATTTTTGGAGCAATCCGAAGTTTAAATATTTACCTATCCTTAAACTGGCTCTTATTAAAAACTACACAGATATCGCTGAACTTATCTTTAAAAGATTTTATGGCAACTCAGAAGTTCGTAAAAGGGACTTGTTGGAGTCCGTGAAAGCGGCTGACGTAAAACGGGTGAAGTTCTTTCTAGATCATGGTGTTGCAGACGATAACGATACTGATGAAGCCTATAGAGGATCTCTGATTATTGCTGTTTATAAAACACCCGAGGGAAAACAAGATGGCTTATTGGAAGTTCTTTCGACCGGAAGAGTTCGTCCACTGTCAAAGCTGCATCTGGCTGCAGGTACAGGGAATTTAGAAAGAGTAAAAACGCTCCTTACAGAAACAAAGGCACAAGAAATCAATCATCTGAGCTTCGGACACTCGGCTCTCCACTTTGCCGCACGCAAAAAAAGTCTTGCTGTAATGCAAGAATTGATTAAACACAAAATAGATGTCAATGAGGCTCAAACGCAAGGCTTGACGGCACTTATGATTGCTTCCCAGAACGGATATACCGAAGGAGTAAAATTCTTGCTGGAACACCATGCAGATTCAACTAGGGTTGATTCCGAGGATTGGACGGCACTCCATAAAGCTGCGAGCCATGGACACCTCAATATCGTTCAAATGCTTGTTAGTGCAAATGCGAATCTCGAGGCTATAAATGACCAAGGATTGACCCCTTTAGACTATGCAGAATGCAATAAACATCTCGACGTGGTAGACTTTTTACTCAGAGCGGGAGCAGAGCCTTACATTCCGAAGGTGTCAACTTCAATTGGGGATCACGAATAATTATTACAATCGTCCGTCAAACTAGGTTACTTTTTTCCCCAGAAAGAAGGCAGTGAATTCAAAGAAGGTAGCGAGGCCGATACGGCACTAATAGCTCCGGCAATTCTGGCAAATAGAGAATTGAAATCAATTCCGAAGAATCAAAAAAATCAACTAAACGAAAACTTGATTCTTAGTCCGCAGTGGCTCAGTGAGCCTTGGAAGGAGTTCG
>JABDFB010000058.1 GCA_013286765.1 Deltaproteobacteria bacterium
TCTTGGGTATCAGCAGTTATATTGCTTTTACTGCGGATCAGAGCATAGATATTCGCAGTATTCTCCTCTTAGGGCTTTCAACTACTTTATTGATCAATTATTTGGCGCTCTATGATCGATTAAAGGTCTTCGCGGAAGAGAAAAAGGCAAAACTAGAACTCCAATCCACTGTGGACTTACTCAAGCTGAGCGAGGAAAGATTGACGGCGGCCAATCGTAATCTCAGAGAAACTCAGGAACAACTGACTCTTTTGCAAAAAGTCGAAGCGATGGGACAACTAGCGAGCGGAATCGCTCATGATTTTAATAATATTTTGGCTTCCATTCGCGTATATACGGAACTTTTGATTGTACGCTACCATCATGATGTAGATGCTTTGCATGAGCTCGAGGCTATCGAGAGCGCGGCTTTACGTGGCGCGGAATTTACAAAGAAGATCCTGACCTATGCTCGAAAGCAACAACAAGAAATCAAATTAGTGAATTTAAATGAACCTATAATCGAAACAGCACTTTTGTTAGAGAGAACGACGCAAGGCCTGATCCATATTGAACGTCGGTTAGAGTTAAACCTGAATCCCATTAAGGGCGACAACGGCCAAATTATGCAAGTACTGATGAATCTTGCGGTGAATGCGCGAGACGCAATGCCAGAAGGTGGAATCCTATCTTTTGAAACCGAAAATGTTCACATGGCGGAACCGAAAACAGTCGGTAAACAGACTCTCAAGGCTGGAAACTATGTGAGATTGAGTGTTTCCGATACGGGCTCTGGTATGGACCCAGAAATTGTCGGAAAGATATTCGATCCGTTCTTTACTACCAAGGAACCAGGAAAAGGGACAGGTCTGGGACTTTCTGTCGTATATGGAATAGTGACTAGTCATGGTGGTGAAATCAATGTGCATTCCGAACCTGGGAAGGGCACTCGTTTTGATATTTTTCTTCCGGCTGAAGTAAGAAATCCTAACTCTAATGTCAATGAAGCTCTTTCGGCTAAAAGCGCCAAATCCTGGCCAGAAGGAGGATTTACGGGTCAAAGATTGTTAATCGTCGATGATGATCAGGCGATTCGGTGCGCTCTGATGGATGCTGTTAAGTTAGGTGGCGGAACCAGTATTGCGGCGTCGAATGGAGAGGAAGCCATTGAAAAGGTGAATTTGCATGCTAATGAAATCGATGCCATTGTTATGGATCTTCAGATGCCAAAATTGAGTGGGATAAGTGCTTATAAGGAAATTCGAAAAAAAGCACCGGAGCTTCCTATGATTCTCTGCAGTGCATTTTCTGGTGCTTTTCAAGTGGAAGTGCTGATGCAAGACCCGAAGGCTCGATTTCTTGAGAAGCCTTTTGGGATTGATACACTCGTAAAAGTTCTCGAAGAAATCAAAAGCTAACCTTTTCATCAAAGAAAAACGCCTCTATCTCAGATCGTCTGCTAATCGCATCGGAATAGCCGAGTTCGAGTAGTGGAAGAGTATAAGAAGAATCGAAGGATAGATAACTGAGCAAGTCCCAACCTCTTTCATCCGAAGCCCCAATTCCTTTGAGAAGGTGGCGGAGCATTCTTGGAAGATGGTGAAACTGGTGTGCAGCCAGTCGCCCTAGGTCTTGGCTAGGTCGAATAAATAAGATGGGAAGTTCTCGTAATTGTTGAGGGTGCTTTTTTCGTTGTTCTTCCGGAATCAGACGTAGCGTTATATTTATTCTTTGTAGACGTTCGAGATCGGACTCTAGCGAATCCATAAACGTAGAATTGAGGAGTACACCGGTAATATCTGCTACGGTGACGTCTGGCATCTCTGAGGTTTCGTTTAGTTCAATGGTCATATCTTCAGGCCGGAAATACCTGATTCCGATAGCCATAATTCTATCAGATCCAAGGTGAATCGCCGGACTGATGGGAGCTCTTAAACGAATGGCGCCGTCACCATAAAAACAGTTTTCGATTTGGACCGGCTCAAAGAGAACGGGAATGGAAGCGGAAGATAGAACGTGGGCATGGTTCAGATCTACTCTCCTGCCGATACGGGATGTTCTGGCCCATTGTTTGATAGAAGGATGACCGTCGTAGAATGTGACGGCGGTTCCCGTTTTGTAGTTGGTTGCGGAAAATCCCAGACCGTGAAGGGTTCCGTTAGCAATGTTCTTCTTTATAGATTCAAAATTTAGATACTTAACTGCCATTTCACGCAGTGGAGTGGTGTCGAGAAGATAGGACATGCGTTTTCCTGTGTAGAGCTCTCCCATGCTCAGATCGCGAAACCATTTTGCAGAAAGCCGCCCGTTTGTTAAAAAATCTACTTTTAGAATACTTTCAGGCTTTAATTCCTTCCAGAGACGGAAGCATTCGTCGGCCGCATGATGAAATCGCTCAGCGTATGTGGCGAGATAGGCAACATTAATAGCACCGGCGGAAATTCCTGTAAGAATTTTGTAGGGAGATACTTCGACGTTGGGTCTGAGAATGTCAGAGATGCCTTTGAGAACTCCTGCCTGATAAGCGGCTCGTGCTCCGCCGGCTGTCAGAACAAGGCCTAACTTCTGATCTACTAATTTCTTTGTCGTGTGTTTAGAATTATTCACTTAATAGATTTTTGCATTAGTGAGGGGAGGAGACAAGGGAGATTCTCTATGGGGTCTAGACGAGATAGTTGTCTTAAGGGGATGATACGAGGTAGATTAAGCCTATACCAGTCTGTCCAGACGTCTGGAGGTGATCAGTCCCAGAGTATCCCCCTTTGCCGCCTTGTCCAAAGCCCTTATTTTGTGTTGTCCCTTGATTCGCAATATATCCGTAATAGAAAATACTCTTTGAATATTTTCCCAGCGGAGGTGAGAAGTCCACTAAAGTATTATAATAGGAATCAGAAGAAGGGTAAGATGGAGTATTGGGTATGCATTCAGTTCCGGGTTGTTTTGAACTTGAAACTAGTTCGCTGCCGGACGAGAGAATGCTTACAGCCGGAGTAATCCCATCTCCGCTTGGTCCTGGTCCCATGTCTTTGCAAGGACTCCATCTATTAGAGTCGCCGCCATTGGTACCGCAATAGAATGTCTGTACATGTGTTTCATTAAATAGATAGATCAAGGGGTATGCTCCACGGTTTAGCTCAGGAAAATAGCTATTCCCTTTTCCACCTTGGACCACAATTTGATTTGAGATCTGCCCAGAACCATTGATGACGAGAATTTGAGAATCGCGGGCCCATTCGGGTGGGATGGACATTCCGTCTTTGCCTGGGATTCCGATTTCTACCAATAACTTTTCTCCGGGCTGCAATTGAAATTTGCCGTCAAAGTATGCACCATTGCCCCCGACATACCCGGGGTCGTTTCCGCTGCAATCGTCACCGCCTTGAGATCCTCCGCCGCCCGCCGCTTGAACAATGGTTCTTACGGTTACCTGGCTTTGATAATTATTAGTGAAGGACTTTTCCTCGCCCGAATGAACGATAGTGATATCGCCAACGGGTATAGTACTCGTCACTTGGTAGGAGCAACCGGTGAGTACTTTACTGCCATCTACGGATCCTGAAAAGTTCGCGATAATGGGCCTTGATACGGTATTATTGCTTTTATTTTTTCCAGAAATAGTGACAACCAGAGCGCAGTTAGAATTAGCGTTACAAGTGGTGCCGCTCTGTGTGGCAAGAGTTATTCCAGTAATAATATTCAGACCACTGGGATCTGTTGTGCCAACGGTGAGAAAATTTGATCCATCAGAATAGTACATATTGGTTAATTGAGTGCCAGCAGACGCAGTAGAAATGGTTGGCGCTGTCCCGGTTTTACCCTTGAACATCGTTAAGCAGGCGTTGGTACCAGCGGTAGAGGCCGTGCCTACTGCCATCAGGGAACGAATGGTATTATCAAGATTTTCAAATGAAGTCGTTGCTTGGAGGCGTTGCTGAGAATTCATGGAATTCATCATAATTTGGCTCATCATCATTCCGATGGCTCCCATGAAGCCAAGAACAAGCACGAGCTCAATAAGAGTCATGCCTCTTTGATTTGATATCGGGAGTAGGGTGTTTTTTAATCGCATACCTAAATTCTAAGGCATATTAAATAAATAATAAATAATAAAAAAACCTTATAATTTCAAATAGTTACGTCTGAAGTTTTATCCAGAACATTAAAAATCGAAATTAAGTAAACTAATAAAGTTTAATTTATTATTTTCCACAAGGATCTGGGGCAGTGAGAGATTCCAGATCAAAAAGAACTTTTCGACCCAGTGCAGCATCATCGCCCTTGAGAACGCCTTTTTCAATCATCTTATTTAAAAACACTTTCGTGTCCGGCCCAGGCATATACCTGAGTTCCTGTACGGCAAGACCTAGTAATCCGCGGTCCTTTTCAGCACGAAAAAGGTTCTCAAAAATCGACCATCGCTCCTTCGGACAGGCTAAGTGAATGGATTGGATCACTGCCATGCGTGTACCTAGATCTTTGCGTGAAGCGAATTTGCTCAAATTCAGCTTCAACCAAGGATCTCCGATGCTTGCTAGATGTCGAACACCCATTGCATCAATAAAAGATGTAGATTGGTGTTCGAGGACGTATTTTAAAACGGCAATGACTCGGGGATCTTTAGGCGCAGTGGCGACGATCATCATGGTGGCCTGGGAGATAAGATGGGGATCATTCGTACTTCTGATGAGGGTAATCACCTTTCCGATGGCCAGATTTCTCGCATTCGGCGTGCTTGCTACCTGAATCAGCGTGCTATGGGCCGCGCCTTTTTCTTCCCCCGAAAGACGCTTGTCCTTCAGGAGGTTTAATATAATTTTCTCGCGTCGGGTTCCTGGCTTGTGTCCAAAACTCTGGATTGCTTGCAGCCGCACCGACTTTTCCGGATCTGAAAGCATTTTCGTCAGCAGCTCCATAGCCTCATCATCATCGAAATAGCCAAGCGCATTAGCCACACCTTCTCTAATCACTCGTGAGGGACTCTTCGTGTACTCCAATGCTAGCGTGCGTGCTTCTGGGTCCTGTTCTTGAGATAGCCGGATTAGAGCCGCATAGATTTCATACTCGCTCGCGTCTTTTCGGGTTAAGTTGGCGCGGTCTTGGTCTAGTAGCTTCCCGACCCGCTCTGACTCAGATAAACTTCGTTTAAATAATCCGCTTCTAAATTTGATTGCGATGAGACTCAGGACCACTAGAAGAATCAGCCCCGTGAGTACCAGCAATGCTTGTTTTTCTCGTTCTTTACGGAATGGAGTCATGATTTATTTTATTCTACTTTATTAGATTATATATTTAATTACCGTGTTGAAGCAATGGTCTGTCTACTACCTCGGGTTCGACCTTGAGATTCTTTGACTCGCCCTCAGGCAGAACGACTTTGACAACGACCCGTCGATTATGAGCCTGATTGACCTCAATAGGGTTACCATTTTCATCTCGATTGGGAAAAGCAGGGCGGGAAGATCCATATCCTGCTGCAGAGAGTCGATTTGCAGGAAATCCTGCCGCCTCGAACATGCGTGCAATTGCTGCGGCGCGAGCAGCGCTCAATTCCCAATTTGAAGGAAAGATGGGTGAGTGAACAGGATTGTCATCTGTATGGCCCTCGACTCGGATCATACTGTTTTTCTCAGCTTTCTGTACCAAATGAATCAAAAGCTTGAGTGGAGGGCCCGCTTCCGGGAGAATTTCGGCGCTTCCCGTATTGAATAAGACCGATGTAATAAACGCGATCTCCAAGCCTTCACCACTGATTTTGAGATCCAGATCATTCTTATAGGGTGACTGACCCCACACAAATTTCAGTTGGTCAGCCATTTTTTCAGCTGGAGCGACGTAACTGCCACCAAAGTACTTGGCCACTCGGGAGTTGACTTTAACAACGTCCACGTCTTCAAAGGATGCATAAGTAAACAACATTGCAAAAAATCCGAAGAGCAGAGTCATTAAATCGGCATAAGATACTAACCAGGGTTCGGCCTCAGCTAGTTCAAAAGCTTCAATGGATTCGCGGGTTGAAATATCCTGTAGCTCCCCATTTTTAGAGCCGTTGGTATTCTTGCCGTTGTCAGTGAAGAGTGGGTCTTGCCCTGCCACGACTAAGCCGCCTTTCGAGCTTGAGTTTTCTTCCAGTCGACTCGTTCATTCTCGAGTAAGAATGAATTTAATTCCTCAGCAAGAACGAGTGCATTTGCGTTTTCTAGAATGAGTCTAATGCCCTCTACAATAATCATGTTTTTCAACCGTGTTTCTCTAGCGCTGTCGTGAAGGTTTTCAGAG
Organism: Deltaproteobacteria bacterium; assembly: GCA_013286765.1. The sequence goes on from JABDFB010000058.1 coordinate 6,256, forward strand.
ACTGGATTGAACACGAGGTTCGCGAGTGCGAGACCGTAGAATGTCGCGACCAGTCCTATAGCCATGGAAGGGCCAATCATTTTTTGTCCACCGCTTTGTCCAAGTTTTTGAAGTAAAGTAATCATACTCAGTGTGGTACCCATTAGTCCGAATGCCGGGGGGTATTTACCGACTGTTCTAAACTTCATCATTTCTTCAACTTGGCGTTGGTAGATCGTGTTGACACGCATCCTTAAAACGCGCAGTAATTGTTCTTTATTCAAAACTTGATCCACAATTGCTGTCATGGACTCTTTCAGAAATGGGTCAGAGGTCTCTTGAATTGCCTTATCAAGTTCATTTTGTCGAGTTCGATAGATGTCGGCGAGAATGATTATATCTTCAATAATCTTCACATAGTTTAATTTTCTGCCCAAGATGACTCGTCTAAAAAATGCGCCAAACAGTAGAAAGATGCGATCGACTTGAAACGAAATGGCAGCCGCAGCGATTGTGCCGCCAATGACTATCAAAATAGCATGTAGGTTAATAAATACTTCGGAGTTTCCGGATGAGAAAACCCCATACCAAAGAACCGTACCTGCGAAAAGAAATGCAATCAGCGACATGAAATTCATTGCCCAACATCTCCACTTGATCCACTATTTAGTCTATAAACTAGTCTATTAGAAAAAATAGGTACCTCCTAAGAGAGCCCGATAAGTAAATGTGTTAACTGAAACTGTGGTAAATCCTAAAGCAAAATTGACTCCTCCCTGAAACTCCAAGCCAAAGGATTTAGTTAATTGGTATATTATTCCTGCATTCGGCCCGAGATCGAGGCCAACACTTTGAGATTGAAGAACGGTTCCAAAGGAAGTTACTGTTGTTTGCGACAGGCCAATATCACCACCGAAATAGTACCGCCAGAGTGGCATTGAAACCACTCTCATTCCGCTGCCGGACTCATCTACTTCCATTCCAGTTGAACTAAAATAGAAGCGTCTGCCTATTCCTGTATAGATATACGGAATTCTTGCTCCGGAAATATCATATCCGATCATCATTCTTAACGTATAGGATGACCGCGTACTTCGAAATAGTTCATATTCCATATCGATGGGCAGTGAAAGTCTAAACGAGTTAGTGACAACGCCGCTTACTTTTGCTTCTACAAAACCTGTTCTGAAGTGAAATTGCGAGGCGCTGTTACTATCATCTGCATAAACAAGATCCTGTTGTGTCAGTATCTGAGTCAACGTTAGGAAAAATACCAACAGAAGACCAAGTTTCTTTCCTCTGTCTAATTCACTGGTCCAATTTCTAGGCTGCGGTAGAAGCTCGACCACTTTGGTCTCCCCCCTGTTCTTCTCCTTGAGCTCGGCCTAGTTTTCCACCAGTCTTATCAAAGAGCCAGTTGTCCAAGACTGGCTCGGCTTGTTCTGCTGCTGCGTCCTGTGTTCGGATCCTTGTTCGAACTAGATCGATGAATGTTTTCCACTGAGCAGTACTATTTCTATCGGACCTTCTTTTTCTAGTCGGATCCGAATTAACTTGTGTGACTTCTAAATCAATCAAATCTCGTAGCTTGGATCCCGTCTTCCCAATGGAATCTAATAAGATCGCTTTATGATCTGTCGGCCGAGAGTAAATAAATTCTGCTCTGCGCTCCGTTGGCATGAGATCCAAACAGCTTTTCAACAATGCCGCTGGCAATTTTAAAATCAACTCTGCTGGAAAGAACTGCTTCACTGTTGTTTCTAAGACGTTAAAGTCACCTGATTCCACCATTGCACTGAGAATGGAGCTCTCTTTATCTGGAGCAATTTGGGCAAATAGATCGGCCGCTTTTTCTACAAACGGCACAGCTTGTGGTTTTGCTTGTTTTTTAATTGCTTGAATGGCTTCTTTCAGCTGAGGTGATTTCTTTACGATCTCTGCATCTGAGAATTTAAGGCTAGCAACGGTAACTCTATTTGCTGATTCCGAAGGTAGGCGCGAAAAGATCTGACTCACTTGAGCGGACGGAAGCAAATTGACAAGCAAGCCTCCCAGGTCGGCGTTTTGGTTTGCCAGATCCACACAGTCTGCGACCTCGAGATCCGAGATCAATGTTTTGAGTTCGGCATCTAACGTTTGAGGCGGAGCTAGCAGACTGTCTACAATCTGAGAGCCCACAAAAGTACTCGCCACTGGTGCATCATTTGGGGCAAACGGAGTATTCAGAATTTTTTTCCAGGATTTACGATCGTCTAAACTTAAATGTTGAAAGATCACCATGAATTCTTCCGTGCTCAGAACCTGAGGCATAAAGAGTAGGGCTTTTTCCCCGCCAAATCCAGGTGCTCTCAGCCACTGTTTAATAAGAGCAACGGCCTTCTCGGGTGAGTCTTTAAGTAACGTTTGAAATTTAGAAAATCCACGTTTTGCATTTTCAATTACTTCTTGTTCTTCGGCACTTACAACAGCTGTAGCCGATACCGATGTGGGCGCTCCGGACCCATCTATAAATTGCTTCACCTCTCCGATGACTCTTTCGGATCGGATTTCGAGTTGAGACTCTACTTTTGTTTGCTCCCGTTTATTCCCTTCCTCCATGACAACGATTTTTCGTTTTTCAAGGGCTCGGTACCCTAGGAACATGATCAGGAAAACCAGATTTAGCATCAAGACTGCGAAAAGAATTACAATCGGCAATTTGAATTCAATCAACAACTTCATTAAATCTTGAGGTTCTTTGGTAACTAATTCTGTTGCCTCGATATTGATCTCTGGTTGAATTCCTCCGGCACCCTGATCGATCGAGGCGATAACATTTTCAACAATTTTTTGAACAATCTGCTTCTTATTCGGCGGAATGGACTGATCCAAAAACACTGAGACCTTAATCATCAAAGGGCTCTTAAAAATATTCACTTCTTCCGGGGACGACGGAGCTTCTTTTTCATCGGTCCACTTAGGTGCGCCAAAATCCAATTTTCCTAGTGTAATTTCATCCTTGGGATGAGTAGTCGCTTGGGGTTTCGCAGTGGGCGTTGGACTCGGTTTGGGTTTGTCTTTCATCACCACATTGACTGTGACAACAAATTGATTGGGAGGAACGCTTGCACTCAGAGCCTGAACAAGTTTTGCGTGCAGTCGGTCTTCTAAATTCACTTCCTGCCACTCAACCGGGCCGGCCGCAAGGCCGGCATTTAGCGGGGGGGCCGCCTCTGCAGTTAGAAGAATGGCTCCTGCCGTAAATAGTGTGATTAAGAATATTCTGTTTGTATTCTTAATCATTTATGGAGTGCCTCCAGTCGGATTAGGCGCTACTGAAGCTGGCGCGGTTGGCGCTGCTGCGTCGGGAGTTGAATTGGCACTGGGAGCAGGAGTGCTCTGACTTGCTTGCTGAGCATTTTTATTCAACATCGACTCCAAAAGGTCTCGCATTCGGCGTGATTCAGGATTTATAGGATGGTATCTGACCGCCAAAGAGTAAGCGTCGTAGGATTCTTTGAGCTTTTTTTGTAAATAGTAGATGCCACCCTCAATTTCATAAATGGAAGATAGATAAGGATAGTCATTTTCGAGCGTCTTCAACTTAGCTAACGCGTCATCTCGTCGGCCAACTCTTGCTAGTCTTTGACTCTCAAAAACAGTATCAATCGCTAAGTTGAGTTTTTCCTGATCTACACTGGAGGTTGTGCCAGCTACACCGTCATGTCCTTCTGTCATTTCGAGGGCTACTGTCAAATCATTGGCGGAAAGGTCAGTGATGAGGGCCCGCGTCGACACATAGCCTTGCTTTCGATATTCGACAATCAAAGGCCCAGAACCGCCGTAATTTTTTGAAAGCTCTGAATTCGTCACCGTGATAGGAGTCTGTCCGATACCCTTGAGATCTCGGTCTCCTAGCCGCCCAACAAAAACGTCTACTTTGTCGGGTGTACTCTGAAAACTAATTCTGGCCGAAGCGCAGCCAAATAGAGCACTAAACAATAACAGAGTAATTAGATTCCGTATCACACTACCGTCCTCCTAGGACTTGCTGTCTACTCTTCGACTCATATAAGGAATCGCTTGATTGGAAAGTGGAATTGAAGTAATTCTCGCCCCGGGGCCGGTATTGGGGGAGAATAATCAGATGAGTCCACGTAGGGGGCATTCGTTCACAGGGCAAATTCTATTAGCAATCTTGATAGGCACAGGTACAGGGCTTCTTTTCGGGCCCAAAGTCGCTTTTTTAGGTAACGCGGCCAGTTATCTTATTCAACTTATAAAGATTCTGGCAACACCACTCATCTTTTTTGCCATTGTCGACGCTTTTTGCAAAACGCAAATTCGAGGAAAGAGCGGCCTTCGTCTCCTTTTATTCAGCACCCTCAATGCCACAGTCGCCATTCTTATCGCATTAGGTATGGCCCAATTCATTCCAGATGGTGGTTTTTTCGAACGAGAATTTATTCAGGCGCAAGCAGAAGTGCAAGAACCCTCTGTCGGAGCAGCCGCTCCGTCCATCGCAATTGCCGGTGCTAAAACGGCCCTAATTCCAAAGAGTGTTTTAGAGCCTTTTGTAAATAATGAAATAATATTTATAGTGATTTTCGCCATCCTTGTCGGAATAGCAATTCGATCTTTGGAAGCAACGAAGAACTTTAAGAATGAAATAGAAACTCTGGAACATTTTTTTTCAGGAATGTTTCAAATCATCGCAACGTGTCTCAGTTGGTTTATTAGGCTGCTACCTATCGCTATTTTTGGGGCAATAGCCAAATCCGTGGGATCTCATGGGCTAGGAGTCTTTTATTCTTTGTTTCTATTTGTCGGCTTCATTGTTCTAGGATTCCTACTACATGCTGGCGTTTACTATATTTTCATTCTTAAGTTTATTGCCCGGGTTTCACCTCGGCGATTTTTCGCACAAGCTGCTGAACCTCTGCTGACAGCGTTTGGAGCGAGTAGCAGCTTAGCAACCTTACCCGTCACATTGCACACCCTTCAGAAAGAAATGAAGGTCTCTGTCGAGTCTTCGCGTCTAGCCGCTTGTGTGGGAACGAATTTAAATCATGATGGCATTCTCTTATACGAAGCACTTGCCGCTTTGATTATTGCAAAAATTTACGGCATCCATCTCACAGCAGGTCAAACAATAACGGTATTGGGAAATTCCGTAATTGCCGCAATCGGAATTGCCGGCGTTCCAGAAGCAGGTCTCATCACTCTCCCTCTCGTTCTAGGGTCCGTGGGTCTGCCAACGGCACTGATTCCCGTTATGCTTTCGGTAGATTGGTTTCTAGGAAGATTGCGAGCTACTGTAAATGTTACTAGTGATATGGTCGTTGCGCATCTACTTGATCGCTATCGCTGAACAGGATGGCTCGCGCAATCCTCCCCGTTTACGGGGAGGTCGAGCGAGCCTTTGTAGGTGTACAGCGACACGTGGTCGCTGTTCCCTACCTGAAAAGAATCTCCCGCCTTTAGGCGGGAGTTCTTTAGTTTGTAAGACGTCTTTTTGACTCAAACCTTCGTTAGTTTTCTCGACAGCGGCTTCACTAGCTGGAACCCAAAATGCATTGGCATAAACAAAATAGTGTAAGTTAGATTGCTTATCGGGAACCCGAGCATTTTTCCTCCATTGGTGACGGTACGGAGACGCAAGAATCCGTACCGGTCACTCGCTTGGAGAGAGTGACGTCTTCATTTGAAACACTCCCGCGACCGGCTTTGGCCTTAAAGCTGCCGACGCTTCTAAAGCAAGAAAATCCGTTTTTAACTGAAACCAGATTTTATCCAAAGCACGTTGACCTTCTTGCGAAGACGTCAAGGCGGTCAGAACCTCTAAATTAGTTACTCGACCCATTCGGTAGTCAGTTCTTTCGGCTAAATAAGTCTTCATAGCCAGATCAACCGCAATTTTTTGTTTATCATATTGGGAATAATCGCCCTGGAAAGAGTGAAAGTAACTTTGAATTTGCTGGTATGCAGTTCTTTTGGCCTTGGAAAGTGCCAATTGTGCTTGGCGAGAAGCCGACTCAGCCTGTCTCACCTGGGCCTGTATGACTCCACCTGAAAAAATCGGAACACTAAGTAGAACTTGCACGTCCCAATTCACCGTTGAATACACAGAACCAGGTCGAGCGAGGTAGTAATCTCCTTGTAGATTGAGTGTAGGTAAATGAGCTCCCCAAGCCATTTGAACACCCTCTTCGTAGCCTTTTGCAGACTTAACTAACGATTGGACATCTGGCCGCAACTCAATGCGATCTAAATAAGTTTGCAGATGGACGCTTCGCTGTGGTGTTTGTTCCGAATCAACCAGAGCAACGCTATGATCAAGTCCTGTTAAGAAAACAAAAACATCTCTTGCCGTTTCTAACTGGCGTTGCACACCTTCTAATTGTGATTCTAAAGCAGCTAAACTAGATTTAAATGTCAGGACTTCGCTCTCTTTTGAGCGTCCTATTCTTCTGAAATCTTGTAGCTCACCTAGTCTCTTTTGGAATAGTCCAATCTCATTCTTAACATTTACGATATCCCGTTCTAATGACAGAACGAGATAGAAATTATTCATTGTGTCTAAGAAAATCTGAATAATAGCTTGTTCTCGAGCCATCTGACTGGATTCGAAAAACCGTTTTTGTTGGCGTAATCCGGAATATTCCCGAAACCCTCTAAACAACGGCTGAACAGCAGTCAGAACTACTGTTTTTTGCTCTGGCGGGGAAAAAGATGAGCCTACTCCTTGAGGTGTTGGTTGAACCAAATAGGTGCCGGATCCAGTAACGGTTGGTAAAACGGAACCGACAGCCTGGGAATATTTCTCCTCAGCCTGAATAACGAGTTCTACTTGAGTGGCCCGATCTTGCACTGCTTCAGACTGCAGTGACGACTCCACTGGAGCAAACTGGAAAGGTCCGGATGCCACCAATGGTACGTACTTCACTGATTCGAATAACACGACTACCAGTCAAACCTCCGGAACCATTACGTTTGGGAGTTGCACCGGATGTACGGGTGGACTCACTCTTGGCGGCAATAGGTATGCTCAATATCAAATGGTCTTAGAAAGCACGGCATCCTCGCCTCCGATTGCCCCCCCGACTGTTAACTTTGCTTCATTAGGTCCAAATTTCAGCTATTATCCTTATTTCTATACGAATAATGGAACGGCTTATACCGTTCTACTAGGCTTCAACGTCACCTATGGTTCTAACGGCTGCAATGCTGGAGCACGATTCGATATCACCAACGACGCTACCTTCACCAACTGGTATTCATGGAACGGCAGTGCTTGGACCCTGAATTCGAATGGATATTTCGGTGCTAGCTCCGAAAGCACGGTGGACAATAATATCGCTAAATTCCCGACTGACGTCGGCACAGGATCTCTGTATGTCCGCGGATACTTCGCATCAGATGGATCTGCAGCCACAGGCGCGTGCGAAATTCAGAATATCCGCTTGTTTAGCAGATAGTCACTTTCTCCAAGCCCGAAAAAAAGCGGATGCTCAAGAAACACAACTAGAGCTTGCGACCATTATAATCGGAGTATAATCTCTTCGGAATATGCACCTATTGAAAGACAGCAGCCGACTGGGTGGCGAAA
>JABDFB010000059.1 GCA_013286765.1 Deltaproteobacteria bacterium
TCAACAGGATATTCAGGTTGGCAAATACTGGTTTTTTCACTGATTTTGCTCCTCCTTATTTTCTTTCGAATGGTGGGTATGACGGGGGGCGGGCGGGGTCGAGTTTTCCGAACGCGAACAGATTGGAAGCGTAACAATTGGGACGACTGGTTTGGCGGCGGAGGTAGTTCTGGCGGAGGTTTTGGTGATTCTGGGGGTGGAGGTGGCGGCGGTTACTCCGGTGGGGGCGCCAGCGGTAGGTGGTAGTCCTAGTTTCAGATTTTGTTTTATTGCATTGACCTAAGGTAGTGGGATTTTTCTGTAAACAAGGATAAGATAGAGAAATGACTAAATCGGTGATTTCATCTACTTTATTGATTACGTCCGTACTTGTATCTGCTCACCTGCTAGTTTATTCCCCGTCTTATGCCGGGAGTAGTGGACGTAGTAAAATAGTTAAAGGGGATGGTTGCCAAGATGACGCTGGAGTTCTAGACTCCAAGTTGCCTAAGAATCTACAAAATTTAAAAGATTACTTCGATACACAAAGTCACAATTCCGATGAAGATCGACCGAAAAGACTAAAATTTGTACTACGAGATTATATTAATGGGGGTGGGACTCCGGACCTAACTGCAGTTAGAAAAAACATCCGAAAGCTTTGTAAAAATGGCAGAGAAATTAAGGAGGTGGATCTTACTGGTCTGACTCAGCCCACGAAATATGCATTTTTATACTCGGATCTCTCCAAATTTCTTGAAATGTTTCCGCATCTAGAGGTTTTGAAACTCGACGGACTAAAACTTTCAGATCGCAATATTCGTGCAGTTACTTCGATGAAGGGTCTTAAAGAGCTTTCTCTGAAAGGGTGCCAGATTACAGATAAGCAAATGGAGGCTCTTTTTCAGAGACAAAAATTAACATTTCTGCAGGTTTTGAATTTGGAGAATTTAACGGTATCCGAAAGAGTACTCGATCAACTATTTAAAAGACATGCTTTGAGAGATCTTAAAGTTGACGAGAGCTTGAGAGAAAAATACCGTACTTATCAGTTTGTCATTGATGCAGCGAATTCAGGTACAAATTTTAGCGAAGCAGCTAAAAATTGGATTGGAACAAAGACTGTACCTGAGAGACGGCAATCACGAGACGCGTCTAATCAAGACGTGCTCCATCTGGTTTCTCAGCCTGATGAAAACCAGGTCAGGAAAGGATTGGAATCCCTTCGTGAAATTTGTGAAGACCAAGAAAATAGCTTATGTAAGAAGGGACTATTTCTCCTGCTAAATAATAATAATTCATTCGCAACTAAGGGAGATCTCTACGCAGGGAATGAGATTCGAGTCAGTGCATCTCAGATTTTGGCCAAATTGGCCAAACAAGATAGACTCGGTTTTGAAGAATTTTCAAAAGAAGTAGAGTTGAAAAATTTGATAAGGGTCGATCTAGAGGCGGCGAGCGAGATTTTTCGCGGGTTCTTTACACAGAAAAATCAAGCTAACGCAGCAATTAAAGGGGCTTTTAATATGCTAGAGCTATTATGGAGTCAGAGAAAGAGAGTCGAAAATCCTAGTGCTCTAGATATATCAGATGAAGAAGATTCCGGTAGGCGTGGGCGTAAGGAAAATCCATATTCTGGAACAGTAGCAAATTTCGGCCAAATATTTGAGGCTATTGAAAAAAGTGAATATAGTACGGAAGAACAAAAGAAAGCGGCCCAATGTGTGCTAAAAAATAGAATGAAAGGCAATCTACTTTCAATCGTGGCCTGTAGGCCCCAATAGCAGCGTATAAGGCGAGAATAAACAGAGCCAAAAAGCCTCGCAAAATAGCGGGGAAGAATCCAAATGTGAAATTCTAACCCAGAATGCTCCCATGAAAACTTCGAAAAAATGTAAGATCAGAGTTTTTGATCATCTACCTGAGCTGTAGTTTCTAGGCCGACTAGATTCCGGAATAGAACTCAGCTACGAGTCGTCCTTCATATGGAAATGGAACTGCGTCCCCATCCGGCATAGACCTAAGCTGACCTTTTTGATGTTCCGGGGTAGAGGTGTAAACCAACCAGTCCGGTATCAGTAGTCTGGGTTGTCGAATAGCATATTGATAATTCACATTTTGATAGGTGTCGGGCGTGAGAGAGATTTCAGCACCTACGGGTACAAGCGCTGAACCTATGTTTATTCTCTTTCCGTTGACGAGAACTTTATTGTGACGAACCAGCTGTCTTGCTGCAAGTACACTAGTTGCAAATCCCAATCTAAAAATAACATTATCGAGCCGAGTTTCCAAAAGACCGATCAGTGTTGAAATCCAATCGGTGGATTGGCCAGCTTTGGCTTTTTTCACAAATCGGCGAAGCTGTTCTTCTCTTAATCCATAGTGCAGCAGAATTTTCTGTTTCTCACGCATACGAAGACCGTATTCTGAAAACTTACGCCGCGCTTGGCCGTGCTGTCCAGGAGGGTAGGGCCTTCGCTCCATCGCACCGGGCTTTCCTAAACCGGGTAATTCGATTAAAAGTGATCGTTGAATTTTCCACCTTTTTCTATGGCTACCGAGTTTTGGCATTGTTCACGCGCCTCCTGAGATGTAAAAATAAAACCTGCAATGATGACCCTGGGTTTCAGTTTCGATTGATAGTGAGACCCAGTCTCATTATTGCGGTTGCTTGTAAAGGCAAAAATGTTAGGGTTGTAATAATTATGTCCCAGGCTAGGTTTTCTATTACAGCTACGGCTCTTGACCAGCGACTGCCGTGTGGGCGTCCTCTGCAAAAAATTTCGGAATACTCTTCGTGTGCGCCCGATAGGAGGGCTGCCGATGACTTATTGCATCGACTAACGGGGAAATTGAACGACTTCGTTCGGGAAAAGAAACTTAAAAAGAGCGAATCACGCGAAAAAATTCTTGCCGTCATTGTTCGGGAAGCCCGCCACTTCACCGCGCTGGATCTGCTTGAACGTCTTGGGAAGAGCTACCCGGACGTAGGAAAAGCCACGGTATATAGAAATCTGCCGGTTTTTGTCGCAAGCCGAATCATTAAAGAAGGTCCGCCGGACGTGGATGGCCACGTGTTGTACGAACTCGCCGACGGCCATCATCATGATCACATAGTTTGTTTAGATTGTAGGCGAATTTTTGAATTTCATGACGAAGCGATTGAAAAGCGGCAAGAGTTAGTTTCTGATCAACTGGGCTTTGTGCCGAGAGAGCACCGACATATTATTTATGCGAAGTGTAGCTACCGATCACGGTGAATAGTTAGGAAACGTCACTTCAGTAAGCCTAATTTTTTCGTTTCTCCATGTCTCTTCTGGAGACCCCAATTTCTGAGGTTGCGAGCAGGACTCTTTTCTGAATCCACGGTTGTCCAATAATAGTCGGGAGAACCTGAGATCGAAGGAATTTAACGATTCTATTTTCTTTCAAAAGAATGAGTCGGGAAGCAAGGTGGGTGGCGTGCAGAACATTCCTGGCAATCGGCATGCGTTCACTCTCGTAGTGTTCTAGAAGAATTTCTGAAAGGGATTCGTCGAGGTTTTCTTGTAGCACGAAGCTCAGTTTGTGACCCAGATTAAATGCTTCTTGAATACCGGTGTTCATTCCTTGCCCACCGACGGGGCTGTGAATATGAGCGGCATCGCCAGCTAAAAAAACTCGACCTTTACGAAAAGTACGGACAATACGATGATGAATATTAAAACGGGTGGTCCAGACCGGGTCCAAAACTTTAATCGGTGCAGGGGCGAGCGATGACGCTATCTCATGAAATTCGTCAAAAGGTATAGTCTCACTTGTCTCGCGCCCTTTTGGCCGCTGCTTATCGGGAAAGAGAATAAATCCATAGCGTTTCTCCCCTTTCAGCGGAAAACAGGCCATAGCTCCTTTCTTAGAAACGAAACCGTGAATAACGCCGTGCTGCCAGGGCCATTCCACCTTTACGTCGCCCAGAATAAATTCTCCGGGGTAAGTCCCGCCCTTGAATGGAATATGAGCACACTGCCGAACGGTGCTGTGCGCTCCATCGCAACCCACAACGAATTTTGCTTGAACTGCTTCCACTTTGCCTTTCTGATTGCGAATTTTGCAAAGAACAGAGTTGCTAGGGGCATCGTCTGAGGAAAGAGAAATAAGTTCCTGTTCTCGTTCTACTTGTATGTGAGAACGCTGTAATTCTTCTTCTAGAATCATTTCTGTCTTATATTGTTCTAGAACCAATATGAAATTATATTTACTTGGAATTCGAGTGAGATCTGCTGAAATGGGTTCTTTATCATAAATATGGAATAAAAACTGACTGGCTGGGATTCCTGTATTTACCATTTTCTGCGAAACTGGTTCGCCATAGACTTCCTCGATGGCTTCCAGGGTGCCAGCGTGTACGGCTAGAGCTTTTGACTTGTCAGAAGGGTTGGGGCTTTTGTCAATAATTCTCAGTCGGACAGGGTTTTTCGCAAGAGAATTCGCTTTGGCAAGGTAGCCAGCGAGGGCTAATCCTGTTGGGCCAGCTCCGACAATTAACACATCTATTTCGTTTTTTGCGGACTTATTCATAATCACAACTCTTATTCCTAACTGCGTGGGTAGTAAATCAGTAATAGCTTTCCGTATGCGAAAATTTTTTTTTGCATATACGGATCGACGGCAGTATAAGGACCGAAAAAATCGTCTTGATTTTAGGACGATGAAAGAAAGAAGTACAAACGAATGAAAAACAAAATAAATCTTGCATCATTATCGCTAGCAGCGCTTTTTGCGGCGAGTTCAGCTCTAGCTCAGGGACATGGTGGGCATGGCGGCGGTGGCGGTGGATTTCACGGGGGTGGAGGCGGCTTTCATGGTGGAGGCGGCCATGTCGGCGGTGGTCCAGGCCACGTAGGTGGACCAGGTGGAGGTGGTTTCAGACCTCCTGTAGTAAGCCCAGGTCGACCAGTCGTTAGACCGCCAATCGTGACGGGTCCGCGAGTTGTAACTGGCCCACGAGTTGTAACTGGTCCTCGTATAGTAACAGGTCCTACAGTAGTAGGCGGTCCACATATCTATATTGGAAATCCTGGTTTTGCATATCCAGGCAGTGGATGGGGTGGATATTCGGGATATTATGGCTACCAGCCGTGGACTTCGGGATTTGCTTTAAATATTCCGTGGCCATCTTGGTATTCACCAGGGTTTTCGCGCAATAATTATGCCTTCAATTATAATTCACTAAGCGAAGTGACCTGTGTTGCTCAAGATCCGAACTATGGCAATACTTACACTGTTTCGTCTCAATGGGTTCTTGGAACAGATCCATCACAAGTGGCTTATACTGAAAATGATGCGCTTAATCAGTGCTACAACTCCACTGGAAATCCGAGTTGTACTTTAATCGGTTGTTCTCCGACATATTATTAGTTTGATCTGATTGTTAATCTGATCTCAATGGGCCATGGATGGCCTATTTTTAGATATTTCTTATAGTACTAAAGTTATTCAATTTCACTTAATAATTGAAACCAAGTAGAATATTATTCAATGAATACGAGTAATCGTTCTCTTAATCATCTTTCAAAATTTATTTTGTTATTACTTCTATTCGAAAATGCCTCCTACGGTGGTGCCGTTAAAAAGTTCTTTGGATTCGGTAAAAAGAAGGAGTCAGCTCCGGTAACAGCAGATGACTTGAGCCAGCCTCGGGTTGCAAACCCAGCTCCGGCTCAGCCTTTCAAACAAACTCCGTCCGCTTCGCCAGCTCAGTCCAAACCAAATAGCCGCTCGTCCAGTCGATCTTCTTCCATATCTGAAAACGAAGCTCCGAATGGGAAGGATCTGGATAAGAATGATAAAGGCAAAAAGGACAAGGGAAGAAGTTCCAGATCTAGTAGGTCTAGTTCGACCTCGAGTGGTTTGATATCCAGCTCGCCCGAAACTAAAACAGAAACAATTCTGAAGGAAGACGAAATATCTTCAACGCGGCAATCACCTCAGAAGAGTAAACTCTCAGTTCCTTCAGTAGAAGATAAAAGACGTACGGTAATGAGTGAGGTCATGCAACTCTTGTCTCCCAAAGGTCTAGACATAGGCTATGAGAAAGACGAAGAAGGTAACTACAAAAGAGCTCAAGTCTTTGGGAAAGAAAATAAAAACTTGGTAGAACGAGAGAATAAAAAAGGGTTTGCGTTGAATTCTGGTTTCGATAAATGGGCGACTCTTTATAAAAAAAATGAAGCAAAGATCATTTCTAGTGAATCTGAAGCGAAGTTTGCAGAAAGAGTAAACAAAACCTTTCGTGATGGTACAAACAATTTGTCTCATTTGGAAATATATCCTCCTGATGAGGACCCTAAATCAAAGAGGAAGCGAAGCCGAAGTCCCCAAAGGAGACAAGAGGCCAATTTAAATGCAGATCATACTCAAGAAAGCCAGGAGCCAACACTAAGTTTTGTCGATAATGGAAAAGTTGCACTACTAAAAGTACCTAGTTTTACTAAAGAAAATTACTCTCCCTTCTGTATGGAGAGGCTTGTTCAGCATGCCATCAATTCCAAAGTAGAATCGATGGTAGTAGACTTCCAGGCAAATAACGGTGGACGCGTGGAAAACTTAAACCATTTCAAAATGATGTTTCATCCAGAAACCGTCGGTACTGTCTTTCTGCAAGCCGGAGACGTTGATTCGTCTCTGCATTCAGAGGACCCATCGCAGTTACGTCCGAAGCTCAAAGAGCTCTATCAGAAGAAAGAAAAAGAGCAGCTAGAAGCGATTAAGCAAAAACTAAAAAATAAAGGATATACACCTCCGTACTTTAGCAAGCCCTTAGCAGTATTGGTTGACAGAGAAACAGCTTCTTGTGCCGAAGACGCTGCAACTTGTCTAAAATCTGTTCGGGGAGCCCGTGCTTACGGTAGAGCATCAACGGGGTATGTCTTACAGTCAATGACGTTTGATTTATCTTACGGATACCAATTTCAAGCCCCTTTAGCAGAGATTGTTACCCACGAGGGCGAACGCTTACAAGGGAAAGGGGTTAGTGTCGAACCCGGCGAGCCTCCCCGAGTCATTTTGGATTGTTTGAAATTGAATAAGATTTCTGATGTCCTGAGTGAAAAGTCAGAGGTCTGTTCGGATGGAGAGCCCGTTGATTTAAACAACAAGCCGCATGTTAGGCGATATACTTGTGACGATATTCTTAAAGTGGATGCAAAAGTGACAGATAAGGATAGCCGGATACCTCTACACTATGCTGCGATGGATAAGGATCCTCGGATTCTAGGAAATGCTATTCAAAGTCATAAGACAAATGATTATATTGATTTTCAAGATAGTGTCGGTAAGACTCCACTTCATTATGCTGTTCAGAATAATTTAGTAGTTAATGCCGAATTGCTACTCATCAGTGGCGCCAAGATGAATATCAAGGATAAGAACGGCAGAACTGCCTACGACTATGTCTTAGACAGGAAACCACCTAATGACAATATGGTTAAATTATTTGTAAAATACCAAGATAACAGCAAATCCAAATCCGGGGTCAAGAAACCGACAAAGCGGCGCTAACCATTTCTCCAAAGCGCCAGGGCTCGAATAGATGAAACGGGATATTTTTCACCTATTGATTAAAACCAGGTAGAATATTACTCAATGAATACGAGTAATCGTTCTCTTGGTCATTTATCAAAACTTATTTTGCTACTCCTTTTATTTGAAAACACCTCCTACGGTGGTGCCGTTAAAAGGTTCTTTGGATTTGGCAAGAAGCAGGAGCCGGCTCCGGTATCTGCAAATGACTTGAGCCAGCCTCAAGACGTAAAACCAGCTCCGGCTCAGCCTTCTAAGCAAAGTTCGTCCGCTTTGCCGGCCCAGTCCAAGCCAAATAGCCGCTCGTCAAGTCGAACTTCTTCCGTAGGCGAAAACGAAACCCCGAATGAGAAGGATCGGAATAAGAAGGATAAAGGCAAAAAGGAAAAAGGTAAAAGTTCAAAATCAAGTAGATCTAGTTCTACAGAAGAAAAAACGGTACCACCTCGAGAATCTCCTAGAAGTGCGCTAGAACTACCCAAGGGACGCGCCAAAACAAACGATAAGAGAGACTCCAAGGCAAATAAGTTATCAGCTGAAGATAATAGAAAAAATAAATATCTAACGGTGATGTTTGAAGTCTCTCAATTACTTTCTCCGGATGGACTAGACTTTGGTTTTGTTCGAAACCAGGCTGGCGAATACCGTCAAATCCATGCTGCTGAGTTAGAAGGTAAGGAAAAGAAAAGTGTAGCTCAAGAGACCTATAGGGGCTTTGCACTCAATTCAAGATTCGAGAGATGGCAAGATATTTATGAGAAAAATGAAAATCAGATCCTCTCCAGTCGGGATGATGAGCATTTTGCAGAGAATGTGAATACACTGTTTCAAAAGAACTTTGAGGCCTCTCATCTTGTTTTATCATCACCGGAGAAACCTGCAAAACCCGAGTCGACGAAGGAGAAGCTGCGAAACCCAAGCCCACAGAGGAGACGCGAGTCTGTCCCAAACGTGCAACCTCAAAATAGTACTGGGCCAACGCTGAGTTTTGTCGATAACGGAAGAGTTGCAGTACTCAAGGTTCCTGATTTTGATGAGACTTATTCACCCTTTTGTATGGAGAGGCTGGTGCAGCATGCTATTAACTCAAAAACAAAATCCATGGTGGTGGACTTTCAGGGGAATCTCGGTGGTCGTGTTAAGAATCTAAATCACTTTAAGATGATGTTTCATCCGAATAACATAGGAACTGTTGGTATTACAGCTGACGATGTTGATCAATCGCAGCTTTCGAACGATCCCCCCGAGTTACGGCTCCAGCTCCGAGCACTTTACCAGAAAAAAGCGGAAAGAGAGCTCGCAGCAGTCAAAGCGAATCTAACGTATATGCCTCCTTACTATGATAAACCGCTTGCTGTATTGGTTGATCAATACTCTGCTTCTTGTGCAGAAGACGCCGCAACCTGTTTAAAGACGGTTCGAGGAGCCCGCGCATATGGAACTCCTTCCACGGGGAAACTTCTGCATTCGATAGAGGCAAAGCTGTCCTACGATTTCAAATTTCAGGTCCCGATTGGTGATGTAATTACCCACGAGGGTAAGCGCGTGGAAGGAAAAGGAGTCAGTGTCGAGTCTGGCGAACCTCCCCGAGTTATTTTGGATTGTTTGGAATTGAGTAAGATTTCTGATGTCTTAAGTGAAAAGTCGGAGGTCTGTTCGGATGGGGAGCCCGTTGATTTTAGTAACAAGCAGCGCGTCAGGCGATATACTTGTGACGATATTCTAAAAATAGATGCAAAGGTGGCGGATACGGAAGGCCGGATATCCTTACACTATGCTGCAATGAATAAGGATTCTCAGATTCTAGGAAAAACTATTCAGAGCCATAAAACAAATGATTATATTGATTTTCAAGATAGTGTCGATAAGACTCCACTTCATTATGCTGTTCAGAATAATTTAGTAAATAATGCCGAATTATTACTCATCAGTGGCGCCAAGATGAATATCAAGGATAAGAACGGCAGAACTGCCTACGACTATGTCTTAGACACGAAACCACCTAACGAGGATATGGTTAAACTCTTCGTGAAATATCAAGACAAGGGCAAATCCAAATCTGGGCTCAAGAAACCGACAAAGCGGCGCTGACCATTTCTCCAAAGCGTCTGTGCATCGGCGAAGGATATTCCGAAGTGAGCTCCGGATGAAAGGTCGTTGCCATAACCCGTCCTTGCTCAACCCAGATCGGCGATTTTTCCCGGCTCGCCAGTACGGTCACACCTTTACCTACCGAAAGAATCTTGGGGGCACGAATAAACGAAACGGGATATTTTTCAACTTCAGTATGAAAGCTCTCCAGCTGTCTCCCGTAGGAATTTCGTTCTATCTCGATCTGCATTAGTCCAAAAGACCGCTGTCGGGGCGAGTGGACCTCCTGTGCGATCAAAATCGCCCCAGCGCAAATTCCCCAAACAGGAACTCGTTTGAATGTCGCTTCAAGCCCCTGACTGAGATTGAAAATAGCGATCAACTTCAGCATCGTCGTGCTTTCACCACCAGGCAGGATCAGCCCGTCAATCTGCTCCATATCTTCCGCTGTTTTTACTTCCTTAAACAGTATTCCTAGACTCTCGATATGAGGCCGATGGGGGTGAACACAGCCTTGAAGTGACAACACTCCAATTGTTGGACCGGTTGAGCGCATTTTACCAGCCCCTGGTGGCAAGGCGTTCTTGATCTGAGATTTTAGAAAGTTCTATTCCTCTCATTGGTGCGGAGAGTTTTTTTGAGGCTTCAAGCAGAGCTTCTGGATCCTGGAATCGGGCAACTGCTTTGACTACTGCACGTGCGTAGTTTTGTGGGCTTTCCGATTTGAATATTCCAGATCCAACAAAAACAGTTTCTGCGCCGAGCTGCATCATCATGGCGGCATCTGCTGGTGTAGCGACACCACCTGCTGCAAAGTTCGGAACAGGAAGTCTCCCCAGCTTCTTTACTTTAACTACAAGCTCGTAGGGAGCACCTAAATTTTTTGCTTCACTCATCAGTTCTGAATCATCCAACTTGCTTACTCTGCGAATGTCTTGATTTAACTTGCGGAGGTGCCGGACGCCTTCGATGATATTTCCCGTGCCTGCTTCGCCCTTGGTACGAATCAGGGCAGCGCCTTCCCCAATTCGACGAAGCGCCTCACCTAGATTTGTTGCTCCACAAACAAAGGGTACTTTAAACTCGTGCTTACTAATATGATTGGAATCATCTGCCGGAGTCAGAACTTCACTTTCATCGATGTAATCAACGCCGAGAGCCTGCAGAATTTGGGCTTCTACAAAGTGGCCGATCCGGCATTTTGCCATAACCGGAATACTCACAGAACTCATAATCTCACTAATAAGATCCGGACTAGACATCCGCGCAACGCCCCCCTGGGCACGGATATCGGAGGGTACGCGCTCTAGCGCCATTACCGCCACCGCTCCAGCATCTTCAGCGATTTTAGCTTGTTCGGCGTTGACAACATCCATAATCACGCCGCCCTTGAGCATTTCCGCAAGTCCTACTTTAAGGTCCATGGTCTCCCTGCTGAGTTCTTTAGCCATAATACTGATCTCCTTTTCAATCTTGAATACAGGTGTTACCAGATTACGCAAAGGGACAATACCAGAATTTTTGTTGGTACAGGCGATGGCTGCGGGGAGACAATTACACAAGTACAATCGAGGTAGAGAGGGCCTAGTAACCGGAGTCTGGGCTAAAGGCGCCGAGCACGAAGCGAGGCGCAAGGGTCATGGAAGAATGCTCGCCCAGACTCCGGTTACTAGGCCCTCTCTACCTCGATTGTACTTTCGAACAGAGGTGTCCCAGTCGAATAGTTGGGTCTGTCACTTTGATAAAGCGATTGGTTTGGAGTACTTAATCAGGAATGCAACCTTATTTGAGAATCAATATGGGAACAGGGCCGAGGGTAGGGATGCGAGAAATCGCCGGTGCCATAGCCTCGCAAATTCAATCGGATCAGTCATTGGTGGGCTGTAGGCTGCCGCCTATCCGAGTTTTAGCTCACCAACTGGGGGTGTCGAAGAATACGGTTACAGCGGCTTATGAAGAGCTACAATCTAAGGATTTGGTGGAAAGTAGGGGAAGAACTGGTCTTTTTGTGACTATTCGTCAGGGCCCAAATCTGACGGATAGGTTGGGGGTCATAGGGGACGGTAAAAAGAGGGTTCCACTACCTCAGTTTAAGCCGTTGATTAAGATCGGGGTAACCTCGCAAGGCGAGGATAAAATGATTGCCCTAAGTTCCATCTTTATTGATCCGAAGATACTCCCTAAAGATAGAATGACAGCATGTTTTAAATCGGTCTTGAAGAGTCCGGGGTTGGCCAATTTTTCTGATCGGCAGGGGTTTTTGCCACTGCGAAAGAAGATTGCACAAAGATTGAGCAAACGTGGGATCAGTGCTGAGCCAGAGCAAATAGTGACGACAGTAGGTTCTCAACAGGCATTAGATTTAGTTTGTAGGTCGCTTGGCTCTGGGGTGATAGCGACCGAAAACCCGGCGTACTATGTGGGCAAAGCTTTATTCCAAATGAATGGGATGAGCCCGATTGGCTTACCTATTGAACCGTTTCGAGGGCTAGATCTAGGGTACTGGGAGAAGGTAATTGCAGCAAATCGACCGGGTTTAGTCTATTTAACCAGTAATTTTCAGAACCCAACGGGGTATTCGTATTCGAGTCAGGAATTAACTCATTTAATTGATTGGTCTCAAAAATACGGATTTGGAATATTAGAGGACGATTGGGGTTCTGACATGTTGTCCTATTCTGAGTTTAAGCCTTCTGTTCGGGCTTTAGGGGGGGACAACGTGCTTTATATGAATTCCTTCACCAAGAAGCTGTTGCCCTCACTGCGTATTGGATATGTCGTTGGGAATGAGCAGACGGTACCTGGGCTAGTGCAGGGGAAACGGCTTTCGATTAGTGCGGTGCCAATGTTGGTGGAGGCGGCCTTGTTTGAATTTTTAGATAGAGGCTATTACGATGCTCATCTTAAAAAACTTCAACAGGAACTAGATACTCGCTATCAAAATTGTTTGAATTTGCTGCGAACACTGATGCCAGAGGATGTTCGCTGGACTTCGCCGGGTGGAGGTTCGTTGCTATGGCTAGAGTGCCCGAAGAGGGTGGTGATTGAGGTTCTGGTGGAGAGGCTGAAGGCACGAAAGGTTTTGATTCAGCCGTCGCACGACGCTTTCTTTGATAAACCGCATTTACATGGTTTTAAGATAGGGTATGCGCTACCTTCAGTGAAAGAGATGCAAACAGGAATTGAGATTCTATCCGAAGAACTTAAGAAGGAATTTTAAGGTCATGCTGAAAGGGATTATTTTTGATTTGGACGGAACGTTAGTAGATTCTCGATTGGATTTTGATCGAATGAGAGAAGAAATTGGGATTCTCAATGGCCAACCTGTTTTGGAGTTTGTCGAAGGCTTGCCGGAAGGGTACGAGAAGACTAGATGTTGGGAGATTCTTTTGCGCCATGAATATCGAGGCGCAAATGAAGCTACAGTTATACCCGGTATTTCTGAGCTCTTAGAAAAACTCTCGCGATTGAAAATTCAACAAGGAATTCTGACACGAAATCGAATGGGCCCTACGAAATTAGCTTTAGAACGGTTATCGTTAAATAGTTTTTCTCAAATTATTACAAGGGATGAAAGGAACTCTCATTCTGATTACATTTGACGAGGACGCAGGCACTGAAGAAAACCATATTTATACTGTCATGCTAGGTTCAATGATTAAACCCGGAACCGTCATCAAAGAACGACATGACTTCTATGACGTTATGAAACTGATTGAAGACAATTTCTCCCTGGGCAATCTAGGAAGAGGCGACAGAAAAGCGGTAGCGATTCGAGGACTTTGGGCAGAGTAGGCATGAGGGGATCCTGCAGCTGGCAGTTCATACTACATTTTGCGAGATTCTCGACAGCCATGGATGGCGAAAGGCGAGAAAGACAGGATGTCTGCTCTCGCAAAATGTAGTATGAACTGCCAGCTGCAGGATCCCCTTCCTTACACCGCTATATGATTCTAGGTGTGGTCGTAATAGATTTTACAAATTCTTTGCAAACTCCTCAAACTCCAAGGCAAAGCGATGAAAATCTTTAGTCACCACATAGTCTGCATCAACCGCATAAGACGGAATTTCATCGGGCGCG
>JABDFB010000060.1 GCA_013286765.1 Deltaproteobacteria bacterium
AAGTGTTTGTGCCAGAGGAGTGCCTATTGGGACAAGAGGGCCAGGGACTCAAAATCGCGCTACATACTTTGGACGGCGGTCGAATTGGAATTGCGTCGCAAGCACTTGGAATCGCAAAGTGTGCATTTGAAGCTTCGAAGAAGTTCGCTACCGAACGAGAACAATTTGGGGCTCCGATCGCTAAGCTCCAAGCGATTCAGTTTTTTATTGCCGATATGGCGACCAGGCTTCAGGGTGCAAGATTACTCACTTGGTCTGCTGCCAAAGCCAAAGATATGGGTCAGAAGTATACTAAAGAAGCGGCGATGGCGAAATTAGCCGCTTCTGAAGCGGCCATGTGGATTACAACTAAGGCCATTCAAGTTCATGGCGGTTACGGATATACCAAGGAATATGTCGTAGAACGAAATTTCCGAGATGCAAAGGTGACAGAGATTTACGAAGGCACTTCGGAAATTCAGCGAATTGTAATAGCAGGACAGGAGCTGGCCAGTTAACCCACTGGTCACTGAGCCTGTCGAACCATACGAGAGAGGCTATGTCAAAAAAGAAGTCGACGCATTCAAACGGAAACGACTTAGAGGAAATTCGAAAAGCACAAGAAGAATGGCAGAAATCTCTCGACCATTCTGAGAAGCACTCGCACTCAGCCGCATCGCCTCACAAACAGCCGAAAAGATTTTCAACCGTCAGTGACTTGGAAGTTCCCCTGCTCTCGACACCGACTGATTTAGCGGACGAACAAATTGATTTTCTCCGGGATTTAAACTTTCCTGGCCAGTATCCGTATACTCGCGGTGTCTATCCCAATATGTATCGCGGAAAAGTCTGGACGATGCGACAGTTCGCTGGATTCGCTACTGCCGAAGATACTAATAAGCGGTTCAAGCTTCTGCTTGAGCAGGGCCAGACCGGACTTTCGACGGCGTTTGATATGCCGACTTTGATGGGTGTTGACCCCGATGATCCTCGGTCAAAAGGCGAAGTTGGCAAATGCGGCGTTTCGGTTGCTTCGTTAGAAGACATGGAACGTCTCTTTGAAGGTATTCCGCTCGGAGAAGTTACGACTTCGATGACGATCAACGCACCGGCAATAGTAGTTCTGGCTATGTATATGGCCGTAGCAGAAAAACAGGGCGTTCCTCATAAGAAAGTTCGGGGCACACTCCAAAACGATATCTTAAAAGAATATATCGCACAGAAGGAATGGATCTATCCAATTAAACCCGCTGTAAAGCTCGTCATTGATACAATCGAGTATTGTACCAAGAATTATCCGAACTGGAATACCGTTAGTATTAGCGGCTACCACATTAGGGAGGCAGGGGCGACTGCAGTTCAAGAACTCGCGTTTACGCTGGCGGATGGATTGGGTTATGCGGACTGTTGCATTGAGCGAGGTATGAAAATCGACGAGTTCGCTCCACGTCTGTCCTTTTTCTTTGACGTGCATAATGATTTTTTCGAGGAGATTTGTAAATTCAGAGCTGCCCGGAGAATCTGGGCCCGTATCATGCGCGAAGAATACGGTGCTCAAGATCCAAAGTCCTGGATGCTCAGAACGCATGCGCAGACGGCGGGAGTAACACTCACGGCACAGCAACCCCATAATAATATCGTCAGAGTAGCGGTTCAAGCTTTAGCCGCAGTTTTAGGCGGGACAAATTCTTTGCACACTAATAGTATGGATGAAACTTTGTCGCTCCCAACTGACGAATCAGTGATGATTGCTCTCCGTACGCAACAAATTATTGCGGAAGAAAGCGGTGTGGGAAATATTGCAGATCCGTTGGGTGGCTCTTACTTCATCGAATCACTCACAAACCGCATCGAAAAAGACGCCATCGAATATATTCACAAGATCCGAGACATGGGCGGAATTATTCGCTCAATCGAACAGGGATTCCCGCAAGCTGAGATCGCCAACAGCGCCTATCACTACCAGCGCCAGCTAGAATCAAAAGATAAGATCATGGTTGGCGTGAATAAGTATCAGGTCCAGGAGTCGAAACAAGCCATCCAGACTCTCTATATTGATCGCAGCATCGAAGAAAAACAGATTCAGAAGTTACAGGCTCTCAAGAAGAAACGACCTCAGCAGGAAGTAAAACAGAAATTATCCCGATTAAAGGAAGCAGCTCAAAACGACAAGAATCTCATGGAACCAATCATAGACGCGGTAAAAGCATACGCCACTCTTCAGGAAGTTTGTGATACGCTTAAAGAAGTCTATGGAGCTTATCGAGAAGCTGGGAGTTTCTAATCTATGTCACCGTCTTCGAAATCACCACCATCCACATCTTCCAAAGCAAAGCCTTCATCCTCTCTCACGTCCACAAAAAAAATTCGCGTCTTAGTGGCCAAACCCGGCCTCGATGGTCACGATCGCGGTGCGAAAGTCATTGCTCGAGCTCTCAGAGACGCGGGGTTTGAGGTTATTTACACAGGCTTGCACCAAACTCCTGAAATGATTATCACCGCTGCCGTACAAGAAGACGTCCACGTCGTGGGTATAAGCATCCTGTCAGGCGCGCACAATGCCTTAGTTCCAGAAGTTATCGAAGGTTTAAAGAAGGAAGGCTTAACCGACGTACTCTTTATCGTTGGCGGCATTATCCCGAACGAAGACATTGATTTTCTCAAAGGCCACGGTGTTGACATGGTCTTCACCCCCGGCGCTAGTTTGCAAGAAGTTGTAAACTATATAGAAAAAAACGCACCGGTGAGAGAATAAGCTTTCTTCCATTTAACAAACTACACTGTTGACTTACTACACCGGCACCAACGAGTAGCTTGTACTGCGACCTCCGCCCGGATTTTTTATTAAAATCTTGCGCTCTAAGAGATCTTCAATATCACGGGAAGCAGAATCTTGAGAACATTTTGCATGGAATGCTCTCTCTAGACAGTCCAAAAACCAATCCAACCAAGGAGTAATATCAAGGCCGCCCCTTTGGGATTCTTCAAGAATGCGATAGTAATCTTTTCGTTCCGTCCTAATTTGCGCTGACATACTGTAAAATCTCTGTGTACTATTTTCAGATCGCGCCAGACACATTTCGGCAATGGCACGTGCCAGTCTACCATTGCCATCTTCGAACGGGTGAATCGTCACAAACCAAAAATGTGCCATTCCGGCTACCACTACCGGGTCGATTGCTTTTTTGCTATTAAACCACGAAAGAAAATTCCGCATTTCCTTTTTGAGACGTTGTGCCTCGGGCGCCTCAAAATGAACCCGCTCTCTCCCAGTGGATCCCGATACTACTTGCATCGGTCCTCCTCTATCATCACGCCATTTACCTACACGAATCTTATTCATTCCGCTATGACCTAGCGAAAATGCGGAAGTATCAGAGCTGGGGGCGCATGACAGTGGCACCTTGATTTTTTATTTGAAATATAAAGACTTTTCCTTTATTAATGCGACGTCATTAACGCGATCGCTTCTACATACAGGGGAAAACATCATGAAACATATATTGTATCGTCTCTTTCTCGTTTTCGTTTTGCTGGCATCTTCACTAACAGCATTTGCCCAGACCACTGAAAAGTGCGCAAATGAATTTCTAAGGGTACAAGGTCTGGATACTCTAACAGATTCCGACCCAGCCCTTTTCAAAGATATTTTTGAAAATGATATGTACCTAGGGGATCTTAAGAGTTTCGTGCCAGTAGCGAGCCCGTACCTTTCGAACCCGTACAATCTAGCTCCTTTTATAGAGCAGATCAAAAAGGGTATTGTTACGAAACATCCTGCCATCGGAGCGTTTTTGTGTGAGGCTCTGAAGAAGAATCTTTTTACTGGCGCATCGGCCTATCATGCGCGAGTCAAACGATTGGTCCATCAAACTTTTCTTCTCAACCTGATAGTTGAGAAAATGCTGGCAGATTTGACCTTCATGAACGAAGTCCACACTTATTTTGATGAAAAAGCTAAGAGCCTCGGTTTACCTGAATCATTTCTTGCCCAGGCGAAAACTATTTACAAAGCTACCCACAGCCCTTTCGAAACTGCCAAAATGCTTACGGTGGATGTTTCAATAAATCAATATATTGATTACCGAACTCGCATTCAGCTCAACTCGAACGATCTGACGGCAAAAATTCGAGGCTTAAAAACCAATATATTGGAAGCCACGACTGCGGACCTTTCCAGAGGTTATTTGGATAACGTCAAAACAGGATTCATTCTTGCGTCCAGTCCAGTTAGAAAGCTCTGGGTTGAAGGGCCGAACCTCGACGTCAAACAGCACTTTGTTGATGGTTGGGCAGAACTCTATCAAACTTGGAATCTCGCGTTCATGACTGGAAATCTCAAAGAATTGGATATGATGTATCCGAAGTTGTTGATTCCTGTTCTCGTCAACGCAGAACCCGACGATTATCTTTACCGCCGCGGCGTGGCCCTCTGGGTGACGGCCAGCATGATACTCTTACAAAAACTTCAGCATACGGAACGACCGGACTTCGGACCTTTTCCTGAAGCAGCTAGGCTCTGGGGATCGATTAACTTGAAATACGCACGCGAGATGGCAAATACTATCGCGAGTTTGCCAGATAAAAGTCTGACCGAGAAATTTTTAACCGGCCTGGAATGGGTTAGGAATTTGATTTCGCCCCAACCCAAACCCGAGGCTCACGGAGACCTATAAAGCATAGATTGCACTACCTACCCAATTCGTAGTAAATGCCAGCAATGTATCCACATTTGCTAGCACCGCTCGATCTTGGTTTTACGCAGTTAAAAAATCGTGTCCTCATGGGTTCGATGCATACAGGCCTCGAAGAAGCACACGATGGCCTTAAAAAAATGGCTACTTTCTACGCTGAACGAGCGCGAGGAGGCGTGGGGCTGATTGTAACGGGCGGTGTGGCTCCCAATTTTGTTGGACGAGTCTCACCGTTCGCAGGCCAACTTAGCTTTTTTTGGCAAGTTAAACCGCATCGTCGCGTTACCGAAGCCGTTCATCGGGAGGGGGGCAAGATCTGCCTTCAGATTTTACATGCCGGCAGATATGCCTATCATCCCTTTGCGGTATCTCCTTCTGGGAATAAAGCACCTATCAATCCTTTTAAATCCTGGGCCCTCCCTGGGTTTGGTGTCAAGCGTACGATCCGTGATTTTGTTAATTGCGCAGTGCTTGCACAAGATGCGGGCTACGATGGTGTCGAAATTATGGGTTCGGAAGGTTATTTGATTAATCAGTTCATTGCCTCTCGAACGAATTTCCGCAAGGATCGCTGGGGCGGGTCGTTTAAAAATAGGATTCAATTTCCTTTAGAAATCGTTCAACAAACTCGCGAAAAAACGGGCCGGGACTTTATTATTATTTATAGACTCTCCATGCTCGACTTAGTGGAGGGCGGCAGCAGCTGGGATGAAAACGTTCGGTTAGCGAAAGCAATAGAAGCTGCTGGAGCAACGTTGATCAATACTGGAATTGGCTGGCATGAGGCAAGAATTCCAACTATCGCTACCATGGTTCCTCGAGCCGCATTCAGCTGGGTGACCCGAAAAATGAAAGGCGAAGTGAAAATTCCTCTCATTACAACAAATCGAATCAACACGCCGGAAGTCGCGGAGAAACTGCTGGCCAATGGTGACTGTGACATGGTTTCCATGGCGCGCCCGTTCCTTGCTGATCCGGAATTTGTTGCTAAAGCTGCGGATAATCGCGCAGCTGAAATCAACACTTGCATTGGATGTAATCAAGCTTGTTTAGATCATACATTTAAGTTAAAGCGAGCTACCTGTCTGGTTAATCCTCGAGCTTGTTACGAGACGGAATTGAATTTGACCCCCGTCTCGCGTAGAAAAAAAATCGCCGTAGTCGGAGCCGGACCGGCAGGTCTTTCTTTTTCTACGTCTGCTGCTGAACGTGGGCACCACGTAACCTTATTCGAATCTGATAATGAAATTGGAGGCCAGTTTAACTACGCCAAAAAAATTCCAGGTAAAGAAGAATTCTACGAGACTCTTCGCTACTATAAAAAACGTCTGGAACTAACCGGAGTGAAAGTCCATCTTGAAAATAAAGTAAAAGCGCGTGACCTCATTGCTGGTGGCTTTGATGAAGTCGTGCTTGCCACAGGAGTTACACCTCGTCAGATTGATATTCCAGGTGCAGAAAATCCAAAGGTTGTCTCTTACGTGGATGTCCTATCTGGAGCCATAAAAGTGGGCAAACGCGCTGCAGTCATTGGTGCTGGCGGTATTGGCTTTGACGTCTCGGAATTTCTTCTTTATGCAGACGGTGAAACTCCACCCAGTTTAGATATCGCGGAATTCCTGAAAGAATGGGGAGTCGACCACGAACTACGTACCCGGGGCGGAGTAGAGGGCATCCAGAAAGCGGTTTCACGTCCGACACGTGAAATCTACTTGTTACAAAGAAGGACAACAAAGCTAGGTGAAGGCTTGGGTAAAACAACCGGATGGATCCATCGCACCACTCTCAAAGATAAAGGCGTTTCAATGTTTTCTGGAGTGACTTACGAACGCGTCAGCGCCAAAGGATTGCATATTATAGTGAACGAGAAACGGCGCCTACTAGAAGTCGATCATATCGTCATCTGCGCGGGCCAAGAGTCCAGACGGGACCTGCACTCAGAGATTGAAAGAGCCGGCATTCCTGTCCATCTCATTGGCGGTGCCGACGTAGCTGTTGAATTGGATGCTAAGAGGGCCATTGCGCAGGGCTTTAAACTAGCGGCAGGGATCTAAGAAAGAGCCTTCTCAAAAAAATCGACCAATTCCTTTATTATTTTATCCTTCTCAATTGCTTCTTCAATTTGGCGACAAGCATGCAGAACGGTGGTGTGGTCTCTGCCTCCAAAATAATCACCAATTTTTCTGTAACTCAAATGTTCGTGTTTTTTAATCAGGTACATTGCGATCTGTCGGGGCAGCACTACAGTCTCGTGACGTCCAGTGTTTTCCAGATTTACGGACTCGAAACCAAAGTGCTGTGCTACTAGGTTCAAAATCAGGTCTACTCGTCCGTTGTGTGGTCGCTTATGTGGTAATCTTTGAGTTATTTGTCTTTTCCTAGCTTGCTTCTTTTGCTCCTGAGTCATGGCCTTCACTGCAAATAGAATTTCATCCAACTTTCGATCTATATTGCTGAGGGTTGCCGCTCCTGCCTCCAAATCTATGACCGCTGCATTTGCATGTTCTGCAATACGCCTAAGATGAACAAAGGTCTTCATTATGGCGATATTTACCTGAACGGCTCGGTCGCTATTTAGAACGCTGGAGAGCATAGCCACGCCTTCTTGAGTGAAACAGTTTGGTAACTTTCGCAGCCCTCCGCGTCCGGTTCTCTTTGATATTCCAATTTGGAATATCAAACGTTCATTTTCCTGCCGCGTCAGCTGAAACATGAATTCTTCTGGAAAGCGTTCGCTATTTCGCCTAACCGCCTTATTGAGGTTCGAGGTTTTTACCTGATAAAAATAGGCAAGATCTCGATCCAACATCACCTTTTGACCACGGATAATATGAATTCTTCGTTCCACTTCACCAACAGATAATTCCATCAGCATTGCTGCGCTCCCCGTAATAGCCAAATCCGCCAAAATTTAAGGGACTTTCCATATCAAAAGAATTTGAAAAATTCATAAAATTTGTTTCCATCTGGTTAAGGTAAACTCTTTGGTTAAAAAAATACTATAATAGTCCACTAATTCTGCATCATCATACCAAACCAGTTGGTTTAATTACTCTGTATAGTATATCTTTCAAATCAAGTACCACTTTTTTGGTGGATAACCCGGTGGATAACCTGGTGGATACTTGGTGGATAACTTTTTTATCCACCAGATATCCACCGCGATATCCACCGCTTTATCCACCAGACTATTTTGCTTTTATTGTTTTATTTCATCACGTTAGAAAGTTATCCACCAAAATTTGATTTTTATGAAGTAAAGAATTTTCTAATAGCCGATTTTATTACTGGGTTTTTGGGGATAACTACTATTGGAATTGGGTTTTTTGGCCCTTTTTTGTCCAATATTTGACTAATGTCGTGATGCAAAAAAAGTTATCCACCAAAAGCGGTGGATAACTTGGTGGATAACTACTTTTGGAATTGAAAAAAAAGTTATCCACCAAACTGAGAAATTTATCCACCGCTTTATCCACCAGGTTATCCACCAGACTTATTCTTTAGAATCATATGTTTAGGGTAGTTATCCACTTATCCACCGCCCCTACTACTACTACTACTTTATTTATATATATTCTTTTAGGGACGGCTGATCCGATTTTGGAAATTTTGATGAAGTCTTTATCGCCAAGCCTAAGGAAATTTGTTACCGTTAGTCAAATTCATTTTAGGGATTATTAGAACCTTAGCGTTCAGTCTCCCAGGAAACTAAAAAGCCCAAAAACATTGAGGCAAGAGATAAAGGCTTTACCCAAGGAAGAAACTGAGAGAGGAATTCAGAGCATGAACTTCACTATTGACCGATCCCCGCTTTTAGAAGCTCTTCAAAAAGTCCAATCGGTAGTCGAAAAGAAAAACACAATTCAGATTCTTGGAAACATTTTGTGTTCTGTTAAAAACCAGGAGCTATCCCTTTGCGCTACTGATTTAGAAGTCGGAATCAGAGTCACTTTGCCTATTGATGCAAAACAGGAAGGCAAAATCACCCTTTCTGCTAAGCATTTTTTGGATATCGTAAAAGAACTTCCTGAAAAGAAACTTTCTATCACAAGAAAAGACAATAGTTGGATCGAGTTGATTTGCGAAAAATCACGATTCAACATAGTCAGCCTCCCTGCAGATCAATATCCCGCGTTTCCTGAATTTGAAGATAAAAACTATTACGAAGGTCGTTCCGATTCACTGATGGATATGATTGATAGAACGCATTTCGCTACCTCTACTGACGCAACGCGTTATCATATCAATGGGGTTTTCCTTGAGAATTTAGAAAGCAAATTGATGAGAATGACGGCGACCGATGGTCATCGACTCTCCTTTGTTGATTACGAAGTATTTTTGACTAATCCGGAACTTAAACGAGGAATTATCATTCCGAAAAAAGGGCTATCTGAATTTCGGAAGCTTTTAGAGGAAAGTGGGCCAACGGTCGGACTTGCTTTTGAGCGCGGTTACCTATTTGTTAAGTCGAATCATGCCCACCTCTTTGTCCGACTGATAGATGGCGAATATCCAGACTACCGTCCGGTAATACCAAAGAATAATAATCGGACAATTAAAATTGACCGGCAGAGTTTTAATTCCGCTCTCAAGCGCGTTAGCCTTCTCGCAAACGAGAAGAGCCGTGGCGTTAAGCTGACTGTTCAAAATAATAGTTTAGTTATTTCCTCAAGCAATCCTGATATGGGAGAAGCTCGTGAAGAGATCGATGCGGAATATATGGGCGATCCGCTAGAGATCGGCTTTAACTCAAAATATCTGCTAGAGTGCTTATCTGTGATGAAAGCAGAGAAGTTAGAGTTCATGCTCAAAGACCGATTAAGTCCAGGAATTTTGCGAGAGATGAATCAACAAAACCACACTTATGTTATTATGCCCATGCGCATTTAGCGCAGCAAGTAGCAGTTCCTTGAATGAAGGTCGAAAAACTTACACTTAACAATTTTAGAAATATATCCCATGCGACTTTTTGTCCGGACAGCAGGCTTAATTTCTTAGTAGGGGCTAACGGGCAAGGGAAGACCAGTTTTGTTGAAGCTTTGGGGCTCCTCGCAACCCTACGATCTTTCCGTGAATCGAAATCTGCATCTCTCGTAAAATGGGGAACAACGAGCGGTGAGGTTTCGTGCGAGTTAACGTTCAAAGACGCAGCCTCGGGTGAATGGCGTACAAATCTCAAGGTGAACTTTCAGATGCCGGCGCCAGACCAGCCCAAATGCTCTAAAATGGCCTACATCAACGAGAAACCGTTCCGGAGTAGTGCTCACTATCTGAGCCAGCGATTCGGCTCCTACGAGCTAGGATTTCACGCTATCGTTTTTAATCCGTCAGATCATGAATTGGTTCGTGGAGAACCGAGTAATCGGAGAGCCTACTTGGATCGTGTGCTCATCGCCGAGGATATCGAGTATTTGCACCTTTACCAGAAATATCACAAAGTTCTAAATCACCGAAACGTATTACTGAAGTCCGATCGGCCGGTAGACCGGGAGGTCATGTTGCAGTTTACCGAGCAGCTTTGCCGTTACGGAGCCAACATTACTTTTAAACGATTAAAATGGATTGAGAGGCTATCGCTAGTTCTCACGGATACCCTAAAACAGATCGCGCCAGAGCAATCTGATTTGAGGTTTGCTTACCTATCGCCTTGGGTATCTGAGATAGAAAATTTATCTTATAAAAACAATAACTTAAGTTATGTTCATTTCACTGGACATCTGCGTTTACCTTCATTAGAACTTTTGGAACAGCTGTTTTTGGCAAGAGTAGAAGCTCTGCGAGAAGCAGAACAAAAAGCAGGTTGTTCCCTCGTGGGTCCACATCGTGATGACTGGGCATTTTTCATCGGTGGACATGTACTAAAAGGGCACGGCTCTCAGGGAGAAATAAGATCAGCATTGCTGGCGTTAAAGCTCTGTGAGCTGGAACTTTTCAGAAAGGAAACAGGCCATAGACCGCTTTTTTTGTTGGATGATTTTTCTTCGGAATTAGATAAGCGACGCCGCCACTATTTGTTAAACTTTTTGACTGAAACAGATCTACAGACTTTTGTTACGACGACCGAAGATACAAATTTTGTAGGAAAACGTTACTGGGTGAGTAACGGAGTAATAGAAGAAGGAACCCATGACGATCGACCAAGGACAATCCAATTTGGCTAACGAAAACGACTATTCAGCAGATAAAATCAAGATTCTAGAAGGACTGGAAGCAGTTCGCAAACGCCCCGGTATGTATATCGGGGATACGGGAACGCGAGGCTTACACCATTGTGTCTATGAAATAGTCGATAACTCTATAGACGAAGCTTTGGCGGGCTTTGCGAAAAATATTGTTGTAATTGTAAATGTCGATAACAGTGTGACCGTCGAAGACGATGGACGTGGTATTCCCGTTGGCATACATAAAGCAGCAGGTGTGTCGGCAGTCGAAGTCGTAATGACAAAGCTCCACGCTGGCGGAAAATTTAACGAAGAAGATAGTGCGTATAAAGTTTCTGGCGGTTTGCACGGTGTAGGTGCTGCGGTAGTGAACGCTTTGTCAGAGAGTTTGCACGTAGAAGTGCGACAAAACGGAAAGGTCTATCGTCAAAGCTATAAACGAGGCACTCCGGTAGCTCCTCTAAAAGAAGTCGGTGTGACAGACAAGCGCGGTACGCTAACGACGTTCAAGCCAGATCCAGATATTTTTGAAGTAGTAGAGTTTAGTATCGATACATTGGCCACAAGGCTGAGAGAACTTGCATTTCTTAATAGCGGTATCAAAATTAGCTTGATCGATGAACGCCAAGAACCTCAGAAGAGACTAGATTATCACTATAGCGGCGGGTTGGTTCAGTTCGTAGAGTATATTAATAAATCAAAACAGAAGATTCACGACAAAGTTATTTTCTTCTCGCACCAGAAAGAGTTAGTGCAGATCGAAATCGCTATGCAGTGGAACGACTCTTACTCAGAGACAATTTCGTCGTATGTAAATAATATTAATACGATTGAAGGTGGTACGCACGTCTCTGGTTTTAGAACAGCTTTAACTAGAGTTGTGAATAAATATTCTCAGGATTCTGGTATTGCAAAAAATTTGAAAGAATCTCTGAACGGTGAAGACATTCGAGAAGGACTAGCGTGCATCATTAGCGCTAAAGTTCCCGAGCCACAGTTTGAAGGACAGACAAAAACGAAATTAGGGAACAGCGAAATTGAAGGCTATATTAACGGCGTCGTTTATGAAAAGCTGACCGATTATTTCGAACAGAATCCAAGCACTGCTAAGAAAATAGTCCAAAAGGCTGTTGATTCGGCTTTAGCGAGAATTGCTGCGCGAAAAGCAAGAGACTTAACTCGAAGAAAGACAGCACTTGATTGGGGTGGATTACCTGGAAAAATGGCGGATTGTCAGGAAAGAGATCCGGCTCTTTGTGAAATATTTCTAGTTGAAGGCGATAGCGCGGGTGGATGTTTTTCTGGTGATACTCGGGTAGCATTGGCAGATGGCCGCTCACTAACATTCCTAGAACTCATAGATGAACAAGAGAGAGGTATTCAGAATTTTTGTTATACCATTCGTAAAGATGGGACCGTAGGATTTGAACGCATACTCAATGTACGGAGAACGCAGACTTCGGCGGAAGTAGTGCGAGTGACTCTGGACAACGGCGAATCAATTATCTGTACTCCCGATCATCGATTTATGTTGCGTGATCGAACCTACAAAGCGGCTGCAGAGCTCGGATCGAACGATTCTTTAATGCCACTCTATCGCAAAATTTCAGATAAAAAAGAGCCCGGTATCACAATAGATGGCTATGAAATGACATGGGATCCGAGGTCCGAGACATGGGTATTTAGTCACGTCTTAGGTGATCGATACAATCGTTGGAAAAAAGTTTATAGGGAAACTGATGGTGAACATTGTCATCATATCGATTTTAACAAGCGAAACAACAATCCGACAAATCTGCAGAGGCTTCCAAAAGAAGAGCATCTAGCTCTTCACCGGAAACACGTTTCAAAAACGTTGCATTCAGAAGAGGTTATCAAAAAACTTCGGGCCCTCAAGAAAACACCTGAATTCCGAAAATCCATGAGTGAACGTATGAAGCGTGAGGAAACTCGCGATTTATTGTCGAAGAATGCAAAAGCTCAATGGAAGGATGAATCTTATAAGGATTACATGACTCAAAAATGGAAAGAGTTTTATGATTCTAATGCCGAATATAGGGCTAAGAATCAAGAAACGCTTTATCAGGGCCAAAAGGAATATTGGGCCGATGAGAATCATCGTATTGAGCAAGCGAAACGCGTGAGATCCTTTTTTGTAGAGAATCCGGAAGTGCGACGAGAATATTCTGAAAAAGCCAAGGAACAATGGGAAGATCCTAAGTTGATCTCGTGGCGGCGAGAAACCACGTCGAAACAGTGGACCACTGAATTTCGTATTCAACGAAAAGCTACTCTTGATCGAACCTACTATCAAAAGACCTTAACAGCTTTAAAGGAAGTTCAGCTTCGCTGTGGCGAGATAGATCCTGTGGCTTATCAGGAGTTGCGTCTTAGTAAAAAAGACAAGAGCTTACTTCGATTTGATAAGTTCTGTTTGCGGTATTTCGATGGAGACGAGACTAAACTTCGAGAAGCCGTAGACAATTATAATCATCGGGTTGTATCAATTGATAAATTAGAGGAACGAGTAGATGTTTACGATCTTGAGGTTCCTGGTACCCATTGTTTTGCTTTGGCCTCAGGAGTTTTTGTCCACAACAGTGCTAAACAAGGAAGAGATAGAAAAAACCAGGCAATTCTGCCTCTAAAAGGTAAGATTCTAAACGTAGAAAAAGCCCGATTTGATAAGATGCTTTCCTTCGAAGAAA
>JABDFB010000061.1 GCA_013286765.1 Deltaproteobacteria bacterium
CGCGCCGAAGTTTCTCATTGTCCCTCCAAAAAATCGCACGGCTTGCAAGTGACGCGATGGAGGGAGAGTCAGGAGCAAACGAGCCGACGGACATTGCGGCGAGGCTTTACGACGCGGCCATAGAAGCTTTCAAACAAATCACCTATCAGGAGCAAATTACACAAAGAGCTATTGATGAACTACGAGATGCTCTTAACGCCTATTATAAAGTGACTAGTCCTTTCTTTGTAGATTATATGAAATGGCTACATCATAACTTTCTAATTCACCTCCAGGAAGTGAAAGAAATTCTCTAGAGCATCACTCCCGCTAGATCCCAACTCCCGTTGCAACTGCGTCTTATTTCTTTTAGTTGAACGGTCGCCGGCAGGTTGGGCTGATTGGGTACTACGTACGGAACCGCGGTTCGCAAAACTGATGGTCGCAAAGCGTTTCTATCGTCAACAATCGGTCCAACGTTAGAGGTTCTGTTCCTTTCTCAAAATGACGCTTTTTTCGGGAAACAAATCAGTCTATTGAAATCTCTTACTTAATTCAATTACGGGAAGGTCTGGATTGAAGTACGTTGACCAACGGCTCAGGTTTGAACTTGTTCTAATAATAATATTTGTTTTTGATAGGAGTATTGAATCCATTAAGGCATTTTCTCCTACCAGATAGCGATTATATCCACGATCCAAATGGACTGGAGCTCCAGTAGTAGATCGTGCTGCATCGCAAAGATAGATGAGTTTGTCTTCATAGAGAGGCTTTACATAATCCAAAAAAGCAGCCTCATCGGTTGCAACATAGACTCTATAGTTATTCTTTTCTGACAGTGATAGTGAGGCTATTACTTTATCTATTTCTTCTACAACCTTCTCATAGGGAACGCGAGGAGCTTCACTTATCTTGTCTGTCCCTCTGTAATGAACTCCAATTACATAAGAACCACTAAATTCTTTTTCCAGAATCGAATCAATCTTAGTCTGAATTCGAGGTTGAATATGAAAGTATTTTTTTATTAATGAGTGCACTTCTGTACGACTCATATTGAATTCCGTATGTGACATATGGTTGTAGTACTCGTCAAATACTCTTACTTTACATTTAGCACTCTTATTGCCTATTGAAATTGGCTGATGGTAATAGGTCCACCAGTTTGGACCATAGTGTGGGTCGTAGTAAATGCCAGTTTCCTCAAAATTAATATCTAACCCAGCAATTTTATTTTTATCGTAGGCATCAAGGAAGTCGACTGCATGATCAAAAACACTAAACATACCGTGAGAAGGTTTAGCGTAAAGGATAACGAAACAGTCTTTTTCGGGGGCACCAATAGGAGGAGAGCTATCATTCATGTTGTCAGAACATCCACTAAACACATTTAATAGTGTAAATATTGTTAAGACTATTAGATTTACGTTGTATTTCATGTTTATTCCAAAAACGTTTGTTATTATCTGAATCATTAAACATAATCAAGTAATTCTGCAATGCTTTATATAAAATGGACTCGTGAGAAGGCCACAGGAGGCCGCGATCACGAGATAGCACTATATCACTTTACTATTTCATATTTCTAACTATGCTCTGATTTAACGTGACTACTTTACATTAGTGAGTGTCAAGCGAATAGGAACTTCAAAGGCCCTCTAGGAGTGAAGCTTCTACCCCCTGAACAGCCATCAAATTGAGTTTTCGGTCCGATCGCTTCCAATTTCCCCCGACACAGAAGTGCGTGTAGCTAAGCCTATCTTGTAGGTTTTTAAGACACTGGTTACATATTATTTATGCAACTTTAAGAAGACTTTCGAGTTCTTGCTCGAGCTTAAATATCTTCCTATCATCAGGTGAACGTCTCTTCGGATATTCTTGGATAAACCTGAGTCGAAGTCTTTCTAATTGAAGCTCTAAGGCTGGATAAGGCGGATTTTTTAGGGCATAGAAGCGCTCCTCTAGCTTGTCTATAGGGGTCACGTAATCGATTCCTCCGTGAAGCCTCTGAGAGTTATAGAAACCAATCCATCGTTCAAGCTGACGGTTGAAATGGGCTAGACTAATCGTTTTCGCTCTCCAATAGAAATACTGTTCGTCAATGCGATGAGATCTTTCCACCTTTCCGTTAAGCTCTTTTTCTCCTGGAGGAATCAGACGATGGCGAATTCCATTCTGACTACACCATCGATCCATCGCATGCGGTATTTTAGAGTTTTTCGCCTTTGGGTTTAGAGCAAAAGTAAATTCAAATCCATTGTCAGTTTGAATCGTATGAATAGGAAAAGGACAGGCCCTTTTTGCATCAATAAGAAAGGATTCGGTGCTGTATTGATTTAAAGATAGATAGCCTCGCGCAAAGCGCCAGCGCGTACATTCATCAATAATGACATAGCAATAGACCCTTTGGCCATCGACAAGCTCCGGCACATATTTTACATCCATTTGCATTCTTTGACCAGGAATGAGCAGCTCGTAGCGCTTTCGATGCGCTTTTAACTTTTGTCTCCGAGTGAGCGGCCGATGTCTTCTTTTTCTCAAAACGTGACATATCGTGGAACGACTAACCTTGATACCTTCTCTTTTTAAATATGCTTCAATCATCCTAGCGCCATACTGCCTGCGTCTGTACCAAAGGATCCTTTTTTCAATTCTTTCAGGAATTCTTCTAGGACTTCTCCTGGGTCTCCTAGAGTACTCCATTAGGCTTTCCAGATGATATTGTGACCTCTTAAATCGATTCCACCAGCGATAATAAAACCTTCTTGAAAATCCGCGTCTCGCACAAGCTTCACTCACGTTTCCTAATTTTAACGCAAGAAGGAAAAGCTCTAGTTTAATTCGAATATTTCGATCCCTACATCCCCTGGATTTCTCTTTAATTGTTCGATAGACTCGGTTCATAGCAGCTGTTGCCTCCTTGCAGATGTGTTTGAATTGATTGCCAAATCTAATTAAAACACACTGTTTTGCTGATGACAGCTGCTTCTTTTTCCAATCCTATAGCTTACTTACGGCTCTAAACTGTAACCTTTGTCTCCGTACCCTATAAAGAAGTGCGTGTAGCTAAGCCTATCTTCTGTCTAAAGTTTAGACGGATTTCACGATCATCAAAAATAGGGGCAAGAAATTCTCTTATTAATTCATACATTTATATTATGCATTATTGGCATATGCATTGCATCATTATCAGTCAAGGCAGGTAAGTATGAAAAATATGAGACTAGTTCCCACCTTAATGATGATTGGAATGATTAGCTCCTCCCCCAGTTTTGCAGGTGAACAACATCCACGACTTAAACAACGGTTTAACAAGAAA
Source organism: Deltaproteobacteria bacterium (assembly GCA_013286765.1). The sequence goes on from JABDFB010000061.1 coordinate 3,296, forward strand.
TTTGGAATCAACTCAACGGTCAAAAATATGTCCGCAGCCCAAGCTCCATCTCAAGCCACATCCTACGTAGGAGCCACTGAATACACTTCTTCAGTCGAACAAGCAAATCGTGAAGAAACTAAAACTCCGGAATTTCAAGACTCGGGACTGAGGCGAAGAAACGTCGATAATAGAGTTTCCGACTCTTCAAGCCTTTCAAATCCAGACAGCCTGATCGACAACTCTCAACTCGACACACAACTCGTAGTAAAAGAAAACCCAAGACTTCCTGCTTATTCACCTGAACATCCTGGACATATGGATTTTCTAGGACTCTTTTTTTCACCGCCTACGGCAGAAAACAAAAAAGACAAATTTACAATGGTACCTGGACCTGTAGTGGCACACATATTTAGTTTTTTGGATCCCGCATCTTTGGCAAGTTGTGATTTAGTAAGCAAAGATGCTCGGAATGCAGTTAAGACAGTTCGCATGGGACAGACTTCCATCTCTGTTCCTCGCTATTTTGAACGCGACCTCTACACCCGAGTTTGGAACCATATTACGCCGAAAAATGTAAAACTAGCCGCAAGCTTGGCAATTTCGGCCTCTACAGTCGCATGTGACTTAAGTCTCGTAGACACCCTGACCGGATGGCCCCATTGTAAACATCATAGCAATAAAGTAATCAAATATATCGGTACCTTGGGCGGTAGTAGTTATGACCGTTCCGGAAGGACTAAATATCTGATCGGGTGGCCTTGGGTGCTGAGCAGTGGTCAACAAAGAATGAATTTTTTACCTTGGGATAGCGTCTTCAACCTGGAGGAGACGGAACTTCAAGTTCAACTGATCCATCTTAGCGACAACTTCAATGAAGATGGAACACTTGGGAAAATACTTTCCTTTTCGCAGTTACCTGGTCTTAGCCTTGAAAATATGCACTTACAACCATACCTAGTGCCAGCCAGAGTGCTATCGCAGACAACTCTATCCTTGCTTCGGTATTGCAGCGTAACTGGCTGTCTCGGTGGTGTGGTATCTTGCCTGATCCCAAGCGAAAAGATTGAAGAAGCCCGCTTCAAACGCCTAGAACAGTTTAAGAATTCCCAAGTAGGCAAAGTCAAGCAACTCCTGCTTGCAAGACACCTCAACGGTAAAATGGATCCCAACCCTAAAGTCGAAGAAATGGATTTAAGTAACACTAAGGATGATTCCCATACTTATGTTAGTCCTGTTGATGAAAAGGGCCTTCTAGGATCCATTAGACAAAGCTATCCGAATGTAAGAAAGATGAATCTTAGCGGTGTCTGGGGTAAGCGCCCCGTTGGATCTCCCGTTCGTAATCCTGATGAATTCTCGAATGAATTGAGAGACCTCCATCCACAGTTAACAGAGTTGAATCTCAGCAATAATGATCTTCACGCAGTGAACTTGAGCCATCTACCGGACACACTCAGAGTGCTTGATTTAAGTAATACAAGTGGTGCAACCGCAGTTTACCTTCCACATCTAAGACAGCTGGAGGTTCTGAATATTCGTGGCACCACAATCACAGATGGCGATATCGAACACTTCCCGACGAGTCTGAAACGGATCTATGCTGATAGAGGTCAGTTTAGCGCTGAAGGCTTAGCTGCCCTAGAAGTAAGACTCCCCGGTGTGGAGCTTGTGACGCCCCCCACTGAATTACCGTCGGGTTGGGCTGCCCTAGATTGGTCGATCTGATTTCATTAGAATTGCCGATTGAGAAAGGCCAGCGTAATGAGGCATTCATTACGCTGGCCTTTCTGATTTTAGTTCGAGGCAAGTGCCGAGCGCGAAAATAGATCCAAAAGCGTTTATCCTTTTTATTGCCACAAGAACTGACAAATTCTCCTCCGAGTCACCTTGCCTGAGTCTGTAAGCGTTCTAGGTGATAGCGCCTTGGTAATAGCTCTAAGGCATAGAAGGCAAGAGATCGCTCAGATCTTACTGGAAGCGAGTGTAAAGGCTTCCAGTAAACTGAACAAGAACGCCCTTGAGAATCTCATTTCAAACAGTGGGATTCCTGACGCAGGTAAAATTCAATTAATACGCATTTTTAAACCATCACTCATTTAATCCCGGAAGGCGAACTAACAAAACGCGTTCTGTTATTAATATGAGTAATGCTGCATTGCGGGATGAAAACCGATTAACTTTTTCGGTTGCAATTCGATAAAAGATAAAATTAGGGTAGAGCTTAGAACGAACGGACCATCTAGAACCCATTGCTTTGGATCTTCTAGATCGTAATTTCGAAGGACAACTAGTCTTAAAAAACGTAGACACAAAAGGAACAAAAAGATGAAAAATCAAACCTACCAGACATGGTTTTTGCGAGGAATAAGGGCCATGGCATTTTTAATGACAGTTGGAGTGGGCAACGTTTTTGCTGATGCAAGCAACTGCGCGAATCCATGGGAGCTCACACTCGATGGGAATGTGAAAATGAAATTTTGCGATATTCCGGCAGCCAAAGGCGCATTGATTGGCAGTGAAAATGGAAAGGATGACGAAAAGCCTGTGAAGGCCAGATCCTTCAAGGAGTTTCAAATGGCGCAATTTGAAGTGACACAGCTCCAATACAGAATCGTAACTGGCACTGCACCATGGATAGGACACCGCAATGGTAGCGTTCGAGAGGGTGACAACTTTCCCGCGGTTTATGTCTCCCATGCTGACGCCAAAAGTTTTGCCAACGTTCTGAGCTGGATCGATAAAACGGCTACGTATCGCTTGCCCACAGAGGCTGAATTTGAATACGCGGCTCGTGCTGGAACTACTACCCATTATTATTGGGGAAATGAGATGGATGCTCTTTATGCCTATTTCTCGGGTAATAGCGGGGGAACTGGGTCTGGATATGCTCATGAAGTGGATTCATGCCCCAATCGACTTCTTAACCAGAAGTATCCTGGTTACTGTAGTAACGGTTTCGGTCTTTACCATATGCTAGGTAACTTGTGGGAATGGACGGCTGATGCTTACGTGAACAACTATGTTAATGCACCTACTGAGGGCAACGTAGCAGTACTCGGTGACTGGGACTCCGATCGCGTTATACGTGGCGGTAGCTGGAACACTCGTGCGCAGGAATTGCGTTCCGCAAATCGCGCTTTTACCGCCCCTAATAATCGTACTACCGATTTAGGCTTTCGCATCGTGAGGATAGCCAAGTAATCTTTGGCTGAACATACTGAGACATAGGTAACACGTAGAGAACGTAGCGGCGATATTCCACTAAGAATGGTCTCTGTTTTTGATCTCAGACTGTGATCCCTAAAAAGAACGAACTTCAAGAAATCGTTTGGGTCCGTGCAAAAGTTCTGCCTTGACAGATTGGTGTTGCCTCGTTAGCAAGAGGTGGTTAGCCAATGTTAAGGCCTTGCCTTAAGACACTTTTTCTAATTCCTCTTGCACCGTTTTTCGAATAAGCTCGCGCAAGGCTACATCGATTTGTTTTCCAAAGATAGCTCGGGGCAACTAGGAGGAAATTCCATGAGAGAGAAAATAAGAAAACCATTTATTACTTTTTGTTTTTTGTTTGGTTTGGCCACAACAGCAGTCGCCGATGATCAAGAATTTAAGATGATAGAGAGCGTCGGTATATTTGACAATACAAGAATTGCTACCTTCACCACCCCGGTTCGGGCAAGGCCAAGTTCCGGAATTTTTATCTATTCTCACGGTATGACGAGCAGGACGCTATATCATTCGAAACTGTTCAAAGCTGTTTATGAAGCAGGCTACGACGTAATGGCATATGATTTGCCGGGCCACGGAAACTCAGAACGCACACTTGGATTGAGAGGTGGCGTAAAGGGATTTCCTCAAATGACAGAGGTCCTTGATGGAATAGTTAAGCACTCGACAGAAGTCTTTGGATCCGAAAAAATATTCATATCGGGCTGGAGCTTAGGCGGTCTTATATCTACAATCTATTTACAGCAGCACCCGGGCGTAGCAAATGCGGCGGTTTTGTACGCCCCCGGAATAGCTTTTGCTTTTCTCGATGGTAATTTTTCCATATTGTCGGGTGTAAAATCTGAAAATTTAGTAAGTGACAAAGGGCTTGCCGAAACACTCAGAAACGATGAATCGTTTTTTTCTATTCCTCCCCCATGCCTCGCCAAAGCCTTAATCACAGGTATACTAGGCCTCGATTCGAACAAGTACTCCACCAATACTCTCCTGTTTACTGCAGGACGCGATTACTTTGTGTCTACGCCGAGAACCGAAGCGTTTTTCGAAAGTGCAAAGGATAAAAATGCAATGACACTTGAGACTGTTAATTTAGCGAACAGCCTGCATGATGTAGAAAACGATGTTGATTCCGAGACAGTAATCAAAACTACTATAGAATATCTGAATAGGAATTAATCGGACGAACACGACTGATTAGGCACAATTCGATGTCCCTACTATCCCCGCGAAGGCTATATCAACTCAACACACTAAATACTGTGGGCGGCCTTAAAGCCAGCACGGATCAGACTCTTCGTTCTCCCCTAGCTGCCCGCGCTAGATGTAAAGAGCCTCACTAAATCCGAAATGAAGATAAAGCTTTGGTCATTAAATCGGCAGACAGGAATTTTGCTGTCGTCCGCTTGATAAATGGCCTCCTCCACGCCTTTGATTGCGAAACACAACGCCTCATCTATCTGTACCTGATCTTGAGTCTTTACCTGATTTACTAGAGCCGCCCGTGTTGGAAATTGGACTTTGCCTTGGGCAATTTGAGAGGCTCTACATTGCTGAGCCATGCAGGATTTTGTTGCAGAAATTTGAATGCCGCCTTTTACGGGCATGACATAGACCAATCGGATCCAGAGCAATAGAGGTTGGAACTTTTTTCACGCTGCCTTTTGCAGAACGAGCCTTCTTAAGCCCCTTCTTTACTGCTTTCCAGTCTGCCTCAAACGATTTTTCATATCCTTTTTCATTCTTAACGTAGCGAGGCATACCTTTTCCTTTCCGATCTGCTCATCGGTCGAATCAAGATCACGCGAATCGAGATATTAGACGTATCGTATCAGATAAAAAGGATTGAATTTGAAATAGTGAGCGAGCATCCTGTTTTTGCTACAAAACGGGGGGACACTCGCTCATGGGGAAGGTAGCATATCGGATAAAAAATTGGAGAGAGTATAATCGCGCTTTTAGGGTTTGTTCGTGACCCCCAATTGAAGTTGACACCTCCAAATGACTAAAAGGATCAGAATACCCCGCATTCAGGATTAAATATGATGAGCCCTATGGAATACGTTAAAACAGTTAATTTTTAATAACCAAGGTGTCAACTTTTTGGGGGCCAAAGCAAACAAGATATCGTGAGAAGGTATTAGTTGATTTCACTACTTGAATTGCGGTAAAAAAATTTCACGTTCAATGAACAAAACATCAAAAGCATTAAATTAGATAATTAAGAGTAACTTTATTATGAAAAAAAGAATTGTTTTAAAAGTTTTGATTACAATTTCCCTACTTCTACCATGCTTGATTTATCGGGCTTCGGCATCTGAAACCGACACGTCAGAACCTAAGAAAGCATTTTCTAATTCTTTTTGTAAAAAGTGTAATAGAAAATTCGCAGGTGCCCGAGACCTTCGAAGAGACCAATGGAGACATCAAGGGAGAAAGTTTATATGTGATATTTGCAGCAAAGCTTACTCGGGAGACTATCTTCTGAAGCCGCATCTTAAGAACATCCATGGTACCGAGGGATTTGGTTGTCTAACGTGCTACGAAGTATTTTCAAGTGACGAAAATTTAAATAAACATATGACTACACATCATATCGAGTTCCGCTGCCTTTTTTTTAACGACGAATGTAAGGAAACATTTCGGTCAAAGGCTTTATTGAGGAACCATCTAATTAACAAACACGCAGCTCATCGTTACGATGTAGATGTACAAGAGTCAAAAGAACTACAAGTAAGCGATTTACACACAGACAATTCACAAGAAGACGATTCACACGTAAGCGAATCAAACATACCCCAACTAGTTAGGGATTGCACACCGAGGGCTAGCATGCATCCATTGCCTTCCTTCTTAAACATCTATAAGAAGTGGACGGGAACGGACATAAGAACAGAAGTTGCTCAGAGAAGACCTGAAAATAGAAGCGAAATACCCGACGGCATTTCTTTTCCCGAGGCACCCACATCCGCACCAAGACAATATCCCACGCTTCCTCCTGCAGCGAGACTCGCCGCTTCAGGATCTAGCAAATTTATGCGTCAAGATGAATGGTCGCGGGTGAAGAAGGCACGAGCAACAGAAGCACAAGCCCAGACACAAGAAATACGAACAGAAACCCAAGCCAGCCGCAAACGGAAAAGACCCGACATCGAAACAGCTCCCACGAATCTGTTGCCTTCCTTCTTAGAGACCTACAAAGCACGAAACGGAATAGACATAAGAACGGAAATTGCTCTGAGAAGATCTGAAAATGGAAGCAATATACCCAACAGCATTTCTTCTCCCAAGGCACCCGTGCTCCTACCGGATTTGATTGATCTTACTCAGGAGTGATCAACTAGAAACAATCTGTACGTTCTTCTTTTGATGGCTTAGTAATTACTGCAAGTTTTATAAAGTCATGCTGTGGAAATATATCAATCAGGTTTAATAATTTTTATTAAACTATATAACTTTTAAGCAGATAGCTTGAAGCAAAATGACCTAGCGAGGCAAGAGACTCTTTCTTTGCTGTAACCGTATTACATAATTTTAAGATAAATAGTTATCTAGTATATCAATAAAAAACTATGTTACTGGTTTTTAAATATTTACTAGAAGTGTAATTGTAAAGCTTAAAACCATGGTTGTGATGGTTTGAATCAATTACACTTTCTGAATGGGGCTGCTTTGAATATTTTGAAACATCCAGCTATTCTTAAAGCGATCGCTCCTTTTCCGGGAGCTTATATACAGGCTAGCCCAGGTGTTGACGGAAAATCACTTATTGAAAACCTAGAGGCTCAGAGAAAGCAAGATATTCTTGTCCATTTTCAGCAGTTCCGAGATTCTTGGAACCAGTGTATTAATAATGGTTTACCCGTTATTGGTATTCCACCGGTGATTCAAATCATCAAAGACTATATTGTGCTGCAACCAAACAGGCAAAAGCTGTCGGAGGAAAGCAAAGCAAGATCATGGTGATAAGTTTGGCCGTTTTGGTAAATGTTTCCATTCCTGACCCCGATACCCAATAATCTTTTTCTAAGGTGTAATAGACCCTATGTGAAGACAAAGGGCCTGAAATAGCATAAAGCATTGCAGACTTGGAAATTGCGAGTTTCATGGACGGTAGTTAAAAAATGACGCAAACTTCCCCAAGCGCTCTGGGCACTCAGAAGACCCTTTTTTAGTCCTCTAGATTGAGAGATCCGCGCCTCCAGACGGCGTTCAAACTCAAAGAACGGCCTTGTCCAGCTGGAAAAAGGGCATCATTTATCTGATTGTGCTTCTTTACAAACTTTTTCCACATCTTTCATATGGCTGCTAGTAAGCAGGTAACTAGGCATCTACTCTTTGCCTCTAGAAACCGACAATCTACTTAAATTGAATAACTTTATATTTCTCTAACTAGAGGGTTCTATCCATTCCTTGAAATTATGGTTGTTTAGTTGTATAATAAATTCCTTTATGAATAGATATTTAAGTATTTTGTCGTTATTCTTAGTTCTATCGTCTTTTTCGCATGCCGAAGCAAGTGAGAGTTTAAATAGTATTTGTTCTTGGTTTAAATCTTGTTTTTGTCCCAAAAAAGAGAAAAGACGTAGTTCGAATCCTTCTTGTAATGAGGTTCAAGATTCATTAGTGGATAGTCATAATTTATTGAACATTACGGTAGAACTTAAGTCAGATTCAAGAGCTCAATCGAATCTCGGGGGTGAAATTGAACGACTCAAACGGCTTAAGACTAATACTAGGAAACCTATCGCTCTCATCGTTGGAAGAACTGCTGCTGAAGAAAAAGAGCATGCGCCTCTTCCCGATAAGTATGAATGGGTCTATCTTGACAAGTATGGGCCGGAGTCACAGCCTCAATTAATGTCAGCACCAATCGATCTAAGGCTTGACACAGCCGATGCGAACCAATTCGGCCAGATTCCAGATGAAACGTTTTCGTTGATCGTCGGGGATGCATGTACTAGTGATGCTATGGGCAGCTATAATATTAAACAATTCATACCCAAGCTTGTCAAGGGTGGTGAAATATCTTATGAGGCATATGAGGATCAAAGTTATTATGCAAAAATTATAGAGTCATTAAGAAAAAGCAAAGAGATAGACAATGCTTCCGGTTATCGCTACGAGCATCTCCACGATCGAAGCAGAGAAAGCGTCTCTACAAAACTTGTTGAAATAGACAATAGAAATGAGGGTGCCATCCCTTACAATGTCTATATTAAAAGATAAGACAAAGATGGGGTCATTAAGCTCACTTCACATATAAGACCAACTCAGCAGGTAAAACATAATTAATGAGGCTTCGACTAAAAATCGATTCCACAATCTTATGGCTCAGAGTCAAAAACAGTTCGTCTTCTGAGCCACAGTTTTGCTAATTTGTTAATTTTATTAATGTTAAAAAACTATTGGCCTACGAACCAAGACCACTTCCAATTCAGGATTTATCTCAAATAGAGCTTGTCGATAAAAACGACCGGAAGGTGAATCCTCGAAAACAATTTTTCTTAGATACTTTAGTTTCCCTACTAGACTGACTATGGTTTCTTTCTCTTTCTGGTGATCGGAAAGGGTGCGAACATTTTGTAACTCAAGTTGATCCAAATTTGTTAAATATTCTAGCTCCGCAAGCTGCCCAGGTCTGATATCAGCTCCGTTGAGCACCAACGCTTGAAGAGTCGTCGGCAATGCCGAGAATCGAATTTCAGTTAGATTATTATCGCCTAAATTGAGTTTTGTTAAACCTCTAAATTCACTTAGCCGACTCATTAAAGATCGAAGTTTTGCGGGTCTCCGCCGAAATTCGTTCGAGATACTCCGATTTCTGGAATTTTTCAACTTATTCCAACGCGCTCCGGAATTCAGAGTTCCCCTGAGGTTAATTCCGGTAACATTAGGGCACATTTTACGATAGAAATTAAATTCATTATTATTGCTTAATAAAGGATTCACGTAGCCTGCACCTCGAAATAGTCCAACGGGTCCAGTAAAATCCAGTTCAGTCACGTTTCGCGTCCTCGCGTTCGCCTTGGCCTTACGTGCTCCTCCGAAATCACGTACTTGTTTTCTGCAAGCAGCAAGTTGCGTCTCCATAAGTTGCCTAATGGCCATGTAAGCTTGTTCGAGTTCTCCCATCATTTGTTCTCGTTCCAATAGGAACATCACTGGCACAGCAAGAAGGGAGATCGGACCACCCATATCCAGGCCAAAATATGAGCACGCACATGACAATAAAGTTGTAATTATAGTAATTGGCATTTCTTCAGAAATATCGTCCACTTTTCGTTGAGTTTTCTTATCATAATAAAATAACCCATCGATACGAAGTGTCGTAGATTGATTACTTATGGGCATTCCTGAAGGATTTTTGCATTCATTCGCAGCAGATTCCACATGGGCAGATTCCACCACAATAGAGATCTGCTCAGGAGTTTTCTTCGGCGAAAGAAAATCGTGCTCCTCCGGATGATCCAGATCAAAATTCGTAAAAGTTCCGTAATCTCCTGGAGATAACGGTTTATTTCTTTGGGATAACGCCTGATCTGCCGGGGATAATCGCTGATCCGATGCCAAGCCGAGACTCGATAAACCTACCAACGCGGTAGCAATGAATAGAAACCCGAGTCCAGCAAAATCCAACTTGTAATACTTCATAACGCCAAGCGTTAGCATGCGGTCGAAAACTTGCAAATCATTTTCCTAAACCAGCTCTCAAAAAAGTGCCAATTCCTCAAGTCATTCTAGGGATCTTTAGGCTCGTTTGAAGCAGGAAAAATGTATAGACAGTCAAACTCAGGTTCAGGGTGTGAGAACACCTTTGAATACATTTGGACTGACGCTACCCTGCTGTGCACTATTTTTAGATTTAGAGCTCATCTTTAAGAAAGAATAGGATCGCTCTATCCAAGGACAGAGTCCAGGTTTTCAAATCGCTTCCGAGACCCTCTATTAGGTATCTTAATAGGACGATGGGAAGAAAGTCCTCTGCTCCAATAAGGTTAGGGAAACTTTTTGTACTT
>JABDFB010000062.1:0-12437 GCA_013286765.1 Deltaproteobacteria bacterium
ATTAATCAAATCATGTGGCATGAGCGTTTCAATTTCTTGAATGCTCATTCTTTCCTTTATAGCTCGCTCCATTCGAACAAGACCAATTCGATACTGATTCTCGATGAGCTCACCTACGGCACGAACACGTCGGTTTCCTAGGTGATCGATATCGTCGATCGTTCCACGGCCGTTATTCAGTTCGCAGAGGTAGTACAAAGTAGAGAGAATGTCTTCTTTAGTAAGTACGGTTGACTCAGCCGAAACTTTATTATCCGGAAATTTATAGTTGAGCTTCAGTCTACCCACTTTTGATAAATCGTATCTATCGGGGTTAAAGAATAGATTTTCAAATAATAGCTTTGCGGCTTCTACTGTCGGAGGATCACCCGGCCGCATTCTCTTATAGATTTCGATCAAAGCTTCTTCAGGATTCGAAATCTTATCGAGTAGCAAAGTTTCACGAATGAACGGACCATAGGTTAGGTTATCTGTGAAGATGACCTTAATTTCCTTGATTCCCTTACCTCGGAGCTCTTGAATTTTTGCTTCACTTAATTCCTGATTGGTCTCGAAAAGAACCTCACCGGTCTTTTCATCAACGATATCTTCGCAGGCTACCCTGCCCAAAACTGCTTCAAGTGGAATTTCTAATTGCTTAATACCTGCGTCTTGAATTCTCTTGATTACAGCTTTCGTAAACTTTCGGTTCTTCTTGACGATCGTCTCGCCCGACTTTGGATCGACAATGTCTTCTTCGGCCCTTTGCCCCGATAGAATATCCAGATCTACCATTTTGAAGAATTTATCTTCTTTATCTAGAATGACTCGTTCAGTCCTGTAGAAATACTTCAAGACTTCTTCATTCGACATCCCTAAAGCACGAAGAATGATGGTTGCCGGAAGTTTTCGCTTTCGGTCAATGCGAGCATAAAGAATATCTTTATGGTCAAACTCAAAATCTAGCCAAGATCCGCGATGCGGAATAATTCGAGCAGAATAGAGAATCTTTCCGCTAGAATGGCTCTTGCCCTGATCGTGATCAAAAATCACACCAGGAGATCGATGCAATTGGCTGACGATGACTCGTTCCGTCCCATTGATAATGAAGGAACCTGCTTCGGTCATGAGCGGAATTTCGCCCATGTATACTTCTTGTTCTTTGATGTCTCGGATATTCCTGGAGCCCGTCTCCTCATCCACATCATAAACAACGAGTCGAACCGTAATCTTTAGCGGAGCCGCATATGTCATTCCTCTTTGGCGGCATTCCGATACGTCATACTTCGGTCTCTCCAAGACGTAGCTTTCAAATTCCAATGATGCGGTTCTGTTGAAATCCTCTATTGGAAAAACTGACTTGAATACGGCCTGCAAGCCGATTTCTTCGCGCCGATTGGGCGAAGAATCTGCTTGTAAGAACTTTTCATATGATTTTCGTTGCAACTCTATCAGATTCGGAATCTCCACCGGAGAAGTGATTTTTGAAAAATCCTTACGAATACGGTGATTTTCCGAAAAAAGGACAGCCATGCGTGCTCCTAACATAACAGGGAATTCGTTACCGCACCCAGCCTATCAAGTTTTTTAAATAAGGCAAGGGCGCGGTACGATTTTTGAAACAGAGGTACAATCAGCGAGCAACAATCGATCACTTAATCTCGACCTTAGCTCCTTCAGCTTCTAGCTTCTTCTTAATTTCCTCAGCTTCTTGTTTACTTACCCCTTCTTTTAGCGGCTTGGGGGCACCTTCAACAAGGTCTTTAGCTTCTTTCAAGCCAAGTCCTGTGATAGCGCGAACTTCTTTAATGACGTTGATTTTCTTGTCCCCTGCGACAGCTAATACAACGGTAAACTCGGTTTTCGCTTCAGCGGCTGCTCCACCTGCTGCTGCACCCGGCATTGCAGCTACCGCCATTGGCGCCGCTGCCGATACTCCGAATTTTGTTTCAAGCTCTTTCACCAATTGAGAGAGCTCAAGAACTGACATATTTTCGATAAAGGAAACAACCTGCTCCTTCGTTATTGTCGACATACTGTACCTCACTAATTTACTGCTCATTTATAGAGCAGGGCCACCTTTGAGCCTGTTTACCCAGCAGCAATCCTAGCCGCTAGTGAAACCGATCCCCAAATCGAAGCATCACGACTGAGAACTCGCCTTCTTTTTTTCGATTGCTGACAATACTGAAACCATACTACGTGGTACAGCAGCAAGCACTCCAACAAAGTTCGAGATGGGGGCGTTCATCGAGCCCAGCAGTTTCGCCACAAGAACTTCTCTACTTGGCAGCTTAGCAAGCGCTTCGATCCCAGACACGTCGAGGCGCTTTTGTCCCAGCAAACTATCTTTCAACTTCAAAGCTTCATTGTCCTGGGAGAATTTATGGATCACTTTGGCGGTAGCAGCTGCCTCGCCGTAGGCAAACGCCACCAGCGTAGGACCGACAACTTCATCCATCAACCCTATTGCTTCTTTGCCGAGACTTCCATCTTTGGCAACAAGCCTAGCAATATTATTCTTTAATACTTTAACTTCTGCCTTCTCTTGTCTCAGTGCACGCCTGAGATCGTCGGCTTGTCCGGCTGTTAACCCTTTATAATCCGCGAAAATAGCGACATTTGCTCGGGAAAACTGATCCTTTAGTGCACTGGCGAGTTCCGCTTTTTCAGTTCGATTCATAGCTTCTTAACCTCTTACTCTTAATTAAAATATCACTCACTAACGCTATTAAGCTGCTCCAGCCATAGCCAATACGTCTGCCGGATCTAACGCGATTCCAGGACTCATTGTGCATGAAAGCGTGATATTCTTAAGATATGTCCCTTTACTGGTTGGTGGCTTTGATTTGATAATTATTCCGGCTAGAACTGAAAAATTCTCTCTCAACTTATCCGATCCAAACGATTTTTTCCCGATTATTACATGAATAATGCCTGTTTTTTCAGTTCGGTACTCTACTTTACCAAGCTTTTGGTCCTTTATTGCCTTCGTCACGTCAAACGTTACCGTTCCTAGCTTCGGGTTCGGCATCAAACCCCGAGGACCGAGGATTTTACCAATTTTAGAAACCGCAACCATCATATCTGGGGTTGCAATCATCTTATCAAAGTCAAACCAACCACCAGAAATCTTTTCAATCAGATCCTCAGCACCCACATGGTCGGCACCTGCTGCACTAGCCTCTTTGGCTTTTTCACCCTTCGCTAGAACTACTACGCGCGCAGTCTTTCCAATACCATGCGGCAGCACTATCGCTCCCCTAACCATTTGATCAGCATGCTTTGGGTCAACTCCTAAATTGAAAGCAATGTCCACACTCTCATCAAACTTTGCATAAGCCACTTCCGGTAAAAGGGAAAATGCCTCTGCTACTGTATATCGTTTGAGAGGTTCAATTTTCTTAAACGATTCGAGATACTTCTTACCATGTCTGCCCATTCCAGCTGGTTTTTTTCTCGAAACAACATCGGTCTGATTTTCTGTCTTTGCCATTTTTCCTCCGTGGTCAAACGCTACTTCTATTGGTAGCTCCCACTCTCTCAACTTGTTCTACCAAGTTAGTTAATCTGAAACTGTAATACCTGCGCTACGTGCCGTTCCCGATATCGTCCTAACAGCAGCTTCCAGGCTCCCTGCATTCAGGTCTGGCATTTTTAACTTTGCGATATCCTCGACCTGCTTTAGGGTGACTTTCCCGACTTTTTTCTTGTTTGGTTCGCCTGAACCCTTCTCAACTTTTGCAGCCTTAAATAATAAAATGGAGGCCGGCGGTGTTTTTGTTACAAAAGTGAATGACCGATCCGAATAGACCGTGATGATAACAGGAATGATCATGCCTTTTTGATCTTGTGTCTTAGCATTAAATGCTTTGCAAAATTCCATGATGTTAACACCACGTTGACCTAATGCTGGACCAACTGGTGGAGCGGGATTCGCCTGACCACCCGGAATCTGCAGTTTAACCTGACCAACTACTTTCTTTGCCATACGTTACCTTTCAGAGCACATCTGCACTCGATCCCAAGCCGCTTATCAATAAATTCCGAAGCGCCCCTTATAACATGGTTTTTTAAATTTTTTCAACCTGAATAAAATCAAGTTCCACCGGAGTTGAACGACCAAAGATGCTGACCAAAACTTTTACTTTACCCTTATCCGGATTTACGTCCTCCACGACACCATTAAAGTTCGAAAAGGGACCGTCTATAACCCTAACATTCTCGCCCTCGTGGAATGAAATTCTTGGACGCGGCTTAGCTTGCCCTTCAGCAATCCGGTTTGTCATTTTCTGAACATCTGATTCCGGAACGGGAACAGGCTTAATCTTGTCGCCAACAAACCCTGTAATTTTCGGTGTATTTTTAACAATATGCCAAGTTTCGTCATTCAAGATCATCTTAACCAGGATATAGCCTGGAAAGAATCGACGTTTAGTCGTCTTCTTCTGCCCCTTGACTAACTCTACTACATTCTCTTCAGGGACTATGATCTCGCCGAAAAAGGACTCCTTTTTTAAGGACTTGATCCGTTCCTCAAGCGCAATTTTTGCCTTATTTTCAAAACCTGAATAAGTATGTACTACATACCAAGCCATATCACCTGATAACTGCGCTTGATCTGTCGTCACGCCTAACTCCTCTCCTAGAGAATCCACTTCATCACCTGAACCCAACAATAATCCAGCAAGCCCAAAATTATTCCCGAAATGATCACCATAATAATCACTATAAATGTTGCTGAACCCGTGTCTTTTGGGGCAGGCCAGGTCACCCGAGATAGCTCAGTGATGACCTCGCTGAGATATTGATTAGCCTTCTCACTTTTGTAGAGCCCAATAAATAGAATCGCACCAGTAAGAGCAGAGGCAATACGAAGAAATAACTCGACATTTCGGATCCGAGTTTCTAGGTCGTAAATTGCAATAATCTTCCCGCCGGCTTGCGAAACAATATATCCCAATAACGCTGCACTGGCTAAGAAGCAAAGGTTAATCCATTTTTGGTTCTGATTTTCCATAATCTATCACCTTATGCTAACTAACCGACCCAGAATAAATAAACGTTCTGCAATGGCAGGGCAGGAGGGATTCGAACCCCCAACAGGCGGATTTGGAATCCGCTGCTCTAGCCGTTGGAGCTACTGCCCTAGATCTACTTACCTTCCCGATGCTGAGTATGCTTTCGGCAAAATTTGCAGAATTTCTTGAGTTCCAACTTATCAGTTGTTCTCTGTTTATTCTTTGTAGTCGAATAGTTCTTTCGCTTACAATCCGTACAATCTAAACTTATTATCACCCGCATATTTAACCAAGACTTTCAATTCGATTCCAAACAAGGGAAGGGCTCTACCCTTCCCTTTTTCCGGAACCTTTTATCACAAGATAGTTCACCTGAGATCTATTCTATGATCTCCGAAACCACCCCTGCGCCAACCGTTCGACCACCTTCTCGAATAGCAAAGCGCAGTTCTTTTTCCATTGCAATTGGAGTAATTAGCTCCACTTCAATAGCCACGTTATCGCCTGGCATGACCATCTCAACGTTTTGAGGTAGCTTAACTACGCCAGTCACGTCAGTTGTACGGAAGTAGAACTGGGGTCGATAGCCATTGAAAAATGGCGTATGACGTCCACCTTCTTCTTTAGTCAAAATATAAGCTGAGCCTTTAAACTTTTTATGTGGAGTAACTGTTCCCACATGAGCCAATACCTGACCTCTTTCTACTTCTTCTTTCTTCGTACCTCTGAGCAGAGCTCCAATGTTATCGCCTGCTTCACCTTGATCAAGAAGCTTGCGGAACATTTCAACTCCGGTAACAACTGTTTTTGTTGTTGGGCGTAAACCGATAATTTCAACTTCCTCACCGACCTTGATAACGCCTCTTTCAACTCTGCCTGTGACCACTGTTCCACGGCCAGAGATTGAAAATACGTCTTCAACCGGCATTAGGAATGGCTTATCTTTATCACGCTTTGGTTGAGGAACATATTCGTCAACAGCTTGCATTAATTTAATGATCGCTTGCTCACCCAGTTCTCCTGCGTCGCCCTCAAGTGCCTTGAGCGCTGAACCACGAATCACAGGAACCTTGTCGCCTGGGAACTTGTAGGTTGTCAGAAGTTCACGAACTTCCATTTCAACCAAGTCTAGCAATTCTTTGTCATCGACCATGTCGCACTTATTTAGAAACACGACAATTGCCGGAACACCGACCTGATAGGCCAATAGAATGTGTTCCCGAGTCTGTGGCATAGGTCCGTCAGCTGCAGAAACAACGAGAATGCCGCCGTCCATCTGTGCAGCACCAGTAATCATGTTCTTCACATAGTCAGCGTGACCTGGGCAGTCCACGTGGGCATAGTGCCTTTTTTCAGTCTGATACTCTACGTGGGTAGTATTAATGGTAATACCACGCTCTTTTTCTTCTGGCGCGTTATCGATCTGATCATAGGCTCTTGCCTGAGCTAGACCCTTCTTTGCCAAAACAGTAGTAATTGCCGCCGTAAGAGTTGTTTTACCATGGTCTACGTGACCAATCGTCCCAATATTACAGTGGGGCTTATTCCTTTCAAATTTTTCCTTTGACATACTTCTTCAGGCCTCCGTCGTTTGGTTAGGTTTTCACGGAACCTAACAACCGTTTAATAGTGTCTGGAGCTCTTGACGGGATTCGAACCCGTGACCTCTCCCTTACCAAGGGAGTGCTCTGGCCAGCTGAGCTACAAGAGCGTTACATTTTCTTCCTTACATTCCGTCCTTAAGAGCATAAAAATCTCCTTGTACTTCAGTTCAAGCTAATTTTCAGCTCTTAATTCACAAATAAAGCCACACATTAGTTGGAGCGGGAGACGGGACTCGAACCCGCGACCCTCAGCTTGGAAGGCTGATGCTCTAGCCAACTGAGCTACTCCCGCATATGTAGCTTTTTGCGTCCCTTCTTCTAGCATCAAAATGAGTGAAACCGCAAGCTTTACGCTAAATTGAATTTGCGCAAACTCAGGCCGGCGGGAGATGGAGCCGCAGACCAGTTACCAACTCATTTACTTGACCATCTTTGACGATGGTGGAGAGAGAAGGATTCGAACCTTCGAAGGCGTGTGCCGCCAGATTTACAGTCTGGTCCCTTTGGCCGCTTGGGTATCTCTCCCCGATAATTCACGTCAAAAATTTACATGCCAGAATTTGGAGCTGGAGAAGGGACTCGAACCCACGACCTGCGGTTTACAAAACCGCTGCTCTACCAACTGAGCTACTCCAGCATGCAAGATTCTTCACTTACCTGATCAGGAATTTTAGTTCAAAGTCAGGCGCCGTTTAGTTCGCCAAAATTCCACTGATTGAGCGAAATGTCAATAGGTGTTCTATCGTGTTTCTAAAGGTTTTGTGCAGTTGCGGCAACCTGCCGCAAACTAAAACGATTTCATTTGACTTGGGTAGTTTTTCAGGCGAGTAGATTCAGATGACTCAGAAAATCAACAGCGTGTACCAACTAGGGGTTCTCTTGCTTTTCGTTTTGATGGGTTTTCAGGCTGACTGTCGTGCTGAACAGCGCGCTAGAATTAGAGCAGCACAGCCCGTACAGGCCGCCCAGCCTGTGAACCAGACAGCACGCTCCACTCGAACTGCGTCACCAGCTGCGTCCCAAAAACAGACTGTCGTCTATGAGCAGTCCGCACCTTCCGAAAGTACTGATATGGAATTTGCGGCTGGATTTTCGACACTCAACCCCGTGCCGTTTGGTAATACATCATTAAATCACCAGTCCCTTACGGCTATCTTAAAAATCAACGAATGGGACAAGATCCAAGGAGTTTTTGCAATTCCGGGTACCAGCCCTTTTCTGATCGGAGGCATGGCTCTTTATAAGAGAACTCTATTAAAGAGCCAAAATGCCGGCCTTCACGTCGGCGGCGGCCTGGGAATCGGGAACGGCAACGGGCAATTTGGGACTGGATTCGCGATGAGCTTGACTGCTTTGGCCGGTTTTTATTTCAATATTCCTAGCATTCCTCAAATTGAGACGCATCTAGACGGTGGAGCCCAGTTTACGCTCCGAGATGACTACCCTTCGTCGGATAAGAGTTTCAGTTTTGGTGCTCTTTCACCAACCCTAGGCCTCAGTGTGGTCTACTATTTCTGATCGCTATTTCCAAGTTTGGGAGATCCCGCCAGCCGAGAAATCAGAATTCCAGCTGCAACTGAAACGTTGAGTGATGTCACTTGCCCATTCGGGCGAATAGAACAAAGAACGTCGCAATTTTCTTCTGTGAGCCTTCTCATTCCACTTTCTTCATTCCCTAATACCAAGAGCCAGGGTCGGTCACGCTTCACCCCGAGATAATCATCGTGCCCGTGTTCCGAAGTTCCTAAAATCCAAAGCCCTGAGTCCTTGGCACTTTTAAAAGCCTGTTGAAGATTGGTGACCTGACAAAATGGAACATATTCGATTCCGCCTGATGCCACATCATAAACAGTCTCTGTTAAAGGCGCGGACCGTTCTACAGTCATCAGAAGGCCTTGCACTCCAAAAAAAGCGGCAGATCTAAATAGTGCTCCCACATTATGCGGATCCTGAATCGAATCCAGGGCAAGCCACAGACCTGATCCTTCGGCTACCGTCGCCGCATTTTCAAAAAGCTTTGAAAGCGAAACCGGACTTCTCTCGCGAACCTGCGCAAACGTATTTCCCCTCGCAATCGTATTTCCTGGGGTTTTTCTCCCAGTATCGCCACTCCGTTCTCGCTCACTTATTCGAACTTTGGCCCGAATTGCAGCTTCGCGAACAGAATCCCAGGCACCACTCACATGCTTATGGGGAAGGACAAGCTCAAGAACATCGCCTGGCCTTGTTTCAAGAACTGCTAAAATACTGTGCGGATTTCGAAGAATCATAAAACTTAATGCCTACTACCTTTACTGTCGTGGTTTTAAGCTGAGACTCTTGTCAACGACAAGTCTCGCAAAACCGCTTGAACTACTTCCTTGGGACGATCCGATCTAGTAATAGGACGTCCCATCACAATCGCATCCGCTCCCATTTCATGGGCAATGGCGGGCGTTGTTACTCGAGCCTGGTCATCCAAATCCGAACTCATACGAATTCCTGGAACTACAGTGAAGAGATTTGGATAACGACTCTTAATGCTTGATAGCTCGAGAGCGGAACACACCACTCCATCCAATCCGTGACCGATGGTATTCGCCACCAAACCCGTAACCGACTCTGCCACATCGACTGCATGGCCGGTCATCGACTTAGTTACTTCCGCCCATCTGACGTCGTCAAACGAAGTCAAAACGCTGACTCCCAAAATTTTTGGTCGCAGCAGCGGAATATCTGCCAGCTCTTCTGCAATCGCTTTGACCATTTGACTTCCACCTAACAAATGAATTGTCATCATTTCGACATGCATCAGAGCTGCTTGTCGAACTGCCTGGCTTACGGTACGCGGAATGTCGTGAAATTTCAAATCCAGGAATACGCGTTTCTTTCGATGTACGAGCTCACGAACTAGTTCAGGCCCACCTGCCAAAAAAAGCTGCAATCCCACCTTAAATATGACCGGTAGGTCACTGAGTTCTTCAACAAACTCAAGTGCTCGGTCGGCTCGAGAAAAATCCAAAGCAACGATTAGCTGCGTGGCATGGTGATTTTGAACAGAATGCATCCGTGGTCCTTTCTAACGCTAGTATGCTCTCGCAAAGACTGAACGCACCGCGTTTCCTGATTCCCCACAGACCATGCATTTTCCGGACTCACGAATCAGCTTATGCTGAGCATCTAGAGAAAGACACCGAATCGTCGCTTTCGTTTCTTCTTTCACCTTCGCTTCGCACTCTGCCTTTTGACACCAGGGCGCCACCAAAAAGCCACCTTTTTCTTCAATCGCTTTTTGAAATTCCTGGTAATTCTCCACTCTGAGAGTCATTTGCTCCCGATGTTGAACCGCTCTGTCTAAAAGATCTTTTTGCATTGCACTCAACAAACTAATAATCTTCCCAGACGCCTCGTCCAGAGAAACAAACTCTTTCTTCCCGATATCCCTTCTCGTAATTACCACCTGACTTTTATCTAAATCTCGTGGACCCATTTCTACGCGCACCGGGATCCCTATTAACTCATACTCATGGTACTTCCAGCCAATTTGCTTAGTTTCGTCTCGATCAATATCTACACACACTGTGTAAGGTAAACTAGCTTGCTTGGCCTCGTCCTTCACTTTCTCCGAAAGTTTCTCGAGCTTCTCTATAACCTTTGGTGTCGCATCGGCATTTGACAGTATTGGAATCATCACAACATGAGTTGTCGCCAAGCGCGGTGGCAGCACCAAGCCCTTGTCATCAGAGTGCGTCATGATCATCCCACCAATCAACCGCGTCGAAACGCCCCAACTAGTCTGATGGACCCATTTCTCCTTACTATCGCGATCTAAATATTTCGTCCCAAACGCCTTTGAAAAATTCGTTCCCAAATAGTGCGAAGTTCCCGCCTGCAGCGCCTTCCCGTCCTGCATCAACGCTTCAATAGCGAAAGT
Source organism: Deltaproteobacteria bacterium (assembly GCA_013286765.1). Next base: position 10,518 of record JABDFB010000062.1, read on the forward strand.
CTGATCGGCACCTGCAAACTTCTCACTGGCGCTTTTCACACCCATCAGCACTGGCATAGCGAGAACCTCTTCAGCAAAATTCTGATAGATCTTCGCCATTTTTTGGGCTTCTTGGACTGCGTCCTCTTCCGTAGCATGGCAGGTATGCCCCTCCTGCCAAAGAAACTCAGTCGTTCTCAGAAAAAAGCGCGTTCGCATTTCCCAGCGGACCACATTTGCCCACTGATTAATCATCAGCGGCAGATCTCGGTACGACTGCACCCATTTTGCAAACATACTATTAATGATGGTCTCTGAAGTCGGCCTTACCACTAACTTTTCCTCAAGGTCCTTCGCCCCCGCATAGGTCACGACTGCGCACTGTGGAGCAAACCCCTCTACGTGCTCGGCTTCCTTCTTTAAAAAACTCTCTGGGATAAAAAGCGGAAAATACGCATTGCGCGCCCCCGTTTCCTTTATCCGTCGGTCTAATTCTCTCTGTAGCTGCTCCCAAATAGCATATCCATTCGGGCGAATGACCATGCAACCCCGAACCGGGCTGTAATCTGCAAGCTTGGCTTGCAATACAACGTCTTGGTACCACTGGGAAAAGTCTTGTTTACGAGGGGTTATTTTTTCAGCCATAAGGTCGCAATATAGTACGCAAAGTGTGATGCTGCAAGTTGGAAGGTGGCTACAGTAAAACAGATAAGGGCGATTTTGCTTCCAATTAGCCCTTATCTGTTTTAAACATCCAAAATTTTATTTTTTTGATACCGGAGTTCCCAGAGCCGCTGCTGGAAGGCTAGGTGAAAGCCTTGATCCACAGAGCATTGGTTATTACTTTGAGAATTTTATCTTAAATGAAGTAAGATCCGCAAACGCCTATCTCGAAGCAAAAAGAGAACTCTTTACCTATCGGATTACTGGAAGTTATGAAATTGACCTGCTGATCGAGCTAAAAAAGGCGACTCGCACGACCCCATCCAAAATTATTTGCATTGAGATCAAGCATTCTAAAAAATGGGATTGGAGATTTTTTGAACCAATTCGTGATTTTTCTTCATCTTCAAAATCCGTCGAAGTCGTAAGAAAGATTGGAATCTACAGAGGCGCCGATCGACTTCAAAAAGACTCTTTTGAGGTATTTCCTGTTGAGGAATTCCTCAAGTGCTTACACCTCGGCGTTTTTTTTTAAGGTTCGTGTCTTGGGCTTTTTGCCTGGCATTGCGACAATCGAGAGGCACGCGCAGCCCCATGGAGGGGGCGGCCCCGAAACGGTTTCTCAAGGGGAAGACCTTTCCACTCAGTGACCACAAGAATTTAAGCCGAACCTTCGATCCCAAATAATTTTATCTTCCTGTGTAAATGACTCCGCTCTATTCCTAGCGTCTGTGCAGCTCTCGAAACATTCCAGTCATGTTCCTTCAGAGTTTTGATAATAAATTCTTTTTCAAATCCCTGGCGAGCATCCCGCAAGTTCTTGGTTGCGGTGGCGCACGCATCACTGGGGCGTTCGGGTATGCTGACTAGGCCCTCGTCTTCCATCCTCAATACGAACGCATCGTCATGCATATTGCGTAAAACATCGGCGGCGCTGATCGCACGTCCTTCTTCCGATTCCGTGGTGAGAATAATCATGCGTTCCGTCAGATTTTTGAGTTCTCGTACGTTTCCGGGCCACGAGTAGGCTTGCAGAACTCGTACTCCTTCTGGAGAAAGAGTGCGCAAAGCGCGTCCGTGGGCAGCGCAAAATTCTTTCAAGAAATATTCTGCCAGAATTGGAATATCGTCTATGCGTTCGCGTAACGGGGGCACAAGAAATGGAATTACATTTAAACGATAGAATAAATCTTCTCTAAAATTTCCGCCCTGAATCTCGGCTTTTAGCTCTTTATTTGTCGCCGCGATAATTCTAACATCGATAGAGATGGTTTGAGA
>JABDFB010000062.1:12447-13433 GCA_013286765.1 Deltaproteobacteria bacterium
TCAAATTTGCCTCGTCACAGTTGCGTCGCACCAGTGAATGCGCCTTTTTCGTGACCAAAGAGTTCGCTTTCAATCAGCTCCTCGGGAATCGCCGCGCAGTTGACTTCGACAAATGGTTTGTTAAAACGCAACGAATGACTGTGTAAGCTCTGAGCAACGAGCTCTTTTCCAGTTCCGTTTTCGCCGAGAATCAAAACGGAACCCGTCGTTGGTGCCACTCGACGAATCATTTCTTGAATATGTTTCATTGCCGGGCTCTCGCCAATGACAAGCCTCTGACGCTGGATTTGTTTACGCAAGGCTTGATTCTCTCTTGCCAAATCTTGGACGCTCACCGCATTCTGAAGCAGGACCAGAAGGCGCTCTAACGAGAGCGGTTTTTCGACAAAATCAAAGGCTCCCAGCTTTGTTGCTTTTACTGCAGTTTCAATATTTGCGTGACCGGACATCATTATCACGATGGTATCTGCGTGTTCGAGTTTGATCATTCGAAGAGTTTCGATCCCGTCCATTTCCGGCATCCAAATATCCAAGAGAACAACATCGGGACGTTCGGTACGCAGCGCTTCTAAGCCTTCCCTTCCTGAAGCAGCTAAAGAAACGCGATAACCCTCATCAGTCAAAGCTCCATACAAAGATTGTCTGATTGACAGTTCATCATCAATTACTAGGACCGATTTGGGCATTCCTTAAATCTCCTTTTTCTAACTTTTGCCGAGGTGTTGTGGGAAGCTCAATAATAAAATGAGTGCCGCTTCTCAGCATAGATTTTACTCGAATAAATCCGTCGTGATCATTGACAATGCGTTTTGCGATCGCTAATCCCAAGCCTGTACCTTGAGCCTTCGTCGAAAAATAAGGTTCAAAGACCCTCGCTTTTACATCCTCTGGCATTCCAAATCCATTATCTTCGACTCCGATCACTGCCATCTGCAACACTTCATGGTAATGGGTATCAATAGTGATTTTTTTCACTTGTTCTGATG
>JABDFB010000063.1:0-12528 GCA_013286765.1 Deltaproteobacteria bacterium
TTTGGGAATCACCGACTCTTCCTGTTCAAAAGACGTCTCCGGATCTGCAGCAAGGGAGATATGGCCGAATAGAAGCGAGAGAATGGTCATCGATGCTATTAGCTTTCCACGTACAAACATTGTAGATTCTCCAACGTGTTACCACTCCGAAGGTTCTTGGATCAATTGCAAACAAGTTATCACCGGACTGAGCTTCTGTCCTCAGATCCCTTAGAATTTGTTTACCATTTTGATGATCCATGGGACCGAGAAGCTGTGGGACTGATAGCGGCTGTTTTAGCGTATGGCAACGTCAAACAGATCAGAAAATCCATTCAAGAGGCCCTTTCTCGAATCCACAGTGTAAGTTCGAGCCCCCAAGAATTCGTCCGTGGTCTGTCCAAACCAAAATTTAGGCACCGGGCACTCCATTTATTTGAAAGATATGTCCATCGCTTCAATAGTGGTTCGGATTTGGTGGCATTACTTGTTTTACTAAATGGGAGCTGGTTAAAGCACGGATCTCTAGGGAGCCATCTCTTGACCTTTCTTCAACCAGAAGACAGCCATTTTGGTCATGCGTTGACCCTGCTCTTCGAGGATTGGGAAACCTACGACCTTCAAGTCACTCCCAGCGACCGCTTTGCTTTTTTACTCACTTCTCCAAAAAACGGAAGCTGCTGCAAACGCTGGTGTATGTATCTACGATGGATGGTCCGCAACGACGGGGTAGATCCGGGAGTTTGGACGAGACCTAGCCAACTAACTATTACCTTTCCAAAAAACCGTAAATTCCGAACGGACCAACTGATTATGCCCCTGGATACGCACACGGGGCGAATTACACAATATCTGGGACTTGCGTCGCGTAAAGCAATTGACTGGAAAACTGCCCTCGAGGTAACCGAAAACCTAAAACTACTAGATCCCGATGACCCCACAAGGTATGATTTTGCCCTTTCTAGATTGGGGATTTTAGATATTTGCCAACGGGTCTATCGTGAGGAGATTTGCAAAAAATGCCAGCTTCTACCCGCCTGTCAATTCGCACACGAGCACTCAAGACAGCACTTGCGGTCTACGCCGTCGCCACGCTTGTCTCAATGGCGGCCATGAGCATCGCCGCCGCTCTATTGATTCTAGTTATCTTATTCCAATTTTCGAGCTTCCAAGAATTGAAATCCAGAGTTTGTTCGGAAATAAAAAAGCCCGCCTCTAAAATGTACTTTGCTCTTTCCTGCCTCTTGACTCTGGCATGCGCCACTAGTCTGCTTTTTGCGAAGCTCTATCCTATGGGCTATGGCGGGGAGTTCGTTAACGTCCATTTTTTTAGAGACATGGCGAAAGTCTGGTACTTCTTCTGGCCTCTCTTATTAGTCATAGGACTCAAACAACTCGACGAAAAGGACCAGCATTCGGTCTTTAAATCTTGGTTGGCTGGATTCTTTATCTTGTCTTTGATTGGCATCCTACAACACTTTATCGGTTGGCCGAGACCGCAGTTTATTCCGACGCAGCCAAACTACTTTCATACTACCCTCTTTCTGGGCCACCATCTCTCGGTGGCAAGCATTTTTATTTTTCCGTTTTTTATGTCTCTAGATATGGTCTGGCAGTCTCGACACAAAAAAAGATTCCCTCTCACCTGTTGTGTCGCTGCGGCGGGCCTCCTAGCTTTATTTTTCACCTATTCCAGAATGCTTTGGATCGCGCTGCCAGTCGGGCTCTTCGTATGGATTCTGTTAAGGCTCAAAGGCAAGCGCAGAGTATGGGTTGCACTTATAGCTATGATCGCAGCGTTTGCATTCTTCCAAAATTCGACGATCCAGCTCAGATTCAAAGATGCGATGGGAGTACAAACACGCTTCGACCTCTGGCAAGCAAATTTGGAATTTTTTAAAGCTCGTCCCCTAACAGGTGTGGGCTGGCATCACAATCTCGAACTATCAGGCTTTTATCTGCAGGAAAAAACCCATTCAAAAGATGTCTTTAGTGGACACGCCCACAATAATCTCTTGGACGTTCTTAGTACCTTAGGTCTTTTCGGTTTGTTCAGTATATTGCTTTGGTATGGATTTTTGATTTTCGCGGTCCTCAAGCGGCAAAGAGATCTGAAACCGATAGATTTCTCGAGAGGCTTGGCATGTGCGTGGATCGTATTTCACCTCAACGGCCTCACTCAGCTCAATCTGTGGGAAGCTAAGATCGAGCATCAAATAGCGTGGGTGATCGCATGGACGCTTCTATGAAGCCGAAAATTATGCCAAGAATCCTAGTTGATGCGAGAATGGTTGGCCCAATCCCCCACGGGATATCCCGGTATGTTAGTTACCTTGCTCAAGCGCTCAAAGAACTGGAAAAAAGCCGCGGCCTGACCTATCGAGTTACGTTTTTGGTAAATCAAGACTTTCCCCATCACCACTTTTTCTCTTTTGAAATACTACGACTCAAGTCAAAGTTTCTAAGTGCTCGAGAGATGACGGAAATTCCAAGAACTCTTGCAAATGCAAAAGCAGATCTTTACCACAGCCCATCGTTCTCCAGTCTCTTCACCTGTCCGTGCCCGAGTATGGTTACCGTTCACGATTTGAATCATCTGCATTATGGAAATCTTCCCAAGAAACTCTATTACAAAATTCTTCTCAAAAAGTTCGCACTCGAGTCACGTGCCATTATTACAGTATCGGAATTTTCGCGGCGGGAGTTATCTGATTGGCTGAAGGTTCCCGATGAGCGAATAGAGATTGTATATAATGTAATTGGAGAACCCACAGAAAACCCAAAAGACACATCCCTTTTGAAGAAGCACGGACTTGAACCAGGGAGCTTTTTTTTCTGTCTCTCCAATCCCAAACCTCATAAGAACTTAAACAAGTTGACGGAAGCTTACCGACTCTTTACAGCGCAGAAAAAAGAACCGTGGCCATTGGTGATCACCGTCGATCCTCAGTTTATCTCCGGCTCCAAATCGATCAAATCAATCGGTTCGCTGCCTGAAAACGAAACTGCCATTCTTCTAAAAAGCGCAGCCGGGGCTTTTTTTCCATCGCGCTACGAGGGCTTTGGTCTGCCACCGGTTGAAGCCGCTGTCGCAGGCATCCCAATCGCCGTTTCACAAATTCCGCCCCATCGAGAGGGCCTAGGAGACCTTAAACCATGGGAGGCTTTTTGGGCTGATCCCGATGATATCCACGGCTGGGTAAGCGCTTTCCACAAAATATCCCGAAATGAAATCACTGCCCCATCTGCCGAGAGTCGACAGAAAATTCTAGACAGATTCAATTTGAAACGAATGGGAGACCGTATGGACCAAATCTACAAACGCGTGTTAGGTTTAGAGCCATGAAGCATGTCATTATTACCGGCGGTGCCGGTTTCATAGGTTCGCATCTTTGTGAGCGCTTTCTAAAGCTGGAGTATGCCGTCACTGCTATCGATAACCTGATAACCGGAAGAAAGTCGAATCTCGCTAACGCCCTTCAAAGCCCGTACTTCACTTTTATCGAGCAGGACATCTGTCAGCCTATCCGGGAAAGCACTGTCCCATTCCTAGCGACCCATGGACTAGATGGCATTTTTCATTTTGCGTGTCCAGCGAGTCCAACCGACTTTGACCGAATTCCCTTCGAAATTCTAGCAGTCGATTCGATTGGCACAATCCAAACAATCCGGCTTGCGCTCCAATACCAGAGTCGCTATGTCCTCGCCTCCACTTCAGAAGTCTATGGGGATCCACTAGTTCATCCACAAAAAGAAGACTACTGGGGAAATGTTAACCCCATCGGGCCACGCGCTTGTTATGATGAAACCAAACGCTTTGCAGAAGCCTATGTCAGCACAGCAATTAGACATAAGGGACTTAACGGGAGAATCTCAAGAATTTTTAATACCTACGGTCCTAGGATGAAACTAGACGATGGCAGACTCGTTCCTGAACTGTGCCGGCAACTCATCAGAGATCAAAATCTGACCATTCACGGCGATGGATTTCAAACGCGGAGTTTTTGTTTTGTCTCCGATCTCGTCGATGGAATTGTTCGCCTTTACGAAAGCGGAGTGCAAGACCCAGTCAATCTAGGTAATCCCGAAGAACATACCATCCTGACCTTTAGTGAAATTCTGTCTGAGCTCGCCGGTAAAACGCCAACTGTTAAACATCTCCCCAAACGACCTGACGATCCTCGAAAACGTTGTCCCGATATTACGCGAGCAACCGAACTTTTAGGCTGGTCGCCAAGAGTCTCGTTAAGAGAAGGACTTCAGGTAACGTTAGACTACTTTAGGACTCAACTGTGACGCGAGTTGCGATTGTTCATGATTGGCTCACCGGAATGCGGGGTGGTGAGATTGTTTTGGAAGCAATAGCGGAATTATTTCTACGAGCAGACCTCTTTACATTGCTCTATATTCCAAACAGAATATCACCTGAAATTGCTAGACTAAAGAGACATACCAGCTGGCTACAACGCGTTTCGTTTGCAGAAAAAAAATACCGGTATTTCTTGCCACTAATGCCGTCGATGATCGAGAAATTTGATTTGTCGGACTTCGATCTTATTATTTCTTCCTCCCATTGTGTAGCGAAGGGAATCAAAAAACCTGCTGGAGCGGTTCACATTAGCTATGTGCACGCTCCTATGCGATATATTTGGACTCGGTACGACGACTACTTCGGAGCATCTCGTGCCTCACTGTCGACTCGCATTGCCGCCAAACTCTTTCGAAACTATCTAAAAAAATGGGATCTGCAAACTAGTACTTCGAAACGAATTGATGCAATGCTCGCCAATAGTCAATTTATCGCAGATCAAATACACTCTATTTATGGCCGGACTGCTCAGGTCATTCACCCCTTTGCGAATCTCAAGCGATTTACCCTGCCCCGTAAACCCGGTCGAAATTATTTAATGGTCACTGCCTTCGCACCTTATAAACGAGTGGACTTGGCGGTCGAAGCTTTTAATCAACTCAAACTTCCTCTACTGATTGTTGGTGGTGGACAGGACAATGAACGCCTTAAGAAGCTTGCGGGACCAACCGTTGAATTCTTGGGTGGCCTAGGCAATTCTGCGGTTTCGGACCTCTACTCCAAATGCAGAGCTTTCGTCTTTCCAGGAGTAGAAGATTTTGGCATTACGCCTGTGGAAGCAATGTCGGCAGGAGCCCCTGTGATTGCCTTCGCTGAAGGTGGTGTCACTGAGACTGTCACAGAAAAAACCGGTATTTTCTTTACGGCCCAAACAGTCGAAAAGCTGAAAGAAGCCATTCTCAAGATGGAATCAGGCCAGTACGTTTTTTCTGAACAAGCTTGTCGTACTAGAGCATCCCACTTTTCTAAACAAAGATTTCAAACTCAGTTTCTAGACGCAACAAGAAAAGCCTGGCGAGACGCAGGAAAAAATCCGGAAGACTTAGAAAAATCTATAAGTCTACCGGCTCAAGACTAGTCATTCGAAGCAGCGATTTTTGTCGAGCAACGAGCTCGTGTTGATTCAGACGGGTAAGCCGATGAAAACCAAAGTCCTCAACAATAAAACTTGCCATAACACATCCGTTTAAAACGGCTCTTCTTAATAACATATCCCAAGCTTTTGGGTCCGTACGCGCCATATCACGATCGACTCGAGCCTCAGCCAAGAAACCCATAAAGGCACCCGCAAAACTATCGCCCGCGCCCGTGGGATCTATAACTTGACGCACGGGAAAAGAAGGCGCAATAAAAACATTCTCTCCATTCAAAAGCATCGCCCCGTATTCACCACGTTTAATAATAACTACCGAGGGTCCCATTTTTTGAATCATCTCAGCAGCGCTCAGAGAATTCTTTTCACCGGTCAATAAGAAAGCTTCACCCTCGTTAATGGACAATATATCGATTCTCTTCAAGATTTTTCGGACTTCTTCAGGCTTACCTGTAATCCAGAAATTCATAGTGTCACAGGCTACTAGTTTAGGGGACCTAACCTGATCCAAAACACTCAGTTGAAGAACGGGATCAATATTTGCCAGAAAAACATACTGCGCCCCACGATGCTGTTCACTCAGCTCCGGATCAAAATGTTCAAAAACATTTAGGGCCGTGGACAGAGTCGTCGCTTCGTTCAAATCATAGGTGTAACTGCCAACCCAATGAAATGACTTGCCAGGGACTATTCTCACTCCGCTAACGTCGACCTTACGCGCTGCTAACCACTCCAGATGCGCTTCCGGAAAGTCTTGTCCCACAATTCCAACAACACTCACTGGAGCGTAAAACGAAGCTGCCACCGAAAAATGATTAGCGGCGCCGCCTAAAATTCGGTCTGCTTTGCCTGTAGGCGTTTGGACAGAGTCAAAAGCAAGAGATCCCACTGTAAGAATTGAATACGGTTGCTGAGCCATGCACGACAGTTAAACTCAGAATAGCCTTCTTGTCTAGTATTGCCAGTAGGAAAAAGGAAATGCGAGACGTCCAAACGCTGGGATCCAACGCCCAGGCATTTTGGGGGGTGGACAAGCAGCCAGGAACTCAAAACCGGCAATTTTATCGCAAAGCTCCTCAAAACCGTCTTTGAAAGAGTCTTTCTGCAGATAGAGCAGATAAGTCCTGACTAGCCCCAACGGTCTATTTTTCTTAGCTTTGCTCTCAAAAAATTCGATGGTTTTAGTGTCAGTCCATCTCGGCAAAATAGTTCGGACTGTCCCCCTACTATACGGTCCCAGTGTTCTTCTGAGCTCTCCCAACAGCTCGGCCGCCCATTCTAAGTCAAATTGTCCATCCAATTTTCTCATCATCTTACGATGACTGTTACAGATGGCCTCGTCAGAATACTCCTGGTTCATTACCTCAGCCTTACAAACAGTCACTATTTCACCGTCACTCATGACTTTTTTGAATAGTAAATCTAAAGTACTTTTGAGTTTTTTTACAAGGTACGAAGGGCTGTCCTTAATTGAGCTATCACTCACGTATGCGTGATAGCTCTCTATTTGGTCAACAACATACCGAATCTCCCTCGGACAATATTCAATTCCGGTAGCCAGCGCACGCGGACCAAGAAAATCCATAAGCTGCGCCATACTTAAGTCAACCATCGCTGGCGTTTGAAGGGATTTTCGGTCTATGACCTTGTTGATATCTAATTGACCTAAATACGAAAGCCAACTATCAAATTCTCTTTCGTAGCGATCTAAGGCGGAAATATAATTAAACATAGTAACTAAACAATTACTATTTATTACTTGACCAGAAGACCCACCTCGTTCACCTAAGGTATTATACTGAACATTAAGGCGCAATGAAGCATAGAATACTTCGGGACTTCCTCCAAAAGGTAAAATGATAATTCCAGCCTCATGAAAATACTTTCCTAAATGCCCACATGCTTTAACATCAGCTGCAATTCCAAACTTAATTCCTTGTAATTGGGCGTTAGCCAAATCTCTCCATACTTCCGATTGTAGCAAAGCAAGACCTGAGTGAGCGTCCTCGGGAAAAGTAGACCCCATAAGCGAGGCCAGAACGTCGCTTGGAATGGGAGGAATTTCGTATACAGGACAATTGTCAATGTATGATACCGGCAGGTTTCTTAGCGCTGGGTGAAGCTGCTCCAGAAACCAAGGAATAGAAACGTTTGAAGTCAATGCACTATTATACAACATGAATCCAACATACTTAGTGCTCTGATTCGGGCCATACAACCTATAGAGCATATCTCGTTGAGAGGTTGATTCATCATCGGCGAAAGAAAACTGAACTCCGAAAAGCAGGGAGAACACTAAAAACATTCTAATCAAATTTATTTTTTTAATAATACGCATAAGTTAATAATACACATAAGCAAAAAAGGCCTCTTTAACAGCGACCTCAACATATCCTTGTAACATTATTTTATAAAAATAATATATAAAAACATGCTACTCAGTTTCAACCTATTTAATTAATCAACCCAATCTTTGCGATTGCTAATATGCTATTTCCCTGGAGTCTTTCAGACTTTTTATTGTTGCGTTCGAAGTCCGACCTAAACTCCAACGGGATCCTAAGTCCTCCAGCATCTTCTCTAGATCTCCCCATCCTCTACCATAACTTTTCCAGAATTTCGGCAATTCTTTGCAGAATTTACAATAAATTTGAGTTCGCCCCTGACTGGCATAGGGATCCAGCTTTTCCATCTGAATTCCAACCCAATCCTGACTATTACTGATCCAGACTAAACTAGTTTCGTTGAAGTCTGATGGAAGACTGCGATAGACCTTCTTCAGGACTTTTTCACTCCGAATCAGCCTAAAACCGAAACTCAAAACAATCCTTTCAATGACCTGCGCTCGGGGATAATGGTGCGTTTCCCATGCTGATATTGCGTTTCGCTCACTCCACGAGCTTGCTTTTTGACTTAGAATTGCAGATACAATTAAAATACTTGATCCAACTGCGACTCGGCTGGTTGCCCAGTTGTAAGTACAACTAAGAAATACCCATACTCTCTGCGCACTAAGAAACTGAGAGATAGACTGAGCCCAACGAAAAAAATAATCCATAATAATGACTCAATGAATACCTGACCTCGAATAGCGGGTCTTTCTCTGCCCGGAACAATCCCCGAAGCAACTCCAGTATGATTCCCATTTTCTATGGTCCCCAGGAATTCCATTTGAACCTCCAAAAATCTCAGCAACTGCAGCTCGAGTCGGATATCCATCATGAAGGGCTTGAACGCTAAAAACGGAACTTTCAACTGGATCATCCCAAGTGAACGGTTTGGGACCCAGCTGATCATCTGACTCTCGCCTCAAAGAAATTTCAGGAAGTACCAAATAAGTATCGGTGGGGCCTCTACAGTGCTCGTTAGTTCCCCAATTCAGCCTTTTGAAATTCCATTTAGCGTAAACAGACTCTTGATCCATAACCGCCTGTGCTAGAGTTTCTTTTAGAAAGGGAACCAGTGAAGGCTCAGCAAAAGTAGTGACAGACCTTAAACCATAAATTTCATGGTTGAGGGCAACTAGCAGATTCAATAAATCCCGGAATTCACCTGCAGCCGCTCCAACACATCGATTTAGTCTTAATTGGGTCTCAACTGAAAATCTCCAATATCTAAGACTGCCCAGAATACACAAACCGCAAGAACTTACGATGATTAATGCAAAGCAAAATAGCATTGTAAGTGTTCCCCTATTTCCTCGGAAGCACTCAAATTTCATATTAATACCTCCGCAGGGCGAATTTTGACACCTGAACCCGGACTTTGGCCCTACCACACGTCCCACTTCCTAACATAGCAGTGGGAGATTCCTCTATTTTGACCATTGAATTCTGATCGTCCGCCTGTGTGTAAGCCCCGCTCAGTCGGTGTAAAACAGTTTCAAACGTTAAGTAGATGCACCTAGCTTGGCTCCAATAGAAATAGTGTATTGAAACCGCCAAATAGACTATCGAGACAAATACAACCAAACTTAGAACTGTCTCAACCAATGCCTGACCAGACCTCACCTGACATCACCAAAATTAATATCCGAATGAATGTGATTTCTTGCCGTTTCAATCTTTTGTCTCAAGGTCCTACCTATACTGGCCGCTGCCCCAACAGCAACCAGGGACACTAAGACTAAAAGGGTGATATACTCAGTAAGCCCTTGCCCATGATCGTTCTTACGCCATTTTTCCTTTAATTTTTCCATTCCGAAGAAACCTCCATTTGAAGAGGTGCATTGAAAGTTAGAGGCCACCTAGGACCAGGTTAAAAAAACAAAAATAGTCTTAAAACTGAACTTCGAATCTGGAATTCCGACTTGTTGCATGAGATCCTAGTAATGTATGAAGAGTAAACAACATATTTTCATCTATAATCGAAAAGAAATTCTGTATTTCTTCTTTATTTTTTCCCTCACCTTTATGTTTGCATTTACTTTAGGAATTCACTTCGGAAAAACAATCACGGCTCCACCCCGTCCTATTCTTGAACGTTCGCATTCCACGGTAGAAGACATCCCCGACGAAGCGCCGAATTCCCACGAAGTTTCGGGAGTCGAAAAAAATACCCAGCAGAAATTAGAGGGCGATCTCAAAGGCCAGCTAAAAGAAGAAGTCCACGAGTCCGGACTTAAGACCGAGCAGCCTAAACAACTGGAACTTCCGAATCAGGCGAAGACCCGAAATGCTGGTGCAACCACTCTCAAGAGCCACACCGCTCATCATTAGACAAAAATAGACAAATCGGCTCCGCGCAATTAGGATAAATCGATGTCTAAACAAACCATCCAAAGAGTTGAAAAACCGTGGGGTTATGAACTCATTTGGGCAAAAACAAAAAATTATGTCGGAAAAATCCTCTATATCCATAAAGGACACCAACTCTCCCTTCAATTTCATCAGGAAAAGGAAGAGACCATTATCCTCGAATCCGGAAAAATGAAACTTTTGCTCGAAACTAGCGAAGGTAAGCTTGAAGAATATCTGCTTAATTCGGGCGACGCCTACCATATTTCTCCTCGACGTAAGCACAGAATGATCGCACTAGAGGATTGCAATGTTTTTGAGGTCTCTACGCCCCAGTTAGACGATGTCGTTCGCCTCGAAGATAGCTACGGGAGAAAACGATGAGGAATTACTTATGTTGTACCGCGAAAATCTCTATTTAGTTGTAATAGCCGGAGGAAGTGGAACGAGATTCTGGCCCAAGAGCACATCAAAACGACCGAAGCAGCTATTGACATTTGGGACCGAATCGCATTCTCTTCTTTCACAAACGCTGTCACGTTTTTCGCAAATTATCGATGCTCATCATCGGATGATTGTCACCACGGCCGCATTAGACAAAACGGTGCAGGAAGAGAATCTGGATGCCCAGATTTTTGCCGAACCACAAGGTCGAAATACGGCACCTTGTATTTACTGGGCCGCAAGACTGATTATGGAGAAAAATCCGCAGAGCATCATGATTGTTCTGCCTTCAGACCACTATATTGCTGACGTCCCATCTTTTATTGAAACGGTGAAAGCCGCGGCTGAATGGGCCAGTTCACACCCAGATTTAATCACATTGGGTATTCACCCAACTCGACCCGAAACTGGCTATGGTTATTTGAAAGTTGGCGAGAGCCTTACTTCACAAGTATCGCAGTATCACCCAAAACATGTCCTGAATTTCGTTGAAAAACCAAACGCAATGAAAGCCCAAGAATTTCTGAATTCCGGCAACTACCTGTGGAATGGAGGAATGTTTATTTGGCAAACCAAAACTATCTTGAAAGCTTTTGATCAATTTATGCCAGAAATGGAAGAAGCCTGGGCCGAAGCTAATGGCAATATTGAGCAAGCCTATCCAAAAATGACTGCAACTTCGATTGACTACGGTATTATGGAAAAAGCGAAGAACGTAGTGGCGTTTCCACTAGACTGTGGCTGGGACGACCTTGGCAGTTGGACTTCTTTAGAGACACTGGGGAACCAGCTTAAAATTTTGGATCAAGGTAATTTCGTCAATCAAGGCGAGCTAATTGCAATTGATTCCAAAAAAAATATTGTTGATGTCAAAGATGGAAAATTGGTAGCTTTGCTGGGTGTCAATAATCTCATTATTGCTGAAAACGAAAATGCACTGCTAATTGCCGATAAAAGTAGAGCACAAGATTTAAGAAAAGTCGTAGAAGAAGTAAAACAAAAGAGACCAGATCTAATTTAATCAACTGAGGCTATGCGGATTTCTTTCCGCCGCCAGGCGCGGCCCCGGACGACGACGGTGCAGAGTTTAGTTTATTTTTTAGGGTTTTTAGCTCTTTATTCAATTCAAATTCTCTAAAATTTAAAAGTTCAATTTGCTTCTTCAAATCCTCAGTTTCCTTTTTGGAATTCAAGTAGAGCCTCAAAGTCGCTTCATGCTTTTGCTTCAATTCTTCGGAAGCAGTGCTGGCTCTTCCCCTGTGCCCCTGCCCTTCATTCAGACGAATCATGAGTTGTCGATTGGCCTTTTTCAGCTCTTCCGTCTGTCGAAAAAGACGATCGTAGTTTTCTTTCAGATCATGCATCTGACTCTGCAATATGCTCATTTCAGCAGACTGAGACCCCCTCGAGGTTCTTCGAAACTCGCTGAGCTCGGCCAACACTTTTGTATTCTCCATCTTCGAATGCGCTAGCATCTTCTGCAACAATTCTACTTTTTGATCTTGCTTGCCTATGCTCTGCGACTTTATTTTAGTTAATTCAGCCATTAAGGCTGTTACTTCCTTCTCTTTTTGTTCGGCAACCGCCTGGGCAGATATTAAATCGCTTCGCACGTGGATCAGAGCTTTTTTCAGCATCAGTTCTTTACTTCGTGAGTCGACCATGACAGCTCGAACTTTTGCGTAGAGTTCTCCGCGCATTTTGATGAGGCTCTTAATCAGATTTTGGGTCCACTCAGGGGGAGTGCGCCCTTGTTCTTCTTTTGGAATAAAGCTGATGATATGCTCTATACTGGGGCCCACAATAGCTTCCTAAACGATATTCCAAAAGACATTTTGTCTCAAACCGGTAAAACTAAGAAGGATCTCTTCGATTGGGGAATTCTCGTTTCGAGTGTTGCTGTATTT
>JABDFB010000063.1:12538-13106 GCA_013286765.1 Deltaproteobacteria bacterium
GCTCTATACTGGGACCCACAATAGCTTCCAATTCGTTTTCAGGTTTTACTTCCGTTGATTTTGCTTGAGTCTCCTGTTGTTGGACACTGACTTGTTCCGGCGCACCCTCGTTTTGTCCTGTAACTAAAACCTTACCCAATCCCTGCTGCCCAAGTTGTTCCCTAGATATGATCGTTTTAGTTCTTGCGAGTGCCTCATGTCCACCTGACACGATGATCATTTCATCGGTAGATTCAGTATTTCCTGCAACTTGAGTTTCGAAACTGTCCTTTTCGCCGCTGTACAGAAGCTTTCTGTAATTAATATCTCCCAGGTTTCGATAGGATTTAGGAAGAACGGACGGTTCAGAGGCTTCCGTCTCGATCAACACATATTGGAAGTTCTCCGTCTTTTCTGCTTCCTGCTCTGGCTTGAGATTCAAAACGCAGATTATTTCAGTCTTCCTCATCTCCGAAGAGAATTTCAGTGTAAGCTCGCCTGAAAGTGACAATATTTCTGTTAGAGATTTCTCAAATTCGTTTTTCGGTCGCCTTTCCAGGATGCGCTTCGTGAAGTCCGGATCGTCGGG
>JABDFB010000064.1:0-10674 GCA_013286765.1 Deltaproteobacteria bacterium
GAAGATATCCAACAGACCCTAAAGTCAAACTTACTATTAAGGCTAAATGCCATTTTTTCATCATATAGACGACTCCTTTTAATTATCAGTCGCATATAGCACAGGAAATTCAAGAAGAAAGCAGCAAATAATGAGAAAGATAATTTTCCCGTAATGGGACGGACGCTTAAATTTCGTGTTAATTACGTGTTGAAATTAAATAGTCGGGTACTAAAGCGCCCGGCCGAGAGCTGATGTGTATAAATAAATCAGTCCCGGCCGAGGTTCTTTTTTAGCTTGAGGCTTAGATATTTACGGATTTTCTAGGGTGAATGACAAGTCGAATGACGTCAGATCAATCGGTTCAATCTCATTGCCTGCATAGTCCCGGACCCACCTTAGCTTAGTGATTTTATAGATGCCCGGAACGGCATATTTGCCTGGATTGATTCGAATGACAATTCTACCGCTCTTTTGATCATAAACGCCATAATTTGGAGAATAGGATCGTGCTCCCGGAGGGCCTTGAATTTCGATATGACCGTTTTGGCTGAAGGTCTCTTCAGGATTACTACCGTTCAAGCCAGAATTCTCGTCGTAGGCTAGAAAAGAAAACTCTGTTTCTTCGCCGGCCATAATGGCCGTCTTGGACAGATGGAAGCTCTTTGTGTCCACAGTAGGCGGAGTAACATCGATACTGGAATCACAAGTTAGGACCGTGAAAGTAAAATTCAAATTGGATACATCGATCGGTTCAATCTCGTTGCCGGCATAGTCTCTTACATACTTTAGCTTAGTAATCTTATAGACACCCGGGACAGCATATTTACCTGGATTGATCCGAATGATGATTCGCCCGCTCTTACTATCATAACGACCCCAGCCTGGATCATAACGTAGGGCTCCTGGAGGGCCTTGAATTTCGAGGTACCCGTTTTGACTGTAAATCTCCAACTCGGGATTACTACCATTCAGGCCTGAGTTCTCGTCATGGGCGATAAGGGAGAATTCAGTTTCTTCACCTGCCTTGATAATGGTTTTAGATAATTGCAAACTACTCATATCCACCGTAGGCGGAGTCGTGTCCGGTCTGGCGTGAGCGATCGAAGTAGCTCCAAGTGATGCGAGTAGAAAGAATGACAAAAGATATTTGTTCATGTGAGTCCTGCCTTTCGGAGCGGCAATATGACTTAGCGCGGCAAGCTTTGCAAAACAAAAGTGAATCGTTTATTCAGGTTTCTAATTTATATGAGAAGATAGATGGTGATGAGACAGAAGTTTGGTGTTGGAAAATTAATTCTCCGGTCCCTGCGCAAGAGTTCAGGCTCGCAGCGCGAAAACTCGAGAGCAGGGCAGGGGACAGCGAAACGGACCGGTAAGAGTAGCAACGCAAGATTACAATTTAAATATTCATTATGGAATAATATGCGCGCCCAATCCAGGTCTTCCGAAACCAGATTGGCAAAGCCCAGTTTGCGGGATCTCTTTGAGTCGGTCACAGCACCACCGACGAAAGCTAAGAAGACTAAAGCAGACACGAGCACAGGCGCGATCACAACCATAGAAAAAGTTGAAGTCGTCGCACCAACACCAACGCCAGTGGTCGCGTCACCGCCTGCACAGATCACAGTTCCTGCAATAACGCCGCCCCAACTTCCCCAATCTCTTACGATTCTTAATGGCACACCCCTAGCCGGGGGGGGGTTGCAAATCCTGGAATCAAGCCAGCCCTCAACGCTGGATTTGCTCAATCCCAACGGAAAATTCCGTCAGAGTGTCGAGGCGTTTATCTTGGACCAGCGTTCCGAGCATACTCGAAGTTCGTACGGAAAAGACCTCAAGAGATTTTTTAAATTTTTGCACGGCCGTAATTTTCAGCAGGGACCGGAACAGGTATCGCGTACTCTTCTCATAAACTACAAGGAATACCTTCTTTCAGAAGGCTTGGAGCATACCTCTGTGGATCGCCATCTTGCGACGCTCAAAAGCTTTTTTAAATGGTTAGTAGAAGATGGTTTGCTCATTAAAAGTCCGGCCGACGGTGTTAGATTCTTAAACCCCAAACGCATTTCGCCCACTCGAGGTTTTAGCGATGAAGAAGTGAGGAAAGTTCTTTCTCTTCCCAATCTGCACACTCGAACCGGTTCGCTCCATTATGCTATTCTGATGGTGCTATTCTATGGTGGTCTAAGAAGATCTGAGCTCTGTGCTCTCAAGACCTCAAATATTAGCATGGAACGAAACCAACGCGTCCTGCGTCTGCGCGGAAAGGGAAATGCTGAGCGAATTATAGTCATGATCCCGGCTGTGTGGAATGCGATTCAGCATTATTTTTATATTGCACAAAGAAAGATGAACCACGAGGGCCTAGAACAGTTTTTATTTCTACCACAGAGAAATAACAGAACAGGTGTTTTAAATAAATCTCTAGATCCTTCTATGATTTTTTACATTGTTACAAAGTATTCAAAAGAAGCTGGTATCGTTGGCCGTGTTTCGCCACACTCGTGCCGTGCAACGGCGATTTCCAACGCGCGCGACCACCACGTGCCGGATCGTGCTATTCAAGAATTTGCGGGTTGGGCTTCGACCGACATGATTACTCGCTACGATAAACGAAAAACAGCGGTTGAAGATTCCGCGGCCCACGCCATTTTCTACGGCGCCGAAAATCGTACCGTCCCGGTTCGCACCCATTCAGATCACCCACTAGCCGCCGAAGCCCCATTGGGAAAGGAAGACGGCGATGCAGTCGGAGAGACCATCGATGCGAGCACCCATACTACGCTGACGTTAGTGGAGAAGTGGAGCGGTGATTAAATCAAGAAGCTAGCTTCTTAACGTCTTCAGGTTTTAGGCGATATTCTCTACCGACTTTCGTTGGTTTAATCTTTCCGTCCCTGATCCAGCGAAGTAATGTTCGCTCTGATTTCTTGAGATACTTGGCTGCAGCTTCAAGAGTGAACCAGGGCGTCTCCATCTCGGAAACCTCTAAAAGTTGAATTTCAAGAAGATTTCCTCCTCTATCAAAACCGGCAAATACATTTTTTGCTATTTCAACATCTTTTGAAACTCGACCTTCTTTAAGAGAAATTGAAAAAGCATCAGCTTTTTTGTCATAACTAATTTTCATGTTTTAGGGAGATACGGGGTTTTGTACTTTAATGTCAATAGTTAAATATGACATTAGATGACACTGAATTGCATAATTTTTATTTTCGCGGGGTTACCCCAGTAGTTGGGGTAAAACAAATGGAAGAAATAAATTTTATTTTCACTTCTAACGAAGAAATAAAAAAATCTCTTGACAGGTTTTGGTTATTTTTCGCATCTGTATTTCAAGAGTCGTGTAAACTGGCTTTGTTTTGCACAGGAATGACACTTGATGGGCTTTTGAAATAGGAAGATACCTCGGGAAAAGAAGCTGTTTTTTTGTGGCTGCTAGAGGCCATTGCGGGCCGCTGAGAGGGCGAGATTTTCCGTGGTATTTGAGACTCATGATTAAATTCATTGATGATGTCTCGACCCTTTCTAACGAAGAATTGCTCAGCTACTCAGTGAGTGTTGCTCGACACGAAAAGGAAGTTGGTCTGCGTTTGATTTCCTGCCTGAGAGAAGCGGAGAAAAGAATGCTCTATTCTGAGTTAGCGCTCGGATCACTTTGGGAATATGCCACTCAGTACTTGGGATTGTCCAACGGCAACGCCCAAATGAAAATCGATGCGATGAGACTCGCTAGAGATAATCCCATCGCGAAAGAGAAAATAGAATCAGGCGAACTTAGCATCACAAACGCAGCCAAAGTAAATAGCTTTCTGCGAAACGAAAAGAAAGCCGGGCATTCTTATACTTCTAAAGAAAAAACAGAAGTGATCGAAAGTGTTTTAGGGCTCTCTCAAAGTAAGTGCGAACGGGTATTGTTGGAGCTGTCTCCGGAGGCGATTCCAGCTGAGAAAGTGCGGCCGCTAACAGAGACGAAGACGGAACTTAAAATTATCGTTGATGAAAAAACGATGGCCGTATTGGGAAGGCTTAAAGAACTATTGTCACACAAAATTCCTGGCGCTACTTATGCTGAGCTCTTAGACTATCTTGCTCGTGACAAAGTGGCGACCCTGGAAAAAAAGCAAATGGGCTTAGCCATAGACAAGATTGAATCTGAAAATACGCGAGCAAATTTAGAAGATTCCCAGAAAATTGCCGCTGCCACGGATTCCGGTGAAACTCAGACTAGCACCCCAGTAGGTGGGGTAAATAAAACTCCCACGCCTCGTGTTTATATACCTGTTGAAGATCGACGGTGGGTAATGAGAAGAGCTCAGGGCCAATGTGAGTTTGTCTCTAAAGCGGGCGATCGGTGCCTGAGCCGATATCAGGTCGAAGTCGATCACGTGAGACCGCTCTATATTGGGGGAAAAAACGATCGGACAAACTACCGTGCCTGCTGCAAAAAGCATAATCTCTACTACGCCAAAGTAACTATCGGAAATCTGATGAATAAATATGTTCCTAGCTTTAACTAGAGAGCGCGTGCTCCACGCGAAAAACACCTACTTCGGAGCATTCCACTTCTTATATCGAGTTAACAAAGCCAGGCCCGGCAAAGCCAGGGCTAGCGAGATCAAAAAGTAGTTTGACCACCCGACACTTTTGACCATCCATCCTGCAGGTGCACCGGCAAAGGTTTGTGAAATTCCCATCAGACTTGACAGGAGTGCGTATTGTGTTGCCGAAAACGTGGCGTTACACATGCTCATTAGAAACGCAAGATAAGCTGCATTGCCCATCCCACTGAAAAAATTTTCAGTTGCAATGGTAACCACCATCATTGGATAGTTGTGTCCCATGCAAGATAGAATATAAAAGCAGAGTCCCGAGAGCCCTTGCAGGATACCGAAAATCCACAAAGAACGTTGGACTCCGAGCCTTGTAATCCATGCTCCGCCCAGAAAGGTCCCGGCGAGCACTGCGACCAGACCAAAACCCTTGCTGACGGTACCGATGTCTGTCTTAGAAAATCCCATATCCATCAAAAATGGAGTCATCAAAGCAAGTGTAAAAACTACGTCCAGCTTGTAGATCGTAATAAATGCAAGCATTTCGGCCGCTCCCTTTCTCTTGAAAAAATCGAGAAAAGGATCTACTACTGCTGACTTTAGCGATTTTGGAGTTAAAATCGTTTTTTCCGGTTCTGGCGATGTGAGGCTTGCGATAACTCCGATGCTCATTGTTGCGGCCATCAATAAATAAACCTGATGCCACGGCATATGGTCCGCCAAAATCAGCGCAAAGGCCCCTGATAGTAGCATGGCAATTCTGTAGCCCAAATTGGCTAGCGCCGCTCCCATACCGTATTCGGTCGGAGTTAAGATTTCGATTTTATAGGCATCCACCGCGATATCTTGACTCGCGCTAAAAATCGCCGTCGCAACGGCAAACCATGTAAAGAGTCTTAGCGAGCTTGTTGGCTCGGTCGAAGCTAAACAAATGAGAGAAAAAATTACCCCAATTTGAGCAATCAAAGCCCAACCGCGCCGATGGCCCAAGAATGGTGGGATAAAGCGATCAAAAACCGGGGCCCAAAGAAATTTGAAATTGTACGGAAGTTTAATCAGCGATACCAATCCGATGATAGCCAGATCGATTTTTGCGTCTTTTAACCATGCTTGAAGAGTGCTATACACCAACGAAATAGGAAGCCCGGAAGAAAAACCAAAGAGGAGAGTGGCCAACATTCTGCGGTTAGACAGAGCTTTGATATACGATAGCATTTGATTCATTAGATCATAATTCAAATTACTAGGCAAATACACACCGAAAGCAGAAAGTGCACACCACTAAAAAACTGGGAGGTAATCGA
Source organism: Deltaproteobacteria bacterium (assembly GCA_013286765.1). The sequence goes on from JABDFB010000064.1 coordinate 5,840, forward strand.
TGACACCAAAACCAACTTCAATCATAAAAGTTGCAGTGGAATACCATGACGACGGAACACTGCTAGAAGCCTTCGTTGCTAACCCAGAACTGGCAGAATCTGATCAATCGTCAAAAAAGCCAACCGTACTGGTATTTCCTGCTTGGCGTGGGCGTGATGCCTTTGCTTGTGAAAAAGCTGAGGCACTCGCAAAACTAGGATATGTAGGCATAGCATTGGACGTTTATGGCAAGGGTGTTTCTGGAAAGAATAGAGAAGAATGTACCCAACTGGTTCAACCCTTCATGGAGGATCGGTTAAAACTGCGGCAGAGACTCTTAGCAGGACTCGAGACCGCACTCAAACTTCCCTACGTAAATCCGAATCAAATAGCCGCAATGGGTTTCTGTTTTGGCGGACTCTGTGCGCTCGACTTGGCTCGTAGCGGAGCGGACATAAAAGGTGTTGTGACCTTTCATGGTTCGCTTAAACCCCTGAGTAAAATCAAGAATGAAAAAATAAAATCAAAAATTCTTGTCCTGCATGGCCATGATGACCCTACGATCCTTCCCTCTATGGTTCTTGATTTTGAAAATGAAATGACCGAGGCTCAGGCGGATTGGCAAGTGCATACCTATGGGAATACGATGCACGCTTTTACCCTGCCGACAGCGAATGAACATAAATTTGGAACAGCCTATCAACCCAGCTCGGATCGGCGATCTTGGATTGCTATGAAGAACTTTTTTGAAGAGATTTTTGCTGATTAATATGGAATTGACAACTTAAGTTCGTATATCCTTATGCACTTTGTTTTAGCCGTCTTATTCGGAATTCATATCGTACTCGTCGTCTACTTGATGGCATTTATCGTCGCGCGTGGTGTAGTGAAAGGGGGATCAGGAATCCCCGTTGTATTGACACTCAGTAAGTACTTTATCTATTGGGCGGCCATCAGTTATGGATCACGGCACCTGCCACCAGCAGGGATTCTCATTGGAATCACTAGCGGAATCTATATCAGTTTGCCTATTGCTTATTTTGTGAATAAGCGAATGCAAGACCATGATACAGGACCATGATCCGTCGTACAAAGAGACCACGCTGCGACGTTAGTTCGTTTATCTTGCAAAACGTGACCTCAATTCGGTTAAAAGTTCAAATTAGAATTATCGAAAATCATGGGGTCACGAAAATCGAAACCTATATCGATGACCATGTCGTGAGCTTGTGCATTACCATTACCTGGAACGGGTGTCTCAACAACCGGTGTCGCAGAATTGACATTTGCGGAGTCCAGTGCCATGGCCTTTGGAGCAGAACTTGCACTTGGAGTTGAAGTTGAGAGCGAAGAGTTAATAGAACTAGGGGGACTCGGGCGGTAACTAAGAGAACTTGTACTTTCAGGTCTTGGTGCAGGCACATGGGCGTCTACGTTCATCGAATCGGTCTCGTCCATATTATCGTTTGCATTATCTTCTACTACTTGGCCGTATCGAGAGCTGGCCGGATTTGTAACTAATCTTTGCGTTGGCGCTGTTTGTTTCTGTTCCGCTAAATCTGCTGATCCCTGAGTCGGTGTTATAGACGGCCTTGCAAGAGATGCAGTACTAGTATTCTGTTCTCGCCTTGGCTGATACCATGTCGGCGCCGCTCCGGCCGGAGTCCATGCTGGGCCTTCTCCACTCAAATAGCCCCAGACAATCGCTTCTAGGGCGGCAACAGATGAAAGTACTGGTAGAACCTCATCCTGACAAGTCTGACGGTACTTATTTCTAATAGTTTTGGAAACAATTGTCTGCAAAGGTGCGCGATAAGGATCATGTAAACGTTTCATATTAGAATAACTTTCTAAATGATTGAGTTCCGGAGAAAGAGGAAGGAATCTCCTGTCCAAGAATGCCGTAGGATGCTGGTCCCAGAGATAAAATGCAATTTTATCAAAATATTCCGATAATTCTTTTTCCGAAAGGAGTTGTTCGGCCAATGGCTTCCCTCCCAAGACAATCGCATATCTGAGAAAGGATTCCAAATTCTTGCTTTCTACGCGTCCCTTTGTAGTGATTTCTCGCACGAACTCTTTAAAGTTGCTGTAAGGAAGGGGGCTTGCAAATGGAGCAGAGTCGTCAGTACTAGTGCTCCTTTCCCTTCTAAAGAAGAAATCTCTTGCGACTTCCATCGCGTATTCCAGTTTAGAGATGGGTTCCATCGCGTATCTCAGTGTAGAGAAGGGATATGTTGGATCTCGCCTGAGCTTCTGAAGGTTATGCATTGCAGGATGCCAACGCCGCCAACACCCTACCTTTCCCATTAGAAGTTCGACGACAGGTAGAGTATTCGATCTAATCGCGTGTGCAATCGCCACGAAAGTCACTTCAGCTCCAGCATCGAGCAAAGCTGCCACGGTCTGTTCATCGCCATTCCTGGCAGCTTCCTCTATCAGTGAGCTGAAATACTGGAATGGGATCTCCACAAGATTGAAGAAATTGGACTTTAAATGTCCTACATCCAAGCCATTTTGTATTAAGAGCTTAACGGTTTCTGCGTTTCCAGGATGTGAAACGGCGCTAAAAAGAGCTCTGGTACGATCGCTGCTGGCGTCAGCCCAAGCCTTTCTGGACCAAGCCCGAAATAATGGCCAATCCGTATCTAATCTCGTCTTAAAATCAATCGTTTGTCTCGTATGCTGAGCAGGAAGACTCCATCCAAAATAATAATTCGTGATGAGAGCTTTTTTATCTCTATGCTGAAAAGGATCTTGAGATTCGAGCAAAACCTCAGCCTTTTGTGTACGTTGTTCCACTCTCTGATAAGCACTGTAGACAATCTTAAACGCTTCTGTGTCTCCACCACTGGCAGTCTCGACCAGTAAATCACCGAGGGATGTAATATCGTGCTCGCCCTCAAGTGCTTGAACCACTTCTCTGAGCGGGTCAAGGGTTTTGCTCTCACTTGCAGGTGCTGTTTCCGTGAGATCAACAGCCCCGTCGGTAATAATCATTTTCGATAGATCGGTAGAATCTGATTCGTCCTCTTTTTGTTCTTTTGAGTCTGCCGGCCCTATTGGTCTTTTCGCTTCATTGGTTCCTTCACCGCGTCCGCGATGCCGTAATTCTCCGGAACGAGGTAGTAAACCAGAGCTTTCGATCGGGGGGTTCTCAGGATCGCCCGCATCGTCTTCGTCTCGCTTAGGATGGTGTTTTTCTGTTTTGCGGCAATGTAAGCAGTCATCTAGAGACTTTGATAGTTTTGAACCGGCTTGGGATGGAGTAGGAGCGGAGAGAGCAATAAGTAGTGCAGCTAGAGCCAGGGTAAGGCGAGGTGAAGTGAGGCTGAATAAATTAAACACTATAAGTGTATATCATGTCGAGCCATGTAGGATCAATAAAAAGTAAAGAAATAAGATAATAGATATAAAGCAAAGTAGTGTAGTTATGCGTGGTGTTTAAATTAACTATTCTACGGCTTGCAAAAAATATAAACGCAACAAAATAAATGTAAATTAAATTGCTGTACTTTTGATAGTATTGGTTGTCTTAAGTTTCCTAATTTCCTAGCGCTTCCGAAATTTAAGAGTTAGTTTCCAAATTAATAATATTGAAAATAGCAGAAGGAATAGACAAACTGTACCTTCAAAAACCGACAAGCCTTTGCCACCAGAATAGGTAGATTTTGTCGTAAGTAGTTGGCCGTCTCTATAAATATTACCATTTTGATTGTTCATTATGGATCCTCCTCCTTAAAGATACCATGGCGTGATGATTATTCGATTGGTCTTTAGATGTAATTATCCGAGCTTTAGCCAATTATTCGTCGGATAGTGGGCATCAGCCTCAATGACGTGCAGAGTGTAAGCATGCCTCGAACTGCCTGAAAGGTTAGGTCCGCTTAAATGTGGCAAGAGCCCATGTAATACGATCATGGATCCTTTCTTCACCTCTAACGGAATGAACCCATCTTGCGGCCAAGGGGAGGAATCAAGTTCCTCAAATTTCACGTTGTTTTCAGGGGTACGCATAAATCGGCGTTTTAGAGGGATGCGGTGCCCTCCAGGAAGAACATAAAGGCAGCCATTTTCACGGGTTGATTCTTGTAGAGCGAACCAAAAACCCATCGCAGAAACGGGTTCTGTGTAGAGAAAAGTGGCATCTTGATGACAGATAACCTCTCCACCAATCCGGGGCTGTTTAAATATATACATGGATTGTATTAAGCGCGGTTTAATAAATCCTAACTCTTGCGTTAGTGCTCGAAACCAATAGCGATCCGAAAACTCTCGAAACACAGGATTAAGCAAATGGAGTGCATGTCCAATTTTTGCTAGCGAAAGCGCTTTAGATTGCTTCAGCTTTCCATCGTCCGAAAACGCCCCGGCCTCGAAGAAAAATGCTATCTTATTCCCGGAATCCAGAAAGTACTCTGTCGTTAGTTTTTGTTGATCGTTGGCCTGATCTTTGGAAGAAAAAACGGCGGGTGGGTAAGAACTAGGGTCATATTCATCCACTAGGTGACTGATTTCCGCCATGAGTTGATCGCATTGTGATTCAGAGACAAAGCGATCTAAAACCAAAAATCCATTCTCCGCAAATTCTGTTTTCTGCGCCGCTGTGAGACTCATGGAATCTTTCTCTAGCGAAAGGCTGCCTCCATGTCAATGGATCAAGTTTTATTCAAAATCTTGAAGGAGTGCATATACCTTCGTATATCCACAATCCTGCCTCCACTCAACGCTGTGCTTAGCATTTACAAGCAGAATTCCAACAGACTTTTCTACAAACTTTGCCAAGTTCAAAATTAGAAATAAAAGTGAAAGAAGGTACTTTTTCAATTGGAATAGAAAGAATTCTTAAATAGAC
>JABDFB010000064.1:10684-12500 GCA_013286765.1 Deltaproteobacteria bacterium
GGTACTAACGCACCAAAAAAATCCGAAGGGCGGAGCGAATAAGCAAAATAACCGCTGTCACAGTGAAAATCGTCGCAAAAACAAAAGTCCCAAATACCAAGGTCATTACCGCTAGTACAGAGACTAAAACAACGAGGGTCGCCGCGAGCATGAGAAATCGAAACTGCTTAAAACTAAACTGGCCTTCGGTGTAACGCTGTTCATTGGTCTCTTCGCCCGAATAAAGAACTACCGTCTCAGTTTTGTCTAAGACAATACAGTCTTTAACTGGGATATTCTCGACCGAGTCTTCTTGTTCGCTCTGCGGTTCTGCCTTTTCTGACCAAACCATGCCCTTCTTTTAGCCGATCCAGGTGCAGAAAGAAAGATTTCTAATGGCTGTCGACGCTTTTGAACAAAAAGCGGTCTAATGATACTCCGCCTGGTCCTTTAATACAAACCCAGCTGAGTACGACGATATAAACAAATTCATAAATGGCAAACAGCTCGGTCAACCCATGAATTTCAGCTCTCTTTGCCGTCATAAGTGCGACGCCCATAATTATCATCAGTGGAATCGAAGCTAAGCGCGAAAAACATCCGACTAAGAATAGAGAACCGCAAATTAGTTCGACGCCGGCAACAAAAGGTGCTTGATACTGAGCAGCCGGAATTCCTAACGAAGTAAAGTAGCCAATTACTTTTTCCATGTGATGGAATTTGCCCCAGCCTGCTTCCGCAAATACACTTCCTACGACGATTCTTGAAAGAAGTCCGGGAAGCCATCCTACATATTTTGAAAATTCGTAAAAGACAGTTTCAATTGAAGTAGCTAATTTTGTCATGTTTTAGGTCTCCTTTTAAACGTCCGATCGCCATGCTTTGATGATGCCCACCTGTGCCCAGCTTAAAAGCAAAGTCACTGTTCTTTGGTTACAATATAAATCAAGAAGTTCCCCTAAAGAGCAACCTTCCTTAACTCTCTTTAAAATTACACTCTCCTTCAATGACAGTGTTTTAAAATAAACACGATCATCATAACGATAAATCAAATAGTGACTCTGTTTTCTTAGGGGATCTTTTCTTTTTCGCGCCCATACTGGGCGGAGTTGCCACGGCGTTACATGAAGAAAAACAGATGGCGCTAGACTAAACCGCAGTCTTTCAATTTGCTCGGGGCTATCGCTAAAAACTTGTGAAAGATTCCAAGAAAGATTTTGACTTTCGTCCTGCTGGTTTTCTAATGACTTTTCTAAATGATAATTGGCAGTGAAGGATTGTGTCATTGCCCATTCGATACGTGCAAGATCAGCATGCCAAGGCTTTTTTGAGGGCTGAGTCCAGCGATCCAAAAAATCTGACAAGGAGCTTCCTAAATCGGAAAGAGTGTACGATGTTGAGGGATGGGCGAAGAGGTAGTCTTCCGTCAATTTCGTAAAATTCTTGTCCTTTAGACAGGCTTTCAAAACAGGAAAATCAACCTCCAAAGCCCCTTTTAAACGTAAAAACCAGGCGGTCTGATAAATTCCGATTCGAAATTCTCGTGAAAAGTCTTTATCATCGGTAATAAAAGACAGATCTTTCTTTTGTTTTGGGAAGTCTTTAGACTGCTTCGCGATAGCTTCCTTCATTAAGATTTGGAGTTCTCTTAGTGTCATGGGTGAGCTGCCTGGTGAGATGAGTGGATTCCGTTTGATCTGCTCCAAATTGATCCTCCTTGATTTCCTCAACGATCCTGACGGCCTGCGAAAGTTCATTTTCGAGTTCTGCGTACTGAGGTATCTTTTCATCTCGCTCGATCATTGTACTGACTGTGCCAATTTGGCGTGTAGCATTC
>JABDFB010000064.1:12510-13084 GCA_013286765.1 Deltaproteobacteria bacterium
GTCATGTGTATCTACTAAAAAGACTGTTCCGTCATCATATTCCGACAAGGAATGTCCTGCTAAGTGGACTTGACCAATACGATGAGCTGGAAGATTTGCAATAAATTTAGTAGGGCAAAATCCGTGATTTACAGAACTGACAAAGACATTGTTGACATCCAACAAAAGGCCGCAGTCAGCTCTTTCAGAAATTTCGCTCAAAAATTCCCATTCTGTCATTTCAGAATAAGGAAAAGTAATATAGCTAGAAACGTTTTCTAAGAGGATCCGCCTACCCAAATAGTCTTGAACGAATTGAATTCGATCTACCATGTGTTGAACTACCGTTTGTGTAAAAGGGAGGGGGAGTAAATCGTGTAAATTCTCATTTTCAACTCTTGTCCAACAACAATGGTCGGAAACGATTGCCGGTTCTATTCGGTGAATCAATTCTTTGAGTTTTCGCAAATAAGGGAGATTTATTTCGTCTGTAGAACCAAGCGAGAGAGAGACTCCGTGTACAGCAATTTCGAAGTCTCTTCTCACTTTATCCAAAGCGTTAAGAGGGCGTCCTCCATCTATTAAATAGTTTTCA
>JABDFB010000065.1 GCA_013286765.1 Deltaproteobacteria bacterium
ACTTTCGGCTAGTCCCTCCCTTTCGGTAAGGATTGAGCAAAGCCCGAAACCAAAGACGACAGCCGGTGCTCAAAAGCCCTTTCCTGGTCCCTCTGTTCCCCCTACCAGCCTTGTCGCGGCTTCAACTCCTGCAAAAATTCCAGCAGAGAGCATTCAGCCAAGTCTGCATTCAGGTGCATTTCCGGCCGAATCAAAGGCAACGCTTTCGGCACCTTGTAGAAACTTCCCCAGTAATTTTAGCGATCTCTTTGAGCTTCAGTCGCAGCTCGAGGGAGCTGAAACATTCGAATCGATTATATTTCGGCCTACCGACATGACCAGTGAGCAGGAATTTGACGAATGGATAAACAACTGACTTCACCCTGCCTTCTGCGCCCTAGAAAAAAAACGACCAATGATAATCAGATCATTAAAGAGCGCGAATAATACAATGTAAGCACCTCCAGCGGCCCGTTCAAGGAGCTCCTGGCGATGTTCTTCTAAGGGGCTCCTTGACTCCTCCTTTTTCAAGACCATAAGTATTTACTATCGGAGGTTTCAACTGTGGTAGAAGTCCAGGAAATGAACGTCGGTGACAAAGATGCCAAAAAGCCAAATCTAGCTGAATCAGAATCAGCCGGGAATAGCGAACTGCTCAAGAAGCAGATTTCCGATTTACAAACGAGCATCAAAGATAAAGAAGGCAAATACCTTTATCTTTATGCAGAATTTGAAAACTTTAAAAAGCGTGCAGCCAGAGAACGAACTGATTTAATCAAGTACGGGTGGGAATCAGCTGCTCGTGAGCTTTTGCAAGTGGTTGATAACCTAGAACGAGCGCTATCCCATATCCCCCCGGAAACAGATAAGACTTTTATAGAGGGCCTAAACATGGTTGTCGGTCAACTCAAGGCCGCCCTCAAAAAACAGGGTATTGAACCCATTCCAACCCATCAAAAGATCTTTGATCCGAATTTTCACGAGGCAGTAAGCCAGGAGCCTTCAGAGCTGCCGTCAGGGACTATCGTTAAGGAGCATTCTGCTGGTTATACTCTACACGGGCGATTATTAAGACCAGCAAAAGTCTCAATAAGTACAGGTACTAACGACAAGTCGAGTTGACGAAACGAATTTCGAGCGCATCTTATTATTAAATGGATTTTTAGAATTAGTAGATTTTGGACTGACTAATAAAGTGAGGAAGTTATGAGTAAAATAATTGGTATTGATTTGGGAACGACAAATTCATGTGTAGCCGTTTTGGAAGGCAGTGAACCGAAGGTTATTCCTAATTCCGAAGGTTTGAATACAACTCCTTCCATTGTAGCCTTTCTACCATCCGGTGAAAAAGCGGTAGGTCAAACGGCAAAACGTCAGGCTATTACAAATCCAGAAAAGACGGTTTTTGAAGCAAAGCGACTGATTGGTCGTAAGTTCAACTCTAGAGAGGTGCAAGAGTTCATTAAAGTTACACCATTTAAAATTGTGGAAGCAAAAAATGGCGATGCTTGGGTAAAGGTCGGAGACCGTGAATATTCGCCACAAGAAATTTCAGCTCTTGTTCTTCAGAAAATGAAAAAGACAGCAGAAGATTATCTGGGTGAACCGGTCACAGAAGCTGTTGTCACAGTACCTGCCTATTTTAATGATGCTCAAAGACAAGCCACTAAAGATGCCGGCCGAATTGCCGGACTCGATGTAAAACGTATTATTAACGAACCTACATCTGCTGCCCTTGCTTATGGACTTGATAAACAAGGTAAAGAAATGACGGTTGCTGTTTTTGACCTTGGTGGTGGAACCTTCGATATCTCTATTCTAGAAATGGGTGACGGCGTTTTCGAAGTGAAAGCTACCAACGGAGACACATTCTTAGGCGGAGGTAATTTTGACCAACGCATTATCGACTGGCTTGCAGATGAGTTTAAGAGAGAATCCGGAATTGATCTTCGAAAAGATAAGATGGCACTTCAGCGCTTAAAGGAAGCTGCTGAAAAGGCAAAACACGAACTCTCCAATATTACTGAGACAGAAATTAATTTGCCTTTCATTACCGCTGATTCATCCGGACCTAAGCACCTGGGCATTAAATTGACCAGAGCTAAGCTAGAATCCCTGGTGGATGACCTCATCGAAAAACTCACAGGCCCTTGCGAGACATGCATTAAGGATGCTGGAGTTCAAAAGAGCAAAATTAGTGAAGTCATTCTGGTCGGCGGAATGACCCGAATGCCAAAAGTTCAACAAAAAGTAAGAGAGATTTTTGGTAAAGAACCACATAAAGGAGTTAATCCAGATGAAGTAGTAGCCGTCGGTGCTGCTATTCAAGGTGGTGTCTTAAGAGGTGATGTAAAAGATGTTCTGCTTCTTGACGTCACACCGCTATCGTTGGGAATTGAAACTCTTGGCGGAGTTTTTACAAAGTTGATTGAGAAAAACACAACTATTCCAAGTAAGAAATCACAGACTTTTTCAACTGCTGCAGACAGTCAATCTGCTGTGACAATCCATGTTCTGCAAGGTGAACGCGAGTTTGCTGAGTACAATAAGTCACTGGGTCGATTTGATCTTGTAGGAATTCCACCTGCACCAAGAGGGGTTCCTCAAATTGAAGTAACCTTTGATATCGATGCCAATGGTATTGTGCATGTAAGTGCAAAAGATCTGGGCACCTCTAAAGAACAGTCTATTCGGATTACTGCATCCAGCGGATTATCTGAAGACGAGATTAAAAGGATGCAGAAAGAGGCCGAAGCCCATCGCGCAGAGGACGAGAAGAGAAAAGAGCTAGTCAATGCACGTAATAGCCTAGACAGTCTTATCTATACCATTGAGAAGACATTGAAAGAGTATGGCGACAAGGTTGCGGCAGACTCCAAGAAACAAGTCGAAGAAGCTTTGGTTGAGGCTCGAAAGCACTTGGATAGTAAGGATCTAACTGAGCTCCAAAATGCGACTGAGAAACTCACCGCTGCTTCCAATAAGATGGCAGAGCAGATGTACAAGTCGACCGGAGCAGCTCCGGGCGGAGGACAGGGCGCTGGTTCTGAGCATGATCATGGTCACGGCCAAGGCCCAACTGGCGATGGTGGTGCTAATTCATCACAACAGTCTAAAAAGGATGCAAAAAAGGACGATGTGATAGATGCAGACTATAAAGAAGTCTGATATCTTCATCTGAACAAAAATGGCCAGTAAGCGTGACTACTATGAAATATTGAGTGTAGCCCGGAACGCATCCTCCGAAGAGATTAAAAAATCTTATCGTAAGCTTGCCGTTCAATTTCATCCGGACAAAAATCCGGGAGATAAGAAGGCGGAGGAGCGTTTCAAGGAATTATCTGAAGCTTATGAAGTTCTTTCAGATAGCCAGAAGCGCCAGCTCTACGATCAATTCGGCCACGCCGCAGTTGGCGGGGCCGGACAGGGGCCGGGCCAGGGCGGATTCGATTTCCAAAATTTTGGCGGCGGCTCAATCAATGATATCTTCGGTGATATTTTTGGTGATTTATTCGGAGCGGGAGCGCAGGGACGTGGTCGTACAGCTCGTGGCAGACGATCCACCGCAAAGGCGGGTGACGATCTTAGAACTAATATCGACATCACGTTTGAGGAAGCAGCCTTTGGTACCGAAAAAGTTATTACCGTACCAAAAACCGTTCGCTGTGATACCTGCGAAGGTACCGGAGCGAAGGCCGGCACACAGCCGGAAAACTGCCCCCAATGCGGAGGTCGCGGCGAAGTCAGTTTTCAGCAGGGCTTTTTTGCCATCACACGTACATGTCCGAGGTGTGAGGGAAGCGGGCAAAGCATTCCCAATCCTTGCCTAACTTGCAACGGCACTGGACATGTCAAGAAGCGCTCCCAAATCGCAGTAAAAATTCCCGCTGGTGTGGACAGTGGTCAAAGACTGAAACTCACTGGTGAAGGTGAAGCTGGAGAGCGCGGCGGCCCGCCGGGCGATCTGTATGTTGTGATTAATGTTCTTCCTCACGATTTTTTTACTCGCGAGGATGCCGACATTATTTGCGAGGTACCCGTTACCTTTGCGCACGCTGCTCTCGGTGCGGAGGTGGAGGTTCCTACGCTCGAAGGCAAAATAAAGTTAAAAATTCCCGCTGGCACCCAATCGCATAAGGTGCTTAGATTGAAGAACAAAGGACTAGCCCGCCTCGGCTCCTACGGACGAGGAGATCAGCTAGTTAGGATTATTGTGGAAGTACCGACCAAGCTTAGCAGTGAACAAAAAGACCTTTTAAAGAAATTTTCAGAACTCGATGGTGAGTCGAGTCACCCGATGTACCAAAGTTTCTTTGAAAAGGTAAAAAATCTCTTTGGCTGAATACGAGACATGCAAAAAAAACTACAGCATTTTCTGATGAACACGATCGTGAGTTCACTTTTTTGTCATATCGCTTTCATTCAACCTTACGCTCACGCCCAGATAAACTCTTCGCCGGTTGAAATGAATGCCTACAAACACGTTGAAGCCCTCTATAATAGCAATGCGTTGGACGAGGCCAAAAGCAAAGCCTCTGATTTTATTACCCACTATCCGGCCAGCCAATTGATTCCTCTGATCGATAATATTCGAGGTCTAATTTTTCTTCGGAATAAACAACCCAACGACGCCATCCCTTACTTCCAAAATGCTTTAAAGCAATTGCCGACCGAAAAGGATGAGTACCAGCGCTACCACCACTCGGTACTTTTCAATCTAGCGACGGCATATTTGGAAGCAGGTCAGCTGGACAATGCTTACCAAACGGTTCAGCAAGTCAAACCAGAGATGTTGGACAAATCGAGCCAAAATAAAACTAATATTTTGAAGTCTGCCATCGAGGAAAAGCGAACCAAGCTAGAGAATGACAAAAAAGACCAAGCCCTCGAAAAGACGCAAACAAATTCAGTGGGCATACTTCTCCCCATGACTGGGAAATTTGCAAAATACGGAATGAAGAGCCTCCAAGCAATTCAACTCGCATTCGAGATCTTTGGTGAAGGCGATTCGATCCGACCCAAATTAAATCTGATTATTGAAGACAGCGGAGATCAAACCGACCAAACTTTAACGGCGCTCAATCGCTTGGCTCTGAAACACCGAGTCGTTGCCGTGATTGGGCCGATGCTCACTAAGGGCATTGATGAAATTACAAAACGCGCAGAGACTCTCAAGATACCCCTACTCTCCTTGTCCCGACGATCATCCACTTTCGCGAGTGAATATGTCATTTCTGCGGGCCTTACCCAACAAATGCAAGCCACCGAGATGGCCAGGCACGCTGTTGAAAGCCTGAATCTCAAAAAATTTGCGATTATTTATCCGGATGAAAAACTAGGCTACGAACTTGGCAATAGCTTCTGGGATGCAGTCGAATCGCTGGGTGGCAAGGTAGTCGGAGCCGAAGCTTATACGCCGGGCCAAACGGATTTTAGAAAGACAGTCGACAAACTCGCAGGGCTTTACTATTCTGACGCAAGGCATCGAGAGCTGGAAGAACTAACAAAACAGCGTGAGACCAACAATATAACGCGGCGAACCAGAAAAACTGAACAATTTTATTCGCTCAAGCCCATTGTAGACTTCGAAGCGGTTTTTGTAGCTGACGATCCGATTCAGGAAGGTCAAATCCTCCCCACTTTTGCGTACCGAGACGTTGACCATGTTCGCTTTCTGGGTACTTCGTCTTGGAACTCAGCAGAGTTTGTATCTAGGACTCAAAGTTATGGCGAAAACGCAGCTTTAGTAGACGTTTACCCTCCTGGACCTGCGTCGAACTCCCCAATGATGACACGTTTTGTCGAAAATTATAAAACCCAATTTGGGCAAGAACCCTCCTCGCTCGAAGCCATCGCCTACGATGCGGGAAGAATCTTGGCAAATCTTCTCTCGCACCATTCTGAGTCGGATCAGTTTACAAGGGCAGATCTTCTGAAAGAACTCACCTCTGTTAAGAATTTTTCCGGCGTCACAGGAACCATTACCTTCAAAACCGGACAGTTTTTTAGACCGATGAAACTCATCATTGTCAAGAGCGGCCAGTTGACAGAAGCCCGCACATCCCAGTGAACCGCAGAGTCGGCATTGCAGGGTAAATTCTTCCTATTTAAAAAATCTGAAACTCTGCCATAATCTTTGATAGGAGCCTGTAGCTCACTTTCTGGAGGTTCAGCGTGGGACTTCGATTTGACCCTGTAGGTGGGGGTCAGTTTAAGCAAGCCGTTCAAAGTATTATTGAAGCTGAAAGCCAGCCTCTCAAGGCTTTGAACGGGCGTAAGTCCAAAGAAGACGCCAAAATGAAGCTCTTACAGGACTTTAAGGGCAAGTTTAATGGTTTGGACAAATTGCTCACCGACATGTCGGACTTTCGAAAGTTCAGAGAGTTAAAAGTCGACCTAGGGGAGGGCAAAGATATTGTCGACGTCTCCTTGGATAAAGATCGAGTAGAACCAGGCAGATACACTATCGAAATTGAATCACTAGCGGAACGCACTTCCTTGATCACCAACGGCATCTCGGATCCCAATGAACCCCTCCTAGGTACAGGTTTCATCGTTTTTGAATCAGAAGATCATGACACAATAGAAGTTTATATAGATGACAAGCATTCCAGTCTCAACGGAATAGCCAGTCTTATTAATCGTAATGAAAACTCGCCCTATCAAGCCTCTGTTATCAAAGACGATTCTGATGCTGACAGTCCTTGGAAGCTTCTTTTTGCTGCAAAAAAGGAGGGTGAGGCTCACCAGCTTGATCGCCCGGACTTTTACTTTTCTAGTGCAAATGCAGATCTTTATATTGATGACGATGTCGAATCTCGTAACGCGAAGATACTCATCGACGGATTTCGCGTCGAAAAAGATAGCAATGATGAAAAAGATTTTCTGCCTGGGGTCAATCTACATATAAAGCAAGCGAGTCCGGGAAAGCCTTTTACCCTGACGATTACGGAAGACTTTCAGAAAATATCAGGAAAGGTGAAGGCCGTTCTCGATCAAGTCAATCAAATCCTAGGATTCATTACAAAACAAAATGCCGTAGACGCCAATTCAGACACTTCAACGACTTTTGCCGGAGATACCAGCCTCCAGTCTTTGGAATACCAGATACGCAACGCCGTTCACCAGGGCTATGGAATTGTTGAAGAAGATACTCATAACGAAAAATATGTCTATCTCAGTCAAATCGGAGTGGAATTCGATAAAGCCGGTCAAATTGCTTTCAAAGAAGACAAGTTTGCCGCGAATCTTGAAAAAAATTATGGCTCCATTGCCATGGCAGTCAGCGGCCCCAACGGATTTGCCAATCAAATGAAAAGACTGATCGACAGCTTTACAAGACCTCAGACTGGCTCTTTGACCTCAAAGGAACAAGGGATCAAAACGAGAATTAAAGATATCGATAACCAAATCGACCAAAAAAACCGCTACCTGGACCAGAGGAAACAAGCTTTGACAGATCAATTTGCGAGGCTCGAAGGCACGCTGAGCGGTCTACAAAAGCAACAGCAATATCTTGCTGCTTCACTTCCCGGTGCCGGAGGTGGAAACCCCATCTCGCAACTTTTAGGAGGCTAATCATATGTCTAATAGCAGCGCAAATAACTACCGAGAGATGGCGATCAAAACTGCAAACCGCGGTCAATTGTTGGTCATGCTCTACGAGGCTGCCATCCGAAATGTCAAAAAAGCGTCGATCGCCCTGGATAAAAAGGACATTGCTGCCAAGGGCGCTGCCATTAGTAAAGCCCACGATATCGTCAATGAATTGTTAAATACCCTCAATTTCGAAGCCGGTGGAGATATTGCTAGAGAACTCGAACGGCTATATAATTTTATTATTGAACACCTGATTGCCGCGAATTTAGAGAACTCAAAGGAAAAACTAAAAGCGATAGAAAAAATTTTAGAGACTCTGCTAGGTGCTTGGAAAATCGCAGTTGAGAATATGAATCAACAAAAGAAATAAGAAGCTTGAACATGGATGTAATAAAACTTCTTGAATGCAAAAATCGCTGGCTCCTGAGTCTCTTCAATTACTCAGAGCGTTTTTATCTCCAAGTTCAATGTGGAGACTTTGAACTCATTGGTCAATATGAACGCCATCGTCACCGAATCGACAAATCATTGTCTACCTGTGATGAACTGATCTATAAAAATAGAACTCAGCTTCTCGAACTAAAAAAAGACCCTCGTTCTTCCAAACATATCGAGAATCTCGTTGAATATCAAAAACGAATGATTGAAAAAATTTTTAAGGTAAACGAAAATATTATTAAATATATAGAGATTAAAAAATTGGAACTCTGCGGTGAATTGACCAAATCAGACCAACAGAAGAAGACTCTTGGAAAATTCAGAAGCACCTGGGTGCCGACCTCCGGCACAGGGCTGGACGGACAATTATGAGCGACTTAGCGAATGCACCAACTGGCGAACTAGCCAATAGCAGTACAATAAACGACGCAGAATCGATCTATTTACCGGACAAAAAACTCAATGTCCCTATTCTTCTCAAGCACGGAGAGGTTCTATTTAATGCTCATGAATTCTCCCTGGCAAAAAATATTTATCGCCTGCTGGTAGCGTCAGGGGAAGTTACAGGCCTTGGTCTCTTTCATCTTGGAAAATGCGCCGAGGCCGAAGGTGACGTAGAAGAGGCGATTTCAAAGTACGAAGAGTCAGCTACTTATCAACCGTCTCTGGATACCTACCGTAAGCTTGCGGCTCTCTGTTTGAAACAATCAAATGACAGGAAAGCGGCCGAAATTTTTGAACGGGCTATTCTCTTAAAGGATCTCACAAAGACCGTTCTTTTTGAACTACACCAAGCCTGTGGAAACTGCTGGTCCCGAGTCAAGGAGATACAACGTGCGGAGACTCACTTCCGAAAATGTCTCGATATCAACCCTTCAGCTGACGAGATCAGATCAAATTTAGGAACGATCTATCTACAGGCAAACCAGCTAGACACCGCCAAAAGGAATTTTAGAGATGCTATTGCCTCTAATCCTGAAAACTCCTTAGCTCTTGCGGGCTTAGGAATGTGTTTTTATCTCGAAAATGATAAGAAATCTGCCCACGACACGTTCGTTCGATCCTTAGAACTGAATATTCGGAACTCAGCAGCTCTGTTTCATCTTATTAAATGTGCTTATGAAATTAGAAGCTATGCAGTCGCAACGAAAATCCTAACAGAATATGTCGAAATAGCGCCCGTACAACCTGACCTTCTCTACTGCCTGGCAGGACTCCAATTTCAACTCGGCAAAATGAAAGAAGCAAGAGCAACCGCTCAAAAAGTGATTCAAATCCGGCCGGAACATGCCGCGGTTTTGGAATTGATCAAGAAGATCGAGAGGTATCATGGGAATTGAAATTAAACGCCTAATGGGAGAGGTAACCAAACATCCCGAAAGCGATGAACGTAATGTGGAACTTATTCTAAAACTTTTGTTAGAATCTCTAATAGCAGAGCAGCCGATATTGAAACATTATAGTAGTCAAAGTCAAAACAGCAGTGACACCGCTGAAATTTGCGGACTCGAGGGTAACGCGTGAGTAATCAAGTGAGATGTCTCGTTATTCAAATTGCGGCCGTCAGTGATGTACTACAAAGTTTGATGGCACTTCGAGCGGCAAAACAGCTCTATCCCGAACTAGAGATTCATCTATTGGTGCGCGAAAAAAACGCTGCTCCTGCAAAGAAGGTTCCCTGGATTACGCAGGTTTATACTCTTCCGACAGAACAAATCCTTGAACCTATTCTCAGAAATCCTAGTGATAATAACCAGGCTTTCAAAAATCTGGCTAAATGGCTCATTCCTTTGGCAGAAAAGCCATGGGATATGCTGGTGAATTGGACCTTTTCTGAAGCAAGCAGTTATATTTCGGGTCTAGTACCTTCAAAGGTAAAACTTGGTTATTCATGCCGTCCTGACGGGGGTTTCTACGCCACCGATGGCTGGAGTCATTACGTGCAGGCGATTGTACAGGAAAAGATCAAGCAGAATATCCATTTAACGGATGTCCTGACAACCCAATTCCTGACTGCCCTCCAGATCCATCTGGGTGACCCCCTTTCCAATGGAGACTCTCCCGTTACTTCTAAGTACTTCTTTTCTTTAAAATTGACTGAGGAAGAAATAGAAAGATTCCCCAGAACAGCCAATAAGAAATGGATCGCCATTCAACTCGGTTCTGGCGATCCGAATAAAGCTTGGAAACCTGAAAACTGGGCTAAACTCGCTGAATCTGTTTTATTAAATCATCCGGATTACGGAATTCTCCTCCTAGGTGGGCCCGAAGATATTCCTAGAGAGCAGGCCTTTTACAATGCCCTTACGCCGGAACTCCAAACAGAATTTGAAGACTCTCACTCGATGGTTTCATTGGTTGGCGATACTCACTTTGACCTCTGGGCATCTGCGGTAAGCTTGAGTTCTTGGCTCTTTTCTTGCGAAACTGCGGCTGTTCATTTGGCCAGTGTCTTAGGAACCAGAATTCTAAATATTTCTGTAGGCGCCTCACGCTTCCACGAAACCGGTCCCTATGGCAATGGACACTATGTTATTAAGGATTTTGATTTGCTCAATGCAAAGGATGTTTATGAAGTTTGGAATCACGTTATTCAGGGCAAGACCTCAGCACTTGCCGACTCTATTCCAAAAAATGTTCAAGTCTATAAATCCCGAATCAGGCAATCTCAGGATGGCGGTGGGGTTGTTTATGAGACAGTCACCGCACAACCGTTAGACTTAGAAAACTGGTCTTCGATGGTTCTAGGTCATATCGCTCGTTATTGGTATTGCGGATGGACACCGGATATTGGAAAAGAAATTCAGCGAGAAATGGTCACCCCTGCACTCGTTCAAAATCTGAGAAGTTTGAAGGAAACTTCCGAAATATTCCTAAAAATCTACGAAAAAGCGTGCCAAACCGCTATTGATCTCAAGAACAAGAGCTCGCACCTCAAGTCAGAAAAAGTTATGGAAGTTCAGGAGCGAGAAGAACTTGAAAAACTCGGTGAATCTTTAATCCAACTGGACACATTGACTGAGCGGCTCATTCAAATTCACCCTTCGCTCAAGGCGTTTCTCAATATGACCAAAGTCCTGATGCACCATTTGGATGGTAATCATATCTCTGAAATTAGCAAGGATGCAGCTGATAGCTACCAACAAGTCAAAGAAGGCGTCACAATTTTTAGAGATTGGATCGACTACACCCTGAAATTGATCAAGCCTTTCAAGATTGAGGCAGCCTCTCCTCCTCCGATCTCACTTTAGCCGAATTGATGGACCAACAAATTAGAACTCAAAGTCTCTGACTCTGTGACAAGTATATCCGTCCGGATGTTTTACTAAATACTTCTGATGAAAATCCTCGGCGTCGTAAAAAGGACGGGACTGCTCAATGGTAGTCATGACTTTTCCGGACCACTTTCCAGAGTGATTGACCATTTCTTTGACCTTCTCTGCAATCTTCTTCTGCTCTTCATTTTCATAAAAGATCGCAGAACGATATTGCGTGCCCTTATCGTTGCCTTGTCGATTGAGGGTGGTTGGGTCATGGATCCGAAAGAAATACTTTAAGAGTGCTTCATAGCTCAGTATAGACGGATCAAAAATCACCTTTACTGACTCGGCGTGTCCTGAGTTCCCTTCATGAACAATTTCATAGTTAGGATCAGCAGCACTCCCGCCCGTATACCCTACCCGAGTTTCAATTACGCCCGGAAGTTTTCGGAGGAGGTCTTCCATGCCCCAAAAGCACCCACCTGCCAGAATCGCTTCTTCTCGCTTTTCTTTCTTTGTTCCAGGAAACTCCCGAGAAGCCGACGTACTATTGACGATTCCGGTAGAAGCTCCAGATGGAGCTCTGTCAATAAACTGAGACAAATTCGAAGGCTTGAGACCAAAAAGCGTTAAATATTGCCCGTAGCCCTCTTTTTCCATCTCCTCGACGGGAATAAATCGGAGTGATGCAGAGTTAATACAGTATCTCAATCCGGTAGGCCCAGGACCGTCATTAAAGACGTGTCCGAGATGGGAGTCTGCATTCTTAGACCGCACTTCAGTTCTTTCTAGAAATAACTCATTGTCAGTGTGGGCTGTCACTTCTCCGATCGGTTTTGTAAAACTCGGCCAGCCTGACTTCGAATCAAATTTATCGGTCGAGCTAAAGAGAGGTTCGCCACTGACCACGTCGACATAGATTCCAGGTTTCTTATTATTCCAATATAGATTGTGAAAGGGCGCTTCGGTTCCTTTCTCCTGAGTCACCCTGTATTGCTCGGACGACAATTTCGACTTCAACGAAGTCTTGTCGGGTCTTTTAAAGTTTTTCATGGTGGATACTCCTTTTTTGCGAGCTGGGACCTCAGCGCCAGTTTCTTGTCCTATTCCCAAGATTACCATTTGAAATAACACACCTGCTAAAACAAAGAAACTGAACCTGCAAGCAGCCATCAGGCCTCCCTGAGTGCAAAGTAATCCGATGATCTATTCCTCAAAGTTAGAGTTTAAGCCGTCCAGCTTTTCTTTCAAAATCTTTTCGAAACCGACTTCCTTGGGGACATAGAAGCGCTTTCCTAAAATTTGTTTAGGTAAGTGAATTTGTTTTATATGACCCTTGGCATCCGAATGAGCATATTGATAGCCTTTGCCATACCCTTCCCGTCGCATCAGCGAAGTTACAGCGTTTCTGAGGTGTCCGGGTACGGGCAACGCTCCAGAGCGACGAACCTCTTCGATCGCTTCGTCAATTCCAACATAACTTGCATTGCTCTTAGGTGCCATGGCCAGGTAGGTTACACCTTGCGCTAGGTTAATGCGCGCCTCTGGCATTCCTACAAATTCGACCGCCTCCTTTACAGCAACCGCTATCGAAATTGCTC
>JABDFB010000066.1:0-113 GCA_013286765.1 Deltaproteobacteria bacterium
TCTTTGCTCTCGATTTTCAAAATTTTTACTTGAACAATTGCACCGACACTCGTTACTTCAGAGGGATCTTCGACACGTGACCATTTCATTTCAGAAATATGAACAAGTCCGTC
>JABDFB010000066.1:123-12773 GCA_013286765.1 Deltaproteobacteria bacterium
GTATGGAATATTTGTGACTCTGGACGAGGGAATTACGGGACTTCTTCCTAAATCTAAGGCCATGGAACATCCTGAATTTCCATTTGAAAAAATTCGAGTCGGAGATACGGTCAGTGTGGAAATTGGAGAAGTACGTGAAAAAGAAAAACGCATTTCTCTAACAATTCCGCGTGATCCCGATCAGGACGAGTGGAAAAGCTTTACTTCCACTTCTTCGTCTAGCGGATCCTTTGGAACTCTGGGCGGTCTTTTCAGTGGAAAAGGCGAGCAGCAAAAATCTGATGTGAAAAAACCAAAGAAGAAGAAATAAGGGTGCGCAAATCGCGTGGCGGACGAGAGAATCCACGAAAGAAATCGCAAAAAGTACCACCAGAGAAATAGCCGGGGAAACAGCCGGAGAAATAGCCAAGGAAATAAGAAGACACGCTCATTCTGGCTGGCGGTTTTTCTGTCGATTTTCGGGCATCTCCTAGTTTTTATTGGCGTGCTGTATTTGCGATCGACTCATAATATTCCAGCTATTCCTCAGAGCACGCTCAATGTTGAAGTTATTGAAATTCCCGGCTCGGGATCTGAGGTAGGGAAAAAGAGAAGTCAACCTCGGAACAAGGAATTTAATCCAAAGAGTACGGCACGCAGAATTAGATTGAAGGACTTAGGCATTCAAATCGACGGTCCCGGAAATTTCTCTAAAAAGTTCGAATCTGAAGACGAAGCAATAGGTTCGAGGGAAAGAACAGGATTGGGTCAGGACGACGGAGTTCAAATTGTAAAAGATCGAAATATTGGACTGTATGAATTTATCTATCAACAAATAGACAGCAATTTGGTCTATCCGTCCGAATTCGTTTCAGCGCAAATTGAAGGAACAGTGGAGAGTAAACTCTATTTCGATCAAAACGGAAAATATCAGAGATCTAAATCAGAATTTAGGACTCCCTATGATTATCTGAGGGTTCTTATTCTGCGAACCCTTCGACGTGCCCTCGCGGAGGCCGTTTCCGATCAGGTCAATAAGCTCAAGAAACCCTTTTATCTCCATTGCGTTTTTAGATTTTATATTGTTCAGAATAATGACCAAGGGTTAATTCAAGCTCAGAAGATGATTACGGGTAATAGTTTGACTTTCTACCGGTCGTTCTACAAATCAAAATTAGAATGGGAGTTGGGACCGTTTCAAGGTTTAGGGCCCTTCGCCGTTGGTTTTAGTCCTCTTTGGATATTCGAGAAAGGGAAGGATTTAATTTCCAAGAGGATAAAGGTTGATCCACTGGAAAAATATCGAAATGACCCCGAGTGGTAGTCTAAAAAGGTACGAATTCAAGTACCGCTCACACCATAAATCGCCCATGCTACGCAGAACATGTCGCTCCGGCGACAATAATCAAATGGAATATATTGATAACCTGCATCGCCGCAGTTCGTCCCCCAGGAATTTTTGACAATGAATCTCTGTTCGGACCAATCGTAGCCTACGATTTCAACAGCATGCCCAAGTCCATTAACGGGAGAATTTGGGTCAGGCCGAGCTGTGCATTTATAGAAATCGTCAGTTAACGAAAATGTGAGAAAAACAGGATATCCATTTGCCAGAGAAATCAATGAGTCGTTAACCGGATCGTCCAAATACCGTGACGATTGGAGATAGTAATAAGAGTATTGATTAAAATTTTGATACGGATTGGAATTCCAGTAAGGCCAGTAATACTCATAGGTAATTCGATTTGCTGAAGCAGCGGAAATAGCCGGCACTGGATTAGGTTTTTGATAGAGATACCAGAGGTGATTTTCAGAGAGTTTAACTTTACCCTGGAGCATATTTTCCATAGCTGCGACAAGCGCAAAGGCTGTACAGTTATTCAAAACCTGAACTTGGATGCCTGTATCGCGCCAGCGTAGATCGACGCGATTAGGAATGACGTCCATTATTGAGAGATCTGACTGGCGTTTGCTTGCACGCAGTCTTCGCTTCGCAGCAATTTGTGTTTGTATGGCTATTGGTATCATTTGGTCTAGTGGAGGTAGATTCCTAAGAATGGGTGTAGTATCGTCCGCTAATGAGAGCCGGCACCAGAACAAAATGATAAACGTCAAGAATAGATTCTTTCGGTTTGTCATATTTTGTTAGTAACCATGATTTCAAACTTGAAACGAGGATGCAAGTGAAATCAAAATTAAAAATAAATTCAAATTCGAAAAAGTTCATTAGGAAGTGGCATATTCTTTTAGGTACCGCACTCTACTTGCCATTTTTAGTAATCGCCATAAGCGGAATCTTGTTGGGCTTCTATGATCTTTTTCAAGAAAAGTTTTCTTATTTTCAGATTCCGCTGAAGAGCTCTCAAACAGAGTTTCGGCAGTCATTGTCCCGGTCACAGATGTTGGTTGAAAATTCCATTAAGAATCTTAAAGAACAATTAAAACGAGGACACATCGAATCGATCTATCCGTCACAGTCCGAACGTCAAGCATTAAGAATGCAGCTGATCGAATCGAAAAATCATCATAAGTTTAATGTTTTTCTAGATCCGGGTTCCGGAGAAATTCTGGGAGAACAGGAGCAAGGTGTTTCACCATGGATTTCGTGGTTATTCAAAATTCATAGAGGAGATTGGGGCGGATTTCCAGGAAGGGTTTTTGCTAGTACTTGTGGAATACTTGTTTCAACTATGTGGTTAACCGGACTTATTATGCGGAGACGGCGCAAAGAGAAGAAGTCTCGTGTCTTTCGATTACTCGATTACCATCAAGCTCTCGGAACCTTTTGCGGGGGGGTGATTATGGTAATGACAGCCAGTGGTGCATTGATTAATTTCAAAACGGATTTAATTCAGTGGCTTGATCCGCCTCCTCGTTCAAAGAAACAAATGGATAAGAAATTAGATGGTCTTGAGTCTATAGAGGCACTAGATGCAAAGATTCAATTGGCTCGATCAAAAGTGCCTGACTACCCCCTAACTAAAATTGAACAGGAAAAGGGACAGGCTTCCATACTTGTATTTACTTTTAGGGATAAATCGCGAATTTATATTAATGCTGGTTCCAATCAGATAGAGAAGGAGATGACTCCTTCGACAAAATGGATACATGCACTTTATCCCTTTCATAGTGGTCGTATTTTTGGGTGGTGGCACGTAATTTTCGCTTTGGTGATGGGTAGCGCTCTGCTATTGATTTTTACGTCAGGGCTACTTTTGCCTTCTAGTAGAGATAGTCTAAAGAAACTCAGGAGCAATTTGTTCGGTCAAAATCCCAGGAGAAAGCTGACCTGAACGTATTTGAAGAACTCCCGACTGAAGTCGGGAGATTCTTCCAGGTAAAGAAGTGTCGATTTCATAGGTTTGCTCAACTCCCCTTGAAAGGGGAGGATTGCGCAAACCATCCTGTTCAATTATTTAAATGGCACTAGATGGGGTATGTTGGTCTTTCGTATGGAACTCAGTCCAGGTTGTGTAAGAGAATGTCCAGCTTGTCCGCATCGAGAATTAACGCCCGAACAAAGCAAAAGTGAAAAGCTCAGGTGGCTTAAAAGAGACTTGTCCGCTTGGGAGCATTCCATTCAGCCTGTGCGAGGCGGAGTCGCACGTTTACACTATCGCGAAAAAGTATGTTTACACGCCGAATGGCAGCAAGATCATTGGGCTTTTGGCCTTCTTCGTCCCAAACGTGGAAATTTTAAGCAAAAAAGGGAGAAGAGCGTGATAGATATTCCCAATTGTCCTATTCACGCTGCGACGGTGAATACGCTTATAGCGGCGCTCAGAACAGCACTACCTGAACGAAATCAGTTCCCGCTCGTATATTTGGCGGTTTCTGGAAAATTAGCGACTTTCGTTTTAAAAACCAAGGAATGCCCTCCTATTCCCTTACTCGACTGGAGTGCTTTAGGGCTCGAAGGCCTTTATGTCAATTTGAATCCGGCTGCCGGAAATCGCGTTTTCTTCAATCGTGGCTGGAAGTTGATTTGGGGTAAGCAATATAGCGTTGAAAATGGTAAGCAATATGGTCCTGAGAGCTTTCGCCAGCAAATTTCGGGTTTGCACCAAGAAGCAATGACAGAGGCAGCTGCTTTTTTGAATCCTGGGCCGGGAGATGGGGTGGTAGATCTTTGCTCAGGAATAGGAGAATCGCTGTTGTTGTGGAAAAATTTGGGCGCACAGTCTATCGGGGTGGAACTGAATTACGACGCGCTAAACTGTTGTGCTACAAATGTCGGTCAAAGTGCTGCGCTTCGAGGAAGGGTATCGGAGAGAATTCCTCAGCTGAACCAGTGGATTGCTAATCTGAAGATTGCAAGTAATTCACGTCAGAATATCCTTATCTATGCAAATCCACCCAGACTTGGTTTAGAACCGGCAGTAACTGAATGGATTGCTAGTACAGCGAGGCCCGCTCGTATTGCTTACTTATCCTGCAATCCAAAAACCCTGGCGCTGGATCTAAATAGGCTATCGAGTGAATATAGCGTCAACCGTATTGCGCCGTACGATTTTTTTCCAAGGACAAAACACGTCGAAGTTCTCGCCCTCTTATCTCACCGATATTTAAACGGAGTGAACGATAGACTGATAAGTTAAATACGAACAGGACGGTCAATTAGTGATCTAATTTGATTTATTTTAAAATCAGGTTACTTTAATGATGACCGTCTGCTACATAAAATAAAAAAGTTCTAAAGAGTATGCAGAAAGCGAATATAATAGATGTTACAACTAATAACGGTATCCAGATGACAGAATCGGTAGAACAAGAAAACAAGCAACAAGAAGAAACGACAACATGGGAGTCCCTCGGCCTTTCTTCGATGACAATTGAGCTTCTGAACAAAGCCGGATTGAAAACTCCTACACCCATTCAGAAAGCGTCCATTCCCTTGGCACTTCAGGGATCTGACGTCATAGCGTCGGCGCAGACTGGTACCGGGAAAACAGCAAGTTTTGTTTTACCAATGGTTGAACGGTTAAAAGGTAGGGAAGGGACGCTCGGTTTGATCTTGGCGCCAACCCGAGAAATTGCACAGCAAGTGCAAGTTGTTTTTGAGACTTTTGGAGCGCCACAAGGAATTAGATCGATTGTGCTTATCGGTGGCGTCGATATGAAACAGGATGAGCAGGCAATTAGCACCTACCCACAAGTCATTGTTGCAACTCCGGGAAGACTCTGCGATCACCTCGATCGAGGAAATCTATGGATTGACTTTATGCAGTGGGTTGTACTTGATGAGGCTGATCGAATGCTGGACATGGGATTCTCTGAACAGCTTTCGAAGATTATGAAGAATATTCCTGAGACTGCTCAAACCTTGGTCTTCTCGGCGACTATTTCCCCTTCCGTTCAAAAACTCACAAAGGGTATTTTAAATAATCCAAAATACATCAGTATCGGCAAAGCAAACACCGCCGCCCAGACGGTTGATCAAAAAATTATTTGGATGAAAGAGGAATCGAAGGGCCGTGAATTAAGACGGTTGCTTCAAGATGAAGAAGGCACTGTAATCGTTTTTACTCGCTCAAAAGACGGAGCAAGTCGACTCTATCGATCGTTGCATAGTCGCAGTTTTCTAGATGTCACCGTTATTCATTCCGACTTAAGGCAAATCGATCGTGAACAATCTCTTGCCGGTTTTAAGGAAGGCAAGTTTCGCGTCCTAATTGCCACCGATATTGCGGGTCGCGGAATCCATGTAGACGGTGTTGCCCACGTGGTTAACTACGATCTGCCAAAAGAGCCAGAAGACTACATACACCGAATAGGTAGAACAGGAAGAAGCAACGCTACAGGTAAGGCTACGAGCTTTGCGACATTTAGGGATAAGCGAATTGTTACGGACATTGAAAAGCTTATTCGCCAGGAAATTAAGGCTGAATTTGCAGATCCTATTCAACCGGTGCGACAGGCCGGGAGCTACGGTGGAGGCCATTCTCATAAACATTCCCACCCTTCCCATTCTCATTCACATCCTCACCCCCGTGGACCGCGCGGCGGCCATAAGAGAGGACCAAAGTCGTAAGACAGAGCTGGTAATCGAGCCCAGAAGAAAACCTCGTATTGCAAATAAGAATAAAGATATGCAATATAAATTTAAGGGGATACTTGTGGGAATATTTCAATATTCAGATTCTATTTTTACATTCTTTCTTAGATACGTCGCCAAATTCACTGTCGTCTTGATGTTTGGATTGGTGGCTACCCAGGGGCATTGCGATTTTTTTGATGCCGGTTATGGGGATGAAGAAACGCCAACCCTCTACCATCTTATAGGAAAAGATCCTTCAAAGGCACAAGCTTCGGCACTTGACGATGAGGCTTTGCAGGGTTTAATGGAGAAACGTCATGTTCTGCGGGATCAACATAAAAGTATTAGTTATGATGACACGACATTTGACATCGAAGGTTCCGATCAAAAGGCCTCAGAACAGTTAAAAGAATGGAAAGGAAAATTCGACAAGCTATTGGAGCAGGGGCGTCTTCATAGAATAGAGAAGGGGAAGAGACATAAAGGCCCAGAACCATCGTCTATGCCACGTATTGAAAATTGTATTGAAAAAGATTTTATTAGGCGTTCATTCGATGGCTACCTGACGCAATTCTCAGGCCGAGCGAAGACAGCAAGATTTCGTGTTCGTACTCGTTCTAGCTCGGACTTTGCTCGCAGTTTAGATGAAGCGATCAAAGGAAAGAAGACAACCGATACAGATCCCGAATCGCCTAGTCGTTCTAGATCAAATAGTATTTATGTTGATGAAGAAAAGGAAAGCACCTCCCATAAAAAAGGGAAACACTCCCCTAAACTTGATTCTGGATTTCATAAAATAACTGTCCTTCCTATGGAGCAGACGCCTGAAGGGATATCAAAAGCGCTAGAGGGGCTTAATAAATTTACAAATCTTGAGTCAGTGAAAAGTTCCTGCGCGCAGTTAAAGGCTGGTCTAAGCAAACTCTCACCAGCGGCTGGGGATTCTCGGCGAACTGAGAAGTTAGGATACCTTTGGGAACTCCATCAGCGACTCTTAAGTCTAAAGATTGAGGCATTTGGGCGAGTTTCTAAATCATTGGAACATTTCGCTAAAGGGAAGGGGAAAATGAATGAAGCTGAAGCCAGGAAAGAAAAATCCCACCTGTACAGCATGCTAAGAGACTTCTTTGGAATAACAAAACTCTATTACCAGAATGGCGTCGATCTGTCCGAGAATGACGAAGAGGCCTATCAGTACGATCTAAATTTGAAAAGGATGCATGACGGAACTATTCCGTCAGGGGTCGACGTTAAGTTTCCAACCTATCCCATTCAACACAATGACAAATTCGAGGGTTTTAAAGACCCAGAGGATTACCCAGAGAGACAGAATTTCCCATTCTGTCACGATGTGATCGGTATCTATTTCGAAAAGCTGGAACACCATTGCGAGCAGAAAATAAAAGAGCTCAATTCTGGTGGAGGCAAAATCTGATTGGGAATTAGCTACCGGCCGTACTTCGCGGTAATTTTTCCTTCATCTAATTTATTATGCCGTACTTGAAATCCAACCATTGCGCCTGACGAATCGGCATCAAGCTGAAGGGTCTTTGTTTTCAACGCATAAACCGTGAAAACATAGTGGTGCGGTTTGTTGCCAGGAGGAGGGCAAGGGCCACCGTAGCCGGGTTTCCCGAAATCAGTCTTCGATTGAACTACACCAGGAATGTTTTGTTTGGAGTGTCCTGAACCAAAACCTTTTTCCAATCTAGTAACGTCTGCAGGAATATTAAACACGAGCCAGTGCCACCAGCCACTTCCTGTGGGCGCATCAGGGTCATACATCGTTACTGCGTAACTTTCGGTTCCTTTGGGTCCAGCGGACCAGGTCAAATCTGGCGATACATTTTTTCCTGAACAGCCGAAGCCGTCAAAAACTTGTTCTTCGGCGATGAGTTTTCCATTTTTGATCGCAGAGCTTTCGACTTCGAGAGCGAAAGCAGAACTGGTGATAAGCAGGATTGCGAGGCATGGACTTAGTTTCATAGATGTCTCCTTCTTCTCTTTCTTGACCTGCAATTCTTTGGTTTGCAAGTGATACCTGTAAGGTCTATTGCAAATACCAGGGCACCGAAATAATGATGACGCGTGGGTCGGCGCGCAATCGGAGAGCCGCTGTAAAAAGCACAGAGCGGTGATTGTGCAGTATGTAATGATACCATTTTTGTTCGACAAAGCGCGGAATAAGAACTGCTACTTGTCTGTTGGGATGATCCTTTTCCAATTGAGTAATTAAATCCATAATTGTTTTGTTGAGCTGGCGATACGGACTCTTGAGCTTGATCAGTCGGGGAGGGTGGTATCCCCACTGATGGGCGGGCGCAGTCACGTATTTTTCCCAG
Organism: Deltaproteobacteria bacterium; assembly: GCA_013286765.1. The sequence continues at coordinate 8,482 of JABDFB010000066.1, forward strand.
TCTGCATCAATTTGGACCGTGCCTCTTCCGCTATCTACATAGACCCCATAGATTTCAGGTGTAATATTCATAGCGAAACGCAAAGCCTTTCGAGTCATGCGATTCCAGTTACGAATTGCAACTATAACGACTGGTGAACGCATATGGTCGTAATTTAGGGGATCAATACAATGCAGCTGCCTAGCAATATGGTCATAGTGACGCTTAACGGCATAGAACAGGGTCAATATCGTTGGAATACAGACCAGGGTGAACCATCCACCCTCTGTAAATTTTGAAATCATCACAGCTAATAGCGCCACTCCTGTACCTACCGCTCCCAGCGCGTTGGCAGCGATGGAGAAATACGGTTTGTTCTTTCTGTCCTTTTGGCCCATATTCTTGAGCCAATGCGCCACCATTCCCGTCTGCGACATGGTAAAGGCAAGCAGTGCTCCAATCGCAAAAAGAGGGATCAGTCGATCTGTTACACCATCAAAGAAAATCAGTAAGATCGCTGAAAGTATGGTAATGGAAATAATTCCAGCTGAAAAAACAAGGCGTCTTCCGCGCTCTGCCAGAATATGCGGAAGGTAATTGTCATTAGCAAGAATTTGACATATTCGGGGAAAATCCGCCAAACCCGTATTTGCGGAGAGCAGCAACACCGCAATTACTGACGCTATAGTGACATAATAGACCGAACCTCGACCTACAATCGCTGCAACAAGTTGCGACACTAAACTCTCATAACCTGGTTCGCCCGGATTTGTTGCCGAAATTCCATATGCTTGTGCTAGGTATGCGATTCCTAATAGTAATAGCGCCAAAATTCCAATAATAATACCTAGACTGCGTTTGGCATTTTTAACTGTAGGTTCCCGAAAGAGCTTTACACCATTACTTATCGCCTCGACGCCAGTCATTGCCGTACAACCGCTAGCAAATGATCGAACCAAGAGCCATAGACTTGCAGTCTCAAGCGTCGGCATAGGCGATATGGCGCGATTCACCAGTGCTACGGGATGCCCACCGGCGAGGATCGTCTGGAACACTCCCCAGACTAACACTCCCAAAGTAGAAAAAACAAAAACATAGGTCGGGACGATAAATGCAAAGCCGGATTCCTTGACGCCCCTCAGATTGATTCCTGAAATAAGAGTCAATGTAACTAGACATAACGCCAGTGTATGTGACTGAAGCGACGGGATCGCTGAAATCAAGGCACCAACACCCGCTGAAATACCAACGGCAACCACCAATACATAATCGAGCATTAGCGCTGCGCCGGCAATCAGGCCTGCGACAGGACCTAAATTTTCTCGTGCGACGGTGTAAGACCCACCGCCCTCTGGGTAGGCAGAAATCGTTTGTCGGTAGGAGAAGTACACTATTAGAAGCAAAACAATCAGGCAAAGAACCACTGGCAAAACAAATTTTGTTCCGGCTATACCGAGTGGAAGGAGTAAAGTAGCCGCGGCCTCCGGGCCGTACGCGCTAGATCCTAACGCGTCGAGTCCCAGTACAGGGATCCCTTCCAAAGGCCCAATCCGGTGCTCCTGTTCTTCTTCGTTAGAAAGGTGCCTGCCCAGCAAGATGTCAAAGAGATTCTTTAGCATGGTAGTGTTACACAATATTATATAATAATAGTGTGTTAACGCGAATCTTTCTTTTTTAGTGATAGTGATGAGAGCGGTTTTTAGTTAAGGTGCAGACTTAATATAGATTAATCCAAGACCATTTTGACCAGATGTCTGCAGATTATTCGTACCCGCATTACCCGCGGTACCCCCGTTACCAAAACCTGCCGGTGGAAATACAGCTGGAAGGACTCCGCCGGCTCTCGGATCGTAAATGTCACTGAATAGCCCTGGGGTATAGTTGGCGATAGGTGGATTGAAGGTGTTAAGACTATTAAAATGGGAATTGCCATACGTACTATCGCAGGCAGTACCATTATAGTTGCCGTTTTCTTTGGTAGCCGAATTCGTTCCGAGGATGGTTACCTGCGCAACAAAGGTGTTTTGAGCGCTGCCTGCATGACAAGGATTCGAGTAAGGTTGTATCGTCGAATCAGATGAACCACTTATGCCACTGCCCCCACATATAAAACCTGAATGCGGAGAATCGTTGAAAATCCATGGCGTCTGATAATTAAATCCTCTGAATATACTATAGGCTCTCCCGCCCATGATTATTACGGTGGTTATTCGATTGCCGGTATTGTCGAGGATGTTTATGGTGGAGTCACGTCCCCATTCTGGGGCGGTATTCGGTCCGTCTGCTCCGGCTATTCCAATATTGACCAGGATCTGTTGCCCAGGATTAAGCTGGTATTCCGCATCATAAAAAGCACCATTACCGCCATTATAGCCGGGGTCGTTTCCGCTGCAGTTTGGACCGCCTTGGGATCCGCCTCCCCCGGCACCTTGAACTATAGCTCTTACAGTAACCGGTGTTTGGTAGCTATTGATAAAAGCTTTTTCCTGTCCAGAATGGACGATAGTAAGATTTCCCACCGGTACATTATTCGAAGATTGATATGAGCAACCAGTAAGCACTTTACTGCCGTCCACTGAACCTGAAAAGTTTGCAACTATCGGCCTTGAGGCAACAGTACTTCCTGCTTTTGTCCCGTTGATGGTTAAAACTAATGCACAATTCGAATTGGCATTACAAGTTGTACCGCTCTGAGCCGCAAGGGTAATAGCGGTAATAGTATTGAGACCACTAGGATCGGGTCTACCCACGGTGAGGATAGTGGATCCATCGGGATAGTAAAGATTTGTCAACTGAGTGCCTGGATTGGTGATTGTTGGTGCCGTCCCGTTCTTTCCCTTAAACATCAGTAAACAGGTATTTGTGCCTGAAGTTGAAGTAGTGCCTAGTGCCATTAGGGAACGTAGGGTGTTATCAAGATTTTCAAAAGTACTGGTGGCTTGGAGCCGTTGCTGAGAACTCATGGAGTTCATCATAATTTGGCTCATCAAAACGCCCGCAACCCCTAGGAGACCGAGTACAAGCACGATCTCAATAAGAGTCATGCCGCTCTGCTTTGAAGTCAGGGATGGGGTTTCTATTAATGACATACTTAAATTGTAATCTATATTTAATAAATATTATATATTAAAATGAATAAGTGTCGTGATTTCAGTATATTAGGTCTAAATTCTAATAAATATTCGAAATATATTGGTACCTAATATTCCGTGAGCTATAAGGGTCCTGTGTCGCTAGTGACACGCGTCATTTGGGTTCTCACTATGTAAAACCCAAAAGATTCTCTTAGTTTTTACCGATAAGGCGAGTATGGGAAACTGGAATGCCGATAGTAATAGTCCAATAAGTACCCTGATTACTTTTAAAAACAGATTTGTTGCTTGGTTTAAGTCGATCTGGAAGATAGCTACCGGAATTCCGGCTTTTTTTGCTTTTCTGAATTTTTGTTTTTTTGGCATGGGTGCAAATACGGCACTCATACAGCCAGTAATGAAACCTCGCCCCCATTGCAATATAGTCAGTTCTGAATTGGAAGGGACACACTATATCACTTCACTGTCGATAGAGATGAGAACGCCCCTTTATCTTGAAGTTATGCCATTAACGGCATCTGTGATTTATGAAGCGAAAATGGAGGCACACACGGGATGGACTTTTTCAGAGCCTGCTTCCACGGATGAAAACGGACCCGTAGAAATTGAATCGCTGTACAGCAGTCAGCCGAACGCCTCAAAAGTCCTTAGTTACCACCATCGTATCGTAACTCGTGATCCTTATCACTTGTCGGCAAAAATCACGGGGCCTCTCCTTGTCGAAGGGGAATGTCCGTTTACATTCTCAGTGAAATATTAAAATTAAGGGATGTGTTTCGTCTTTACGTAGCCACGCCTCTCCATAAGGCGGGTCGAGCTGATCAGTTTCATCTGACCAGCTCCAATCTCGAGCTTGGTAACATTTGTAGTCTCTAGAACTTCTTTAATTTCCGGAACAGCCTTAGGCTGAGATTTTGACAGGAATCGTTTTTTTATTTCGTCACTGGCAGCATGAATAGCAAGCCCAACAAATCGGGCCGGGGTAGCGGCGAGTACTTCAGCTAATTCAAGATCAGGCAAATCAATTACATCCTGAAAATTGAGGACGTATTGCAGTGCGTTTTCAGTATATCTAGGGTCTTCTTGCATTCCGACATCAATCATTCTCTGTCGCCGCGACATAGGCGTAGACTCTAGAAGCTCGACCAGTTTACGAAATCCTTCAGGATCTTTTTTGTACCGATAGTACACACCCATACAAAAGCAAACGCTCCTTCCCCT
>JABDFB010000067.1 GCA_013286765.1 Deltaproteobacteria bacterium
GTCGGGAGTGTCGTACCATCATGTTTCGGGTAAACTTGCCTGAACAGACCCGTATAAACGCCACACGGTCTCTATGAGCTGGGTCCATATTCGCTTGAATCTTGAAAACAAATCCTGAGAACTTAGAATTTGTGGGTTCAATCAAACCATTATTGCTTTTCCTGGGCGCCGGAGTGGGGGCGAATTCGATAAATCGTTCCAAGAACCGTTGCACACCGAAATTATTCATCGCGCTACCGAAAAAGATGGGCGTTAACTCGCCGGTGAGAACCTTCGCGTGGTCGAATGGATCTCCGGCGTGTTCGAGCAATTCCAGGTTCATCTTGAGATCCTGGTGCAGGGCCTGGGCTTCGTCTTCGTCGTTATTGGGTCCGCCCATAATGTCTAGTAGAGCAGGATCGTCGAGGCCCGCGACTTTCTTGGGTGCAAGACGGCCTTTGACGTTCGCTTCCCCTTCTGTTTGGAAAGCCAAGACTTCGTGGGCTAAGCGATCATAAACACCACGAAACCGATCTCCCATTCCAATCGGCCAACTCATCGGGCAAGATCGAATTCCTAGAATTTTTTCAAGTTCATCAATCAAATCCAGAGGTTCACGACCTGGGCGGTCGAGTTTGTTAATAAAAGTAAAAATCGGAATTCCCCGCATGCGACAGACTTCAAAGAGTTTGCGGGTTTGCGACTCAACGCCCTTAGCGGCGTCTATGAGCATGACGGCTGAATCCGCAGCCGTGAGGGTACGGTAGGTGTCTTCTGAGAAGTCTTTGTGACCTGGGGTATCCAATAAATTGATTTGAACCCCCTGATACTCGAATTGCAGAACGCTCGAACTAACGGAAATGCCTCGCTGTTTTTCGATTTCCATCCAGTCGGAAGTCGTATGACGCTGGTTCGCCTTTGCCCGAACAGCACCGGCCAAGTGAATGGCCCCGCCGTAGAGCAGGAGTTTTTCGGTCAGTGTGGTTTTCCCGGCGTCAGGGTGGGAAATAATGGCAAAGGTACGGCGCCGAGCGACCTCTTTTGGAAGTTGGGACTGTAATAACATGGAAGGCTGAATTTGCCCTAAAATGAAGAGTTTGTTAAGTGTCTTTTTATAATGCAAAAAAGTGATCGAAACAAAGGCTTACTGACAACGGCCGAGGAAATTACCGATCTCAGCCGCAAACTCGAACCGGAGAAGGTGATAAGCTTTGATACCGAATTTATCCGGGAGTCGACTTTCTATCCGATTGTCGAGATTATTCAAGTAGCGACGGAGACGGAGTCTTGGCTGGTAGATGCGCAAGCCTTCAAAAAGAGGGCTAAATCCGCTACAAACTCTCCTCCTAACTCGCCAAGTTCTTACGATCCAGGCCTGCAGCCCCTTCTAGATATTTTTACTAATCCTCAGATTCTCAAAATAGTCCATGCGGCTCAAGGCGACCAAGAATGCCTCTACACCAGTTTTGGTGTAGTCGCTTCGCCAACTCTGGATACGGCCGTGGCTGCCTCGCTCTGCGGGTATGGAGATGGAATTGGTTTAGCCCGATTGCTCCAGATTGTCCTCAATGTTGCTGTGAAAAAAGGACATGCCCGGACAAATTGGTCTGTCAGGCCTCTCCCGGAGCATCTTTTGAACTATGCCCATGAAGATGTAAAATACCTCGTTTTATTGGGAAAGAAGCTCCTAGATCAGTTGGATACGCTCAAACGAAAACCATGGGCCCTAGAGCTCTCCGCAAAGTATGAAGACAAGAGCCTCTATGAAATCGATGTCGAAAAAATGGCTCACAAGCTCGCACGAGGCAGAAGGTTGGACCCGAAGGCTTATGCGACTTTATTTGCACTTGTGAAGTGGCGTGAGGAGAGAATCAAGAAGCTCAATCTTCCGCGGCGGTGGGTGGCAGACGACAACGTTTTACTGGATTTGGCGCAGGTCAAACCCAAAGACATGCCTCATCTCAGTAGTTTTCGAGGACTCAATAAGGGAGAGTTAAAAGCTAGCGGTGAACTCATTCTTGAAATTATTGCGCGTGCAACAGAAGAAGTGGAGCCGCATTTCGCCAGACCGGAAAAAGCGTTAGTCCCTACACAGAGTGAAGCTCAGGTTTTAGATTTGTTGAAGTGTTTCGTGAATATTCTGGCGGATGCACACCATGTTGCCCCGAAACACCTCATGACTTCCAATCAGCTCTTACCGCTCCTCCGAAACAAAGTGGAAAACGAGGCCGACCTCCGAAGCCTGGGGATTTTAAGCGAAGAAGCAAATAGGCTGATTGGCAAGGAACTTCTTGAGTTTGTGCAAGGCAAGAAGGCCCTATGGATTAAAAAGAATCGGATCGAAGTTCGTGATCTTGATTCTTAGCAACGGTGTTAGGCCGACGGTTTTAGCGGGACAAAGAGTTTTTCGTTCATACCCCTTTGAATATAAAGGACTGAAAGACTTGAACTCTTGATTCCGGGTTCAGCCCTACGAAAATCTTTCTCATTCTTAATTTCCGTATTGTTAACTTTGAGAATCACATCCCCCCGGCCTAGTCCCGCTTCGAAGGCAGGGCTGCCTATCTGAACGTCGACAATTACGGCGCCAGATTTAATCGGCAAGCGAAAAACCCGGGCTAGTTCTTCGGGGAGATCCTGCACCACCATTCCAAGCGGCTTACGAATTTGACTTATCTGATTGGCCTGATTCGAATGCTTAGAAGCTACTCGACCAGCTCTTTGAAGGCCCCTTGCGATATTAGGTTGTTCGGTAATTCTGATTGAGACCGTTTGAACGACTCCCCGCCTTCTAATTCTCAATGCGACTCTACTATTAATTGCTGTCTTTGCGACTAAAGATTTCAGTTCTTTAGCCGTAGTTATATTATGGTCACCGAACTGGGTAACAATATCCCCGACTTGCAGGATGTGTGATCCCGGACTATTTTTCGTAGTTTCCGTCACTAGTGCTCCGCCCGAAGAAGGCGCTTTAAAATAATCGGCCAAGTCTAAATCCATGTCTTGCGCATAGACACCAATCCATCCGCGGATGACTCGACCATATTTAATCAAATCTTCGGTAACTTGTTTGGCAATCTTTGAAGGAATTGCAAATCCGATTCCGACAAAGCCGCCATTTTCGGAGAATATTGCTGTATTGATCCCGATCATTTCCCCTTTTGAATTCAGGAGTGGACCTCCAGAGTTCCCAGGATTGATGGCCGCATCAGTTTGGATAAAGTCCTCAATATCCAACATTCCTAGTTGTCCTCTGCCAACCGCACTAACAATCCCGGATGTGATCGTGTGGTTCAGTCCAAAAGGATTTCCAATCGCCATTGTCCAATCACCCACCTGAATTTGGTCTGAATCGCCAAAGCTCAGTGTGGGTAGCGGTTTTTCCGAGTTAACCTTAATAATGGCAAGATCCGTTTTGGGGTCAGAAGCTAAAACCGTCGCTATCGTCTTTGCTTTTTCGTCGAAATTGACAGTAACCTTTCTCGCGTCTTGAACCAGATGATGATTGGTCAAAATAATCCCGTCCGAACGGATAATAATTCCCGAACCCAGCCCAACTGAGGGCGACCTTTCCGAATTTTCCGGCAACTCGAGCAATAATGGTTCGTAAGATTCTTTGACGGAAGTGATGCTCACTACTGTCGGTGTCGCTTTTTTTGCTATTTGGTTAATCGCACGAGACGACTGAATTAAGGTGCTCTGGTCTAGCTCGCCTCCTGATAGAATAGGGTTGAAGTAGAAGCTCAACGCTAGAAGGTAAACTAGTACCATAGTGTGCAAAGAGTGCACTCGTAATGCCAGTGTCTAACTGCCCGCCCCAAGAGACGTTCATCCGTTGCTTCTGCTCTGTCGGTATTCCATTTTGTAGGTTATAATGCCGTTTTTTGATCGGAGGATACTTGATGGAGGCGGAATATCGAAAAAGAATCCAGGAGACTTATGACCAGATCCAGTCGGCTCTTGGAGATGTAGACCCGGATCTTGCTGAGTGCGAACAATCGATGGGCTCAATGACAATCACTTTCGGTAATCGAACTAAGTGTATTTTGAGTGCACAGCCGTCAGTTAAGCAATTGTGGGTGGCTCTGGCGGCTCGAGGAACAGCCTATCATTTTAATTATCATAATGAGTCCGGTAAGTGGATCGATGATAAGGGTCGAGGACTGGACCTTATGGGCATTATTAAACAACATATTAAAGAAGTGACAGGGTTAGAGATCGAGCTATGAAAAATGTGGTGGTCTATACGATGAAAAACTGTCCCTATTGTGTCGCTGCAAAACAGCTTCTGACTCGCCGGGGAATAAAATTTGAAGAGATCCTGGTGCGCGAGGACGACGATGCAAAATGGGAGGAGCTGTATAAGATTTCTGGAATGAAAACCATGCCTCAGATTTTCCAGGGAAAAGATCTGGTCGGTGGGTATACAGAATTGACCGAACTGGATAGCCAGGATGAACTTAAATCCCTAAAGTAATTCCTAATTTGCGGGGGTATAAGGTAGGGACGGCAACGGATCTGACCGATTAATGGGGGTAGTGGATCGTCCAAATCGGAAACCGATTAAAAAAAACACTTGATCTTGTTGGACCCCTACCTTTGGCGAGCTAAGACTGAATTGATAACCACACTCTACGGCGAACGAGATTTCTTTTTGCTGCCCCATTGGCCAGTCATAGCCGAGGGTTACTCTGGCTCCATAGTCGGAGCTATCAACGCTTGGCATTGGATTAATTAGATACTTGAAATAACCACCGAAAGAAGCCGTAAGGCCAGTTGACCACCAGTACCTCAGTGCGAGCGGTACGTTTAGATATTGGAGGTTGGAACCGTTGAGTACTTGCCCCTGGTAGAGGACGCCCGTTTCGAATCCCAAAGTCTTTCCCCGAAACTCGAAGGTCAATCCTCCACCGCCCCCTGGGCCACCCGTATTTCCCGACGAGCGGGGCATATTGTAAGAGCCTAGCCCCCACAGACCTGAAATCAGATCAGCACTAGCTGTAACGGGAATAAGTAGCAGCAGAGTAAGTACATAACGGAGGAAGCGCATTCTATTTAATATTAAATTTATTTAGTTTATGCAGCAACTTAATAATTATATTGATATTTTAGGCGCGAACTATAGCTGACTATTTTACTTAAAATAGGTGACCCTAAAAAATGAGCAGAAGCTAACGCCTCAGCTGTTTTTTGAAGTTCTCACGACGGATCCATTGTCGGATTCGGTTGACTAGCACCGGGCCAAAGAAGAGGCAGTAATTCGAATAAATGGCCAATAAATAAAATCTTCCGTCCCAGCTGGATTGAAACAGCCGGACAAATAAGAAGGTGAGGGTAAGCCATCCTAACCATCTCATTTTCACAGGGATGATAAAAAAGAGTCGAACTTCAAATTCCGGGAAGAGTGCTGCCGCAGCCAAAAAAAGGGTTGACTGCAAATCTGTCACCTCAAGTACGGGTAGATCCAGTGCGAATGAAACGGCAATAGTTAGAACTATCGAGACAAGAACGTAGAATGTCGTTTTAAATGCTCCCCACTCGCGCTCAATCGTATCAAGAATAAAGTAGAGGAACCAGAGACCAAAAATAACCCAAAAAGGATTTAACGTGAGTGGAAGAGATAAGAAAGTGATAAGCCGCCAATACTCGCCCTGAAGAACCTGCCCTGGGTATAGCGCCAGCCGATCTAACCAAATGGGGTCGGTGGTAACTAACAAAAAGCCCAGGACTTGAAGTGTCACCAGGATAATGGCTAAGTTTGGAATAGCGAGCCATCGGAGATAACGCTCCAGAAAGCCGAGCCATTTTGGAGATTCTAGATTTGACGCCATTTTTATGGGGAGTATTCGAAATGCAAGTTTAAGTCAACTGTTTTGACTTTTGGAACGTCTTTTCAGTGCCACATGCGCAATTCCGTCCGCGTTTAATTTAAGATCGAGGCTAAGAATTTCCCAAACGATCGGATCAGAAGCTAATCCTGTTTTCTCGAGGGCATTCTGAAAATGACGCTTTAGCTTTTTCTCGCAAAATGCAGGCAAATTCGAGTCTGGCTCCGCGGATCGCATCGATTCCTCTAGAAGACGTTCGCTAAAATCCAAGTGTTCTAAGAGTTGCGCGGCTGCGTCAGGGAGATTTGTAATTTTTCCGAAGTGAGTAAGATAGGCTTTGTCTGCCCCGGTATCTAGAATTTTTTTTATTGAGATTCGAGCTTCGGCAGGATCAAAATCTGTCGGACTGGTGGAAGGAAAAATAAAAAGTCCTTTTGTTTGTAGAGCTGGATAGGCAAGTCCAAAGGAATCCCCTGTAAAAATTCCGTTGGATCTTGATTCGTAGATACAAAAATGATGGTTAGCGTGACCTCGCGTATAAATAAAATTGAAGCTGTGGCTGCCAAACGGGAGGGTTTCACCATCTTGCATAATTCGGACTCGGCTGGCATCAATTGCTTTTATTTCACCATAAAGTTCTTCGAAGGCCGCATCGCCGTAAACTTTGCGCGCACTTGTAACAAGTTTTGTTGGATCAATGAGATGATTGGCCGCTCTCGGATGAGCTAGTATGGTTGCGTTTGGACAGTTCTTTATGAGAGCGTAGCTTCCCCCTGCATGGTCTAAATGGATATGCGTCACAATCAGATAATCAATATTATCAGCTTTGATTCGATATTTGCTGAGGGCGTTCAGTAGAGTGGGGGTAGCTTTCGCAGTATTGTTTTCAACGAAAGTAGCGTGGTTATTGTCGACAACTAGGAAAGCGGCAGCAAAATTCGGTTTAATATAATGGCAGTCTATGGTGATGGGTTCCGATGTGGCAGGTTTAGTTGCTGATAAGTCGGACATAGGTGAAGGAACTATACACTAGGACTACAGGATTTCCAGGAGATCTTCGTAAATTTCCTTTTTAGAAAATGGCTTCTTAATCAGCTTATCCACACCTTGGCCGATGCTTTGCATTTTTGCGCCAAAATCGTCCGGCGAGATGTGACCAGTCATTGCAATGATCTTCATTTCGGCATGAGAGATGAATTTTCTGGCCTCTCGAATTAAGTCTTCTCCGCCAAGCTGTGGCATTTTCAAATCTGTAATCATTACCGAGAATTTTCCGTTGTGAAGCTTTTCTAACGCCTCTTTGCCATCGTAGGCATATTCTATATCCAATCCGAATTCCTTTAGATGCCGAGTCAAAATGTTTACAATGGCTTTTTCATCGTCAACGAGTAGAACTTTTCCTATTAATTTTGTGCGTTTTGAGGGCTGTGATACTGCTGCGGTCCCGTTTTCTTCGTCGATGCTAAGGGATTCACTTGAATGAGGTATAGTAATAATAAATTTAGTCCCAATATTTATTTTCGATTCAACGACAATCTTGCCCTTCATTTCATTAATAATAGAAAGTACGATACTCAGACCTAGCCCAGTGCCTTTCCCTACTGGTTTGGACGTATAGAATGGATCGAAAATCTTATCGGTTTTATCAACTGGAATTCCGCACCCCGTATCTTCAACCGTAATGACTACGTTTTGAGCGACATCTGCAGTAGTGACGGTGATAATCCCATTCTGCCGACCATCCATCGCGTCTCTAGCATTAGAGATGAGATTCATGATAACTTGCTGAAAGCGTCCGGTACTTCCTCTTACAAAAGGACTCTCACTCTTCAAATCTTTAACGATTGAGATACTTTCATTTCTATATATTTGATTGATAATCGTGACCGTCTCCTCTAAGACGTCGTGGACGTTGATCGTCGTTTGTTCAGCAGTGTCTAGACGAGCGTAGGTTCTGAGGCCATTGACGATGTTTCGAATTCTTTCGATGGCATGCTGCTGAAAATCCACGAATTCCTTGTATTCTCGATTATTATGTTCCTCAAAATATTCTGTAAGTAGCTCAGCATTTCCTTTGATAATAGTCAGAGGATTGTTTATTTCGTGAGCGATGCCTGCAGCAAGTTCTCCGATTGAGGCCAATTTCGACGCCTGCATGAGCTGCCGTTGCATGAGTTCTTTTTCTTTTTCTCCCTTTTTTTGCTCTGTCATGTCTTTCGCAACGCAGACGATCCCGGAGACGTTTTCTCCGTCGTCCTTGAGCACGGATCTAGAAAGTAATCCGGGAATCGCACTTCCATCTTTTGCTTTTAATGTGATCGGTTCCGGTTCCATTGAACCTTCTTTTAGTAAGTTTTCTATATGGAGCTTTGAAAAAAGGTTCTCGTCCGAGATCAAGTGTGAGATTGGCTTACCAGCGAGATCTTCCCATGTATATCCAAGGAGTTGAAGTGTAGCAGAATTTACTTTCTGAATTTTTAAATCTAAGGATAGTACGAGCAGTGGATCAACCATTGATTTAATAATATTATCAATTTCGTTTTTTGCTTTGTTAGCTTTCTTCTCGGCTTCAACAAGCTGCTTGGTTCGTAATAGAACAGCGCCTTCAAGAGAGGAATTGAGACCTCTTAATGCATCTTCGGCCTTTTTTAATTTTATGAAAATTCGTACCTTTGCAAGAAATTCTTCGTGGTCGAAGGGTTTTGCAATGTAGTCGTCTGCACCTGATTCATATCCCATCAAACGTTCATCGAGCATTGCCTTTGCGGAGACAAGGATGATTTTTGTGAGATTTTTTTCATCCTTTTTGATGGTTTTGCAAACCTCATATCCGCTAATACCGGGCATCATGATATCAAGTAGAATAAGGTCCGGAATAAATTGCGGCAGAATTTTTAGAGTCTCTTCACCCGAGCTTGCGTAAGCTACCTCATACTGTTTATCTAGAAGATGCTTAAAAATATCTAAATTTACTGGATCATCGTCTACTACTAGGATTTTTCCAATGCGGCTCATGGGTACCTCTTTTCGGTATTTGCTTTTTCAGGGATAGTAAAATTGAGGGTCGTTTCTCCCTCTGGTGAACTTTGTGCGAAGATTTGTCCCCCGTGATCGAGGATAATCTCTTTACAGATGGCAAGACCTAAACCGGTTCCACCGGCTTTTGTTCGAGTTCGGCTACTCTGCACAAATTTGTCAAAAATAAGATCAAGTTCGTTTGCAGGAATTCCTACGCCGTAGTTGGTCACTGATACCTCAATCGCTTTGCGGTTATTCAAAAGTGTTTGCTTAATGCCAATTCGAACGGTTGTTCCAGGATTTGAGAATTTAATGGCGTTCGAAACGAGGTTTCGAACGACCTGTTCAATTCTTTCTTTGTCATATTGGACTACTATTGGAAAATTCGGAATCGTAAACTCTAGTTTTACGGATTTTTCTTGAGCAAAATTGGAGAACTCAATGAGAATGTTATTGATTGAAATCTTTAGATCATTAGCTCGCCAGTTATAGATCATTTTTCCTGATTCCAATTTTGAAAGATCGAGCAGATTATTGAGGAGATTAAGTAGTCGATGGCTGGAATCTAGAATATTCTGAAAGAATTTGCGCAGGGTATCTTTATCTGCCGTGTAAGCCTCATTCCTCCCGAAGTTTGCATAGCTCAAAATGCCATGCATAGGGGTCCTTAGTTCGTGCGACATGTTCGCAAGAAAAAGAGACTTGGCTTTGTTCGCAGCTTCTGCGGAGTTTTTTGCATTTCGAAGGTCTTCTTCGGATTTTTTACGTTCGGTAATATCGTGGACCATGAGCGTGAAAATTCGCCAATCACCTGACTGAGCTTCGCTGATCCCTAATTCTACAGGGAATGTCTTTCCTTCCTTGTGTCTCGCAATGGCGTCATATCGTGTGCCGATGCGACTCTGTATTTGGAGAGGGTCTGAGTCCGGGCCTTCGGAGGTGCTATCTTTTAGTTCAGTAAACAAAATGCTAGAAGGACTGCCCTTTGCTTCAAATTCCCTGTACCCAAAGATATGTTCGGCAGTCGTGTTGAACGACTCTATATTGCCATAATCATCAATAGTAATTACGGCATCGGTAGCGTGATCCACAATGGCTTGAATTCTGGCGTTCGCCACAGCGATTTCCTGTCCTTTTCTTTCCACCGCCTCTAGAGCTTGTTGTTTAATGCTCTCATAAATCAATGTGAGCGATAATATAAGAAGCATGAGAACGGAAAGGACTGCTGTACTGAAAATTTTTAGTTCGTTCGGCGGAAGTACATAGGGGGATCTAATGCCCATCAAGTCTAAAACGAACCATGCCAAGATTTCACAAAGTTCTATTAGTGCCCAAGCAAATCCGGCTTTAACTCCCAACATGCAAGTCGCTATCATTGGGATTGAAATTTTCCAGATTAAGGGTGGGCTGCCATTTCCACCGGAGATCCAGCAAGCGTAAGAAAGAATGGTAGCCAGATCAAGAGTCATCGCATGTCCTGCTAGTGCCGGCGATTTTGTCCACTTCAGAACGAAGGGAACCATGATTGCCACTAGGGCCGCTATTAGGATTGAAATTGCCCCTTCCTTAGAATGCAGGATGTAATAATAGAAAAGTGAGAAAGGAGAACCGAAGGCTAAGATGCAAAATGAAAACGTGACAATTAGTTTCGATCTTCTGATCGTTTCGGAATCTTCGTTTCGAATCGCATCAGGAATAAAGTATTCGATAAAGGAGTTAATACCTAGTTCCGTCATACAGGAGGCCCCGTGTAGGCAATGTGGTGGAGTTTACGCCATGCTTGTTTAAGACGAAATGACAGTAATTCGAAGATGGAAATTTCCCGTTTAAGTTTACCTGTGACGTAGAGGTCGCGACATGCTCGTCTTTTCACTTTTCCACTGGAGGTTTTGGGCAAAGCTCCTGGAATTCTTAGTAGGACCTCTTCTACCTTTAATCCGAATTTATCGTTTACAACTTTAGTAATATCGGATCGAATTTTTTCTTGAATTCGCCAATATTTTGGTTTGATTTCTGCGACGATATTCAGGGATTCTGTGCCTTCGTGGTTCGGAACAGAGAAAGCAACGACGCGCCCCGGTCGGATGCCCTTGAGGTGAATAAGCTGTGTTTCGATATCTGATGGAAAGAAGTTTTGCCCGCTGACAATGATTAAGTCTTTCAGGCGGTCAATAACATAGAGCTCTCCACCAGCAATATAACCAATATCTCCTGTTTTGAGATCTAGTCTTGGAACCATCTTTAAAGGATTTGTTGAGAAATAATACGGAGAGACCGAAGGTCCTTTGACAACTATTTCGCCTATGTTTCTCTCCGGTAGTTTTTCTCCTGAAACCGGATCTACAATAGAAAGAGAATGTTCGGGTAGAATGTTTCCAACGGAAATAAACGTGATGGCATCCTTACCGTGGGATAGACTCGGTTCCGCAACTTTTTTGTGAATCAATTTAATGCGATCAATGGTATCAAATTTCGAAGGCTTATTACACGGAGGAAAAGCTAAGGCGAGTGTAGCTTCTGCCATTCCATATACCGGGTAGAAACTAGAGGCCCTAAAACCATATTTCGAAAAACGTTCGACAAAACCCTTAGCCGTTTCGGCCTGAATCGGCTCTGCTCCGATAAAAGCCAATCGCCAACAAGAAAGGTCGAGATTAGCGAGATCTTTGTCAGAAATTTTTCTATATGCCACGGAATATGCAAATGAAGGTGCTACCGAATAAGTCGCGCCATAGTGTTGAATCGCTTTTAGCCAACTGACTGGTCTACCCACAAAGCTCATCGGAGAAAGAACAAAAACCGGAATATGCCAATATAGGGGAAAGAATAGATTTCCGATTAAGCCCATGTCGTGATAAAGCGGCAGCCAAGAGAGCAGGCTGTCTTTTTCAGGGTTGATTTTGCTCACCTGACCAATCAAATTCAAATTCGAAGCTAAGTTTTGATGAGTGATGACAACGCCCTTTGGCGTACCAGTGCTTCCAGATGTGTACTGTATAAAAGCAATTTCGCCCATGGCCTCAGGGTCGGGTCGCTTGTCCGGTTCAAACGGAACCGACTGTGACAATAGATGCAATTGTCCCACTTCAAGAATAGATACTTTAACTTGAAGCCTGCTCATGTAGCGATTCCAGGTCGCAGAATTTTCGATAATAATTAGCTTTGGATCACAGTCGTCTGCAACACTCTTGATTCTGGTTAGAAATTCTTCCGGTACACCAAAATTAGAAAATGTTGGTAATGGCACGATTATAAAGCCGTTCAACATAGATGCAAGAGCACAGGTCAAAAACGCATGTGGATCAGATATTGAAATGATGATGCGGTCGTTCTTTTGCAAGTGATACATTTCAGCGAGAACCTTGCTATACCTGGCAGCTCTCAAATTTAAGTCTTCGTATGTAATTCCCAAGTCCACAAACTTATCTCCGTGGACTGTCACTTTGGTATTAGCGATCCCATTAGGATCAGTTCTTACATTTTCGAAGAAACAATCAAGAAGGGTAGAGTAGGTGTGATGGCGACTGACGGTTCCAAGTTTTCTATCCAACGCTCAATCCTCCATCGATCCTGATCACACTTCCAGTGAGATAGTCTGCGCTACTAGACGCAAGGAAGTACGCTACTTCACTAATCTCATCGGATTTTGCGAGTCTAGCCTTAGGAATTTTGGGTAGGATAAACATATCTACCAAAGACTTCTCCTGTGAAAGCATAGGCGTATCGCAATAACCAGGTACGATGGCGTTGACATTGATACCGAAGTCGCCAAGTTCTCGTGCAGCCGAGAGTGTGGCAGAAATGACACC
>JABDFB010000068.1:0-541 GCA_013286765.1 Deltaproteobacteria bacterium
GCCGCCCTTGTAAAAAAGGCGGTATTAGCAGGCTTCAAAGCGATCGATACCGCCAACCAGAAAAAGCACTATCGGGAGGATTTTGTTGGCGACGCCCTGAAAGAGTTGTTTGCGCAGGGAGTTAAGCGCGAGGCGCTTTTTCTACAATCAAAATTCACCCATGTGGCGGGCCAGGACCATCGTCTCCCGTACAATCCAAAAGATGAAATGAGTAAACAAGTTCAATCCTCATTTGCTAGCACGCTCGGTCATCTCCACACAGACTATTTGGATTCTTACTTACTACATGGCCCAAGTTCCGGTTATCGAATGACAGACACCGATTGGGAAGTATGGAAAGCGATGGAAGTTCTCTATAAGAGCGGTAAAACAAAAATGATTGGCGTGAGCAACGTGGGTATGGCTCACCTCCGCGAATTGCTGGAAAAGGCATCAGTAAAACCGATGGTTGTCCAGAACCGGTGTTTTGCTAGATTTGGCTGGGACCAATCGGTTCGGCAACTTTGCCAGGAGCATCAGATCGTCTATCAAGGCTTTTCGC
>JABDFB010000068.1:551-12340 GCA_013286765.1 Deltaproteobacteria bacterium
TCACTGCGAATTGGCAACTCTTATCTGACCCGAGCGTCGGCAGACTAGCCCAGCGCCTGAACGCCACTCCGCAACAAGTACTGTTTAAATTTGCGATGCAAGTCGGAATGACACCCCTCACCGGTACGCAGGATGAAATGCATATGCGGGAGGATTTAAAAGTGTCTGACCTATCAGAACTTACAGCAGAAGAAGTTACTCTAATCGAGGGAATTGGGTTGTAGTCACAGATACTTCAGCCACCACAAGTCGGTCCGAGCTTCCTTAACACGGGAAAACCACAAGCAAACTGGGTATAGCGCAAATAGTACCGCGAGCCAGACAAGATATACGACCATTAGTGAGAATCCTGGGGGATGAGTTTCGGGCTTAAGCGGATCGATAAAAAATGCTCCCTTACCAAGATAAGGCATGGCCATAACGAGAGCGGTTCCATGTAATACGAAAAGATGGGCTATGTAGAAAAACAAAGGAACTTTGCCAAAAATGAGCAGTGGATTGGTGCGTGCAAATATTTTCCGCTCCAGGAGCGCAAGCATAATGAGGGCCGGGCCCAAGGTCATCAGGAGAAATTCGAGGGATGGGGGATATTTCGAAGTTTTTAGAAATGACAGGAAAGTGAAGATACTCGTTGGTTCATGAGTCCACGGAATTGGATCGCCGTAAAGATTAATAGCTCGGATCACAACGAAGGCAATAGTCAGTGTCAGGCCGCTACGGTACATCCACTTCTGCCGTAAATTGCTGGCAAGAGTGAGCAACTCACCAAAGCAGAACCCCAAAGCCATGACTGCCACCCAAGGAATGACGGGGTACAAACAGAGAATTTTATGATCACCGATAAAAAATGATTCTCTTTGGTGGAGAAATAACCAGAGCCAAGAAAGGCCTCCGAACTGGGCTGCGTTTATTCCGTCGGCCAAATTGTGTAAAGCAATCATGGCAAAGGATCCGACGGTGAGAATTCGGAGGGGTAAATAAATAAGGCCAGCTAAAAAAATCATACACCAGCCTAAGGCCCAGATGACCCCTAGAATAGTCATCCCATAGTTCAAGTTGAACAGCATCGCAAAACGAATTACCGTCAGTTCCAGGAAGACGAGCCATACGCCACGAGATAAGAGAAAATGCACTAAGTCTCGTTTCGTATGGCCACGCGACAAGTACTGATTTGCCCCTATTCCAGCTGTAAACATAAAGACTGGTGCGCAAAAGTGGGTAATCCAGCGAGTAAAGAAAAGGAACGGGAAGGTTTTTGTCAGATCTTCGGGGTTAAATCCCTGAGCCCCCGAGTGTATAAAGGCACGAGCGTGATCCAAGACCATGATTATCATGATTAAACCGCGAAGAGCATCTACAGACTGAATTCTAGCTCTTTGTGGGAGGGTCTGTGATTGCTGGGGGGGAGAAGAATCCATAATCTCTATATTAAAAGTGTACAATACAAAATGCTGCCTGCCGAGAAAAATAAGAACACAACAAAGATGGATTTAATGTACCGGATCCAACGACATCCGTTGATTGTTCATAAAGTTTTGTTTCACTTACGCGTTGCTCCGTGGTAGGAGGAGCAAATGAATCAAGTACAGACGCAAATGCCGATTTTGGAGTTCCTACTAAAAAACTATAAGAATTTTAATGCCCGGGCGACCCGAGATGCGACTCTTTCGTACTGGCGCCATATTGAATCTGGTGGAAAGATGTTTTGGGCAATGGCAGGAGCAATGTCGTCAGCTCAATTGGGTGTGACCCTAGCCCCTGCAATTCGCGCCGGATTAATTCACGGCTTTTCCGTAACGGGAGCAAATATTGAGGAATCTTTATTCCGCCTGGTGGCTCACCACAGTTACAAGGATTTTCCGGAATACCGTTATCTGACCAAAGATGATGACACAAAAATCCTCGAACAGCGAATGCGCCGGGTGACGGATACGAGTATTCCCGAGGATGAGGCATTTCGAGCGGTTGAAAAGTACATTGTTCCAATGTGGGTGAATGCCACACAGAATCGTGCACGGCGCTTTTGGCATGAGTACTTCTATGAGCTTATTCAAAAGATCGAACCTAGCCTTTACGAAGGTAATCCAGAAGAATGCTGGCTCCTAGCGGCTGCACGGGCCAACTTACCGATCGTCGTGGCCGGTCACGAGGATTCGACTTTCGGAAATATCTTCGCTTCGCACGTCAAGACAGGTGAATGCAGTGCTTTGACCGTAAAATCAGGAATCGAATATATGGTGGAATTCTACGATCAGTACCGGGAGCTTTCCTCCGGAGCTGGAGTGGGCTTCTTTCAAATCGGAGGCGGAATTGCCGGAGATTTTCCGATTTGTGTCGTTCCGTCTATTAAATATGATTTAGACAAGCCAGTTAAACCTTGGGCTTACTTTTGTCAGATTTCGGATTCTACTACATCCTACGGATCGTACTCGGGTGCGACCCCAAACGAAAAGATTACATGGGATAAGCTCACCCGCGATACGCCTATGTTTGTGATTGAGTCGGACGCCACGATTGTGGCCCCGTTGATTCTGAACGCGTTGCTCGAGATGAGGAAGAATCCGGGCGCTGCTAATGATCTTATTGCGAAATACCATTGTTAGAGAGTTAGTACCAAGTTAGTTTGGAAATAGGGCCTGCGAATCGAGAGAATCGCAGGCCCTATTTTATTCTTACTTATTTGGATTAAAGTGGTGGATTTTTCCATCATTTCCGATGGCAATAATAACCTTCTCGCCCGCAGCAATGCTAGCTGCAGTGACACCACTAGGAAGCGGCATTTCTACAAAGTTTGGGCGTGGAAGTTTATTTTCCCAATAGAAGACGCGTCCATCCGTAGTTAGCGCAACAGTATATTTTTCCAGTAAAATGACTGAGTCAACATTACCAAGATGAATTTCTCGGTCAGCCATTCGGAATTTCTCCTTCTTAGCTGTCCCGATATTAAGATTATCAAAGATATAAAGTTTCCCAGCAGTCGTAATTACCGCACTACGGCCAAACGCGGTAGCGACGGATTTAAATCTTAGATCCGTTTCTACTGTGTCAATTCGAGGTGCTTTATACATCGGCGAAAGGGATTTTTGCCAAGCGAATAGGTTGCCTTCTGAAGCTGCCAAGAAGTAGTTCTTATCTGAGGCCGCAGAGACAATACTAACTGGAAGCGCGAATTGAAATGATGTTACAGGAGGGGTCTTCCCAGCAAAGTTGTGAGGCCAGGAAAATAGCCTTCCATCTTCTGTAATAGCCGAGTTGTATTGAGAGCCGAGATGTACTGATCGAAAATTCTTTGGCAAGTTTGTAGCTACAAGCTGTTTCGGTGTTGGATCTGTTTTCTTCCAAACGTAGATATTTCCGTCGGCAGCTATAGCATTGTCTCCTTCGATGATTGAGACAGAGGTTATTTTTTTCAGATTAATTGTCGAAGCTGAGTTTAAATCTAATTTAGATTCACCCTTTTCATCCCAAAGAACGTTCAACATTGTTAGCGTTCCGTCGGATTCCGTTACGATCATATGAGAGTTGCCGTAGGCCAGCATGCTTTTGGTAGGAGCTGCGACGGGAGGTTTGGGTTCAATATTTCTACCCTGTTCTTGTTCTGAAGGCGGAGTAGTAGAATCCTGGGGATCTACCTTGGCAGCATCTGAGTTGTCAGCGACTGGGGCCTTAGGTTCAGTACTTTCGTCAGCGACAGGAGGTTTAGCGTCTGAGTTATCAGCGACTGGAGCCTTAGGTTCAGTACTTTCGTCAGCGACCGGAGGTTTAGCATCTGAGTTGTCAGCGACTGGAGCCTTAGGTTCAGTACTTTCGTCGGCGACAGGAGGTTTAGCGTCTGAGTTATCAGCGACTGGAGCCTTAGGTTCAGTACTTTCGTCAGCGACCGGAGGTTTAGCATCTGAGTTGTCAGCGACTGGAGCCTTAGGTTCAGTACTTTCGTCGGCGACAGGAGGTTTAGCATCTGAGTTGTCAGCGACTGGAGCCTTAGGTTCAGTACTTTCGTCAGCGACAGGAGGTTTAGCGTCTGAGTTATCAGCGACTGGGGCTTTAGGTTCAGTACTTTCGTCAGCGACAGGGGGTTTAGCGTCTGAGTTATCAGCGACTGGAGCCTTAGGTTCAGTACTTTCGTCAGCGACAGGAGGTTTAGCGTCTGAGTTATCAGCGACTGGAGCCTTAGGTTCAGTACTTTCGCCAGCGACTGGGGGCTTAGCATCTGAGTTGTCAGCGACTGGGGCTTTAGGTTCAGTACTTTCGCCAGCGACTGGAGGTTTAGCATCTACTGGGGGAGTAACTGTGCCGCCCTGTCCATTATTGTCATGGGTTGATGGCTCAGCACTGGGAGGGGCTGGGGGTAATTGCGATGGGTCTGGAATATAACCGCTTTGATTGTCCGATTTCGTGGAATCCGTATTAGTGGGGTTAGTTGTCACTTCGTTGGAAGATGGTGGGGTAGGAGTTGAGTTTGTTTCCGGATTGGTAACTGGATTTGTTGAAGAGTCCGAAGTTTTGCCGAATTCATTATTCTGAGTCTGAGGTTTCTCTTCGATCTTACTTTCAGGTTTGCCTTCAGATTTTTTTTCAGAATTGGTCTCAGGGTTACTAGAATTTTCTACGCTGGTTCCTGGGTTTGGGTACGTGGTGCTTTTCTTGTTTTCGGATTCGGAGTTACATGCCATTGCAGATAAGCTTAAAAACAGCACCAAAAAATTTTTCTTACAACTAACTAACTTCATAATTAAATTCATCCTTTAAAAAAATTGTGACGAACAAATATCGTTAAATAGTGTAAAAGTCAACTATTCTGTTTTTACTAATTGGATATAGTTTATGATTTGAGGTTAAAATCAAGATATGGAGTTGAGTTTTCGGACTCAGTACAATTTAATCAGTTTATTTTCAGGTGATTTTTACCTGTGATTATATGAGGTTACTAGATCATTTTACTCTCTTTTCTTATCAAAATATAATGTAATGATGAACGGACGATGTACTGGCGAGATGCGAGCCAAGCTCAGTTTTGACATTTGCTATAGATTTTTTCTTTTAATTGGCCTGCTAATGGTTGGGGCCTCACTCCCTTGCAAGAACCTGCAGGCTTCCAGCAAAGAAAATAACGGAAATAGTAATTCAAATGCCTATCTTCCAATCGAATCCTTTTCGGGTGGACTCTTAAGTATCTTAGATGGGCAGCGACGCTTTTCCTGTAGCGCCGGTAGCTTTGCGGGCGCTGATTCTCAGACCTCCAAAAGAGGTAGAAAGAGTATTAATCCCGATCATGCAATCACGATTCAACTACCAGCCTGTATGAAAGACGCAGGGGAAGATGCGGTGATAGATTTTCTGAAGACTTTTCTCCCGGTAGGAAAATCTGGTTTTCAACATCCTAATGATATAGCGATATCGATAGATGTTACAGGTTCGCAATTTGGAGATAAAGCTCTTGAGTTCGTCGCAAATTTCTTTCCGAATACTACTCATCTCAGTCTTGGAAATTGTAAGAATATTACTGATCAAGGTTTACTCCAACTAGTAAAGCTTAGAAGCCTGAAGCGGTTGGTCCTTTTTGGGGGTTCTCAAGTAACGGGCTCCAGTTTCGCTAGTTTGCCAGATTCAGTAACGGAATTAATTCTGGCATATACCAGCGTTGTGGATCAAAATTTATTAAATTTGCGACATTTAAATCGTCTCCGAGTATTGGATCTTTCTAATAACAAAAAAATCAGTGGTGAATCCCTCGAACAGTTAGCGCTTGATCTTAGTAAGCTAGAATGGCTCGACCTGTCTTCAACTTCGTTAACCGATCCGGCAAAACTGTCCGGTTATCGTAAGCTTATTAAATTGGATCTCTCGGACAATGATTTAGTGGTTTCACATTTGGATCAGTTGTCTCCTACACTTCGAGACGTCGGATTGTCGTATGTACCAATCGACGATCAAGTATTAGGTCAGTTGCTGGAGCACTTACCTCGATTAGAAGCCCTAGACATCTCAAGAAATCTAAAGATTACGGGCGTGACGCTAAATCAAGCGCCTTTAACTCTTAAGAGGGTTAATCTAGCGGAGACGTCAGCTGCTTCGGAATTTATTGGACAACTAAGAGATTCTCGTCCTAGTCTCGACATTCGAGAACCTGAAAAAGAAATCGAATAAAAAATATTGCAAGAATTGCCGCGTAGCTACAGATTCCAACAAGTATTCGGAAGTCTCCTTGGACTCAATTCTGCAGTTTTTAGTGTATATCGATGTAAATCTTAATAGGGAAATAGGGAGGGTTCAATCTATGAAATTAGTCCACTCATTATGGGTCGGAGTCTGTGCTTTTTTGGTGGCGATCAACCCGGCATACTCGTCAGGCAAGAAGAGCAACCAGCCGAACGTGGTGTTGCTGACTCTAGACGGCGTTCGATGGCAGGAGGTGTTTAGTGAATCGAAAGACCACAATGAGGCACCTTTCAAACTGCTGAAGCTGCTTCTGTCAAAGGAAGGTATTCTGATTGGAAATAAATCGCTTGGCAGTGAGATGACCGTCAATAACCGGTTCAATCTAAGTCTTCCTGGCTATCAGAGCTTAATGGCCGGTACGGAAGTACCTTGTGCGACCAATGATTGTGGAAGAATTTCGGTTGAGACTATGATGGAGCGGGTACGTCGAGAGCTGCGGTTATCGAAAGGTGAGGTTGCGACCTTTGCCACATGGAGTGGAATTGCCAAGGCGGTCGAACACACACAAGGATCGACCCATCTAGTGGGCAGTTTGAATCATGACACAGAGACTTTTGCTCAAGCACTGGCCTATCTTGAAAAAGAACGTCCCAGATTCCTTTATATTTCGCTTGGAGACGCGGATGAGTTCGCACATGCTCTCAATAAAAAGAAATATATAGACACTCTTAAGATGTACGACCGCTGGATCAATGAATTAGCGGGTCGATTAGATGCAATGGACGATTACGGAAATAATACGACTCTCATAGTTACTACGGACCACGGTAGGGGTTCAGGGTTCCAATGGTTTGATCATGGGTTACATATTCCTGATGCAAAGTATGTTTGGTTGTATGCTCGAAATTCTAAAACGAATCAAGTGTCGAATACCGATCGAACCGTCTTAAAAAATCGGCCCTATAACCATTCAGATATTCGGCCGACGATCGAAAATCTCTTTGGACTTGCGCCAAATCGTTGTGCAGACTGTGGGCGGCCTATCGAAGAGCTGTTTTCGGCAAACGTAGGTAATTAGTCGGTGTCCGGAAATAGGATTTTTGGCTTGAGACGCTTAGAGGTCAGGATTGGCCGAGAAGTGCGTCAGCCCTAAATGTGCTGTCAAGTCCAGGATGGACTTGAAGCTTTAGTTTTAACGAAAGGCCCGGAGTATACATAAACGTATGTGAGAACTCCTTGTGCTCGCTCGCTAGCTCTGCTGTGCAGAGCAGCGCCTCTCTCAGTAAGAAGTTTAAGTTCGGCAGCTTCCAAAGTATCAAGCCAAAAAGACATTTCCCGACAGCGACTATGCGATTTGCCTGAGTTGTCGCTCCGACGGACCCTGTTCCATCAATGTCTTCATCTGAGCGAGAGCTTCGTCAAATTTGCTCTTCGGATCGGCACCAAAAAGAATTGCAGCGAAATGCCCCAATGCCCCTGCCGGAGGACAATAGGCTAAATCTAGGTCGACTCTGGTGCCACCGTGTTCGCCATGACTGAAACGAACGATTCCCGCATGAGGAATCAAAGAGCCCGGTAGGGTTTTCCAACTGATAATTTGATTCGGGAGTGCCCGAGTAATAATGGCGTCCCAGTGTACCGGTGTACCGGCGGGTCCGTTGACTGTCCAGCGAGACTGATTGTTATTGTAGGTGCGTACTTCATTGACCTCTGTCATGAACTTTGGAAAGTTTTCGAAGTTGGACCAGAATTCAAAAACTCGCTCCCTTGGAGCATTAATATTGATCGTTTTATGAACTCGAATGGCATTCTTACGCCCCGTGAGACCAAATAGGGCCATTAATTCGAGATTATTCAATGCCCGAAGCAAACTAAGACCTCCGATGATCCCCAGGGTTTTTGGAAGAAATCCTTCCTTTCTGATTCCATAGCCAGTCAGAAAGGTTCCCAAAACTCCTACCAAAACTCGAGTGCCTGGTGCCCAGTTTGCTTGGAATATGTCAGGCCGTTCTCCCGGTTTTGGATTTCCACCTTGAAGGCTTGGAATACTATCTTCCTGCTTATGGATTTCGAGTTCATTTCTAACCTCTTGAACGCCAGGAACTTTTTTAAGATTTGTGATTAGCCGGTTGATTTCATGAGCAAGAATAAGTCCTCTAAGAATAATATGGCCATTTTGGTTTGCAGATACTTCTATCGCATGAGGATGCGACACGTATCGGCCCAGCTTTGATCGAACTCTTGCTGTGAGAATATCGGGCTCTACCAGCGTGTTGCTTAGGGAAATAAAGTTCCGGGCGCCTGCCAAAACTCCGTATGTTCGGTTTGTTAGATCCCGAGAAGCTTTATTGAGGTAACTGCCTGTTCGGTGTGCCGAGTGAATCGCTCGTTCCATCATCCGAGCTCTTCGTCTAGCTCCTCGTTCTGGGTCAAGAAAATACATCAATCCAGCGCCGAGGGTAGTACCAACTATCATTTGCTTTTTCATACTGCCTCCGAAATTTTTCGACTTTGTTCTCGTCCAAGTAAAAGGAAAAGCAAAGCCTGTGCTAAGAAACGGAATTTTTCGGCAACGCGGTGTTTCGGGTGCTCGTAACCAGATTTCAAAAATGATTAGAAACAAATTTTATTTTCATCACGAAAAAGTTGCTCGTCGCGGAACTTTTTATTATGCTGCTCGTAATACTATGGTAACAAAACTTATTTTCTAATTACTGTTGAATAACTCAGCAGTGAAATCAAAATTAACTACTGTTCAGGGAGGAATAGTGAGAAGTATGGTATTAAGTGGCACGAAGCCACTAGGTGTTTTTGTATTTTTCGGTTTAATGCTGATTGGGTGTAACGGTTCAGGACAATCTCAAAGTGGTGATCAATCGACATTATTAAGCGGATCGAGTTCGGGAACTGGCCAGGCTGCGCCTACAGATTCACCGTCTCAAAATATCCCGGATTCAGTTGGACCAGGAACTGTTCTTCCTGCGCCTAGTGGAGGTACAGCAGGAACTGCATCAGGTAATAGTTCTACATCTTCTGGTGCAGTCGCGCAAGCGATTCCGAACACCATTGGTGGTAGTTGTCATACGGATGATCCAAATAAAGCATGTTTGGCGATTCGATATGTTTCCTATGTGGATGGTTCCAATATGTCCATTTTAGGTGAAAACGATATTATACAAAATTTAGATGGAATAAACAGTTTATGGAATCAATGCAATATTCAATTTCAGGTAGAGGAATTCTATTCGGTTAATCCCGCTTATTATGGCTTAAATTACAACACCGCCTCACTCTCAGAGCTTACTAATATTAGAGCTGCCTTTCAGACCAATACGGCTCTGTTAGTCGTTACGACAGGGAAATGGACAGGTAGCTTAGGTGCCTTGTCTGCAAACGCATGGACGACAATGCCTGGTGCCGCTCCGTATGGTTCTATCTTTGAAAGTTCTGTTGCTACCTATACTAATATTATTGCTCACGAGCTCGGACATTACCTTAATCTTTCGCACGTTAGTGACGCATCGAATGTGATGAACCCAGTCATTTATCCATCGTCTTCCTATTTCTATAGCAGCCAATGCTACTCAGCGATGGCTACTGCAAAAACCTCTTTGGCTCAGATGCTGAGGTAAGTCTTCAGCGCGATCAGAGAGCTGACGCTGAAGATTGCCGCTGTTTCTGCACGCAGTGTATTCTCACAGAGATGAACTCGATGCGTTTTTGAAGCCCGCGAGAGGGCTTGTCTGTCGGAATGACCCCAGCCACCCTCGGGTCCGATTAGAATTCTAAATTCTTGTACTTCTGACATAGAAGGGGATTTTAATAAGCTCAAAATAAATGGGGTATTCTGAAGATCTTCTGCATCGCACCAAAATCGGGCAGATTTCATTTTCTCCTCCTGGACTAAATCAGTTAATTCTACAGGATCTTCAATAACCATTGAATTGAGGCGACCACACTGTTTGAGGGCCTGGTTAGCAATCTTCTGCCATCTTTCCCTAAAGAGCTCTGGTCCCTTTTTTCTTATCTGAACAACCGTTCGTTCTGTAACTACCGGAATGACCCGAGCTACTCCGAGTTCGACTGATTTTTCTATTACCCACTCCATTGCGGGGCCCTTAAGAATAGCCATTTCAAGAATAATAATTGAAGTTTGGCTATCGGGTTTGGAAGAGGTCTTCTTGAAGTCTGTTCCCAGTTCATCCCATTCGACTCTGACTGGGCCTTCCCTGGTTCTTAGTACCACTCGTGAGCTATTGCCATTACCGTCCATAGCCTCAACCAAGTCACCATCGCGAAGCCTAAGTACATGGGTGGCATGATGGGTTTCTTCATCTGATAAGAGAATATGGTTTTTTGAAGTTGGTAGCTTAAGACATAGTATGCGTTTGATCATATTATTATCCAATTAAAGAATTATTAGATATTACCTTTACCGCAGTCTCACCACCTTTTAACATAGAAATTGAGCTATGTTAAAATATTGTTACGGAATCCTCGTGTTGAAAGTCTTTATTGGGTTCAGTCTCTGTCTAGCTGGTCAAAGTCCTCTAGAGTTGACCAAAGGCCTCGACCTAGAGACGAATAAGTCCATTGAAAGAAATATCAACTTTTGGATCGAAATTTATTCAAAGTACACATCAAAAGAAGGGTTAGTCCATGATGCCAAATACATAGACCATGTCTATGAAGTGGTTCAATTGGACGGAAATCCGATAACTGATGCGAAGATCATCCAAAGGGCCAAACAGAAGTGGAAGGCTTTGCTCCTATCAGTCCATCGAAAGAGATTTAAGCCGGAATCAATGACGGTAGATGAAAAAAAGGTTTATGACCTCTTTTCGGATGTGAAGGAATCGAATCGGTTCTTAGATGCGGCGTATCGTAAGCGACTGCGGTTTCAGCAGGGGCAGCGCGATCAATTCTTGGAGGGACTGATACAATCCGGAAGGTATATCCAAGCTATGGAGGCTATATTTAAAAGGGAAGGGTTACCCTCTGTGTTGACTCGACTGCCGTTTGTTGAAAGTAGTTTTAATTTAAAGGCGCGGTCAAAGGTGGGTGCAAGCGGGGTTTGGCAGTTCATGCGTTCTACAGGTCGACTATACTTAAGAATTACCGATGCAGTCGATGAACGGAATGACCCGCTCTTGGCCACTGAAGCGGCGGCAAAACTCTTGCGGCTGAATTACGAATCTCTAGGGACATGGCCACTGGCAATTACAGCGTATAATTATGGCCGCAAAGGCATTATGCGAGCCGTGAGACGAGTCGGGGTTGACGACTTACATGAATTGATTATGGATTTTAGAAGTAGAAGCTTCGGTTTCGCTAGTAGCAATTTCTTCGCTGAATTTATGGCGGCTACCGAAGTGGATCAGCATACGGAGAAGTACTTCGGAAAGATTGTGCGAGATAGGCCTCTGGAATTTATTGAAATGACTGTTTTTGACTATATCGAGCTCCGGCAATTATGTCGCTGGTTGGGTTTGAGTGTAGATCAAATCAGAGACCTTAATGCGGCTCTTTCGGCATCCGTTTATCAGGGAAGGCTCTTGGTTCCTGCTGGCTACAGACTAAGGGTCCCCTACTATCCAACGCTTGGGATAAAAGAAGATGCCTACGGAGAA
>JABDFB010000069.1 GCA_013286765.1 Deltaproteobacteria bacterium
CTGTCGTTCCATCAATTAGGTTTATTGACATTGCAAAATAAGTTAGATATTAAATTATTACTTATGAGTTATATAATATTTAAGTCTTTACGCTGGCAATTAATAATCTGTAAAGTTGCTATTCTAGTGCTTTTGTCTGTTATGCTGTCGAAAGTTTAGCGATGGATACAAACTCAAAGCCTATCGGAAACGGTAACTATTTAAAGTTTACTGAGCTTCGAAAAAAACTGGGATTAGATGAATCAGATTTAAATAGTACGGTTGAAGATCTCGCGAATAAGTTACACGGTAAAGACCGACAACTCATGGCGCAATTTATAGAAACACTTGAAGATCAAGAAGACAAAGCTAAAATGGCATCTGTCATTGAAAGGCTGTCTTTTGGACCTACAGGCGCTTCTCCCGGTTGTGAGTTTAATAAACGTTCCTTTTTTTCTGATGTAATAAGCTTATTTGAATCAGAAACTGCCAAACGAAGTGAGTCTAGGGCTAAAGAAATGAGACCGTTTGTTCAAAAAATTACTTCGAAAAAAATCATTGATTTATTATATTCTATTAACTTAGAAGAACGTGATTTAGATTTGCGTCCTGAAAAATTGGCCGAAAAACTTGCTGATAAAAATATGGAGCTTATTTTAAATCTCTACCAGGAATTACCTTATTCGTTAAGAAGGTTTGGGCTTGAGAATGCCTTACAGATTCTTGGAAAGCGGAAGTTAGCGAAGCTAGAGACAGAGGTCTCGGTTGGCACAGCTCAAGAGATGAAAAAGGGTCTGGATGAAACCAATCGTGAAGACTTTGATTTTAGAACTTTGGAAGTTAGCTTGTCCGATAGGATTGATCGTGAAATTATAGAATATATAAATAGTATGAAGATGATCCGCTTAGGTTCAGGAAGTGGAACCCAAGCTTTGGTTCGAAAAGCTGGAATGCCTCAGTGGCTTCGTGCGAAAGAAAACCACAAGGATCTATTCGGATTGATGCAATCTAACATGCCAGCTACTGGAACTGTTCTTTCAAGATGGGTGAATAGCAACGCGGATTGGAATATCGATGGGTTTGAAATTGCCACTTATTTAAATCCTGTAGATGCAGGGATGCTTTTTCCTAGGGGAGGAAAAAAATGGAATTATCATAATTTACTCTTTTCTACCCTAGTAGTCCAACCGGACTATTTTCCGATGAGTGGATTAAGTGCAGACGAACTTGTTGCTTTGTTCTTATATAGATCAGCCGTAGACTATCCGACCGCACCAGGGGCACCTGGTATTCGCTTGGATCAGGCGATCAACGCGGCCATCACTCATGACAACAAGGAGAGTCTTAGTAACTTTGAGCCAATAATCAAATCGGTAAGATCAGCTTTAACGAAGTTACCCGACGGTAAAGGGATATTTTACCAAAGTACAACCTTTTCCAAAGAGGAACTTGAGAACTTTCGGAAAAAGCTTAAAGACAAAACGAATCTAACTTTTGCTGCCTTTACTCTAGTTTCGAAAAGTGAGGCGTTAGAGACGGGATATTCTCACCAGTATCGTTTTTTAGGTAGGCACGCAAAAGATCTCAGTTCCTATGGATTCTCCAAAGGAACTTATGGAACTGTTTTTGCTCCGGATGCTCGGTTCAAGGTTATTGGCGTTCAGACTCAGACATTTAAATCGAAACCAGATCAGGTTAGAATCACTTTAGAAGAAGAAGCCTTGAAAGAAGATCTTATACACGAAGTAATGTACCAACCAGAACCGGTGGATATTGAGGGGCCCCTTCCAAAAGATCCGACCCATAAACTACATCGTTATCATTAATAATTATAGTAAATCAGTTTATTTAAAGCTGTTTGGTGGACCGTATCTCTAAATTAGTTGACATGTAAGTTGTTAGATTATATCTAACTCAACATGAAAAAAGTTCTTCAAATTATGTTTACTTTTATTTTTATTACCATAGGCTTAAATTCGTCATTAACATATGCCTCTGATACTGAAACATTGGCGTCTGAATCCGAAGGAGCTCCGGCTGCTGCAGATGTCGAAAACATTCGCCGAGAATTCTGCGAGAATTGCGGGCCTACGGCAAAGCGGGGAGGGGGTCGGTGCGAGAAGTGCAATACCTATTATTGCAGCAGTGAATGTCAAAAGGCAGACTGGCAGAAAGGTCATCGCCAACTCTGTCAAGCTATAGTCAATTATCGGGCACGCCGTGCGAATGAAAAAAATCAGAATCAACCTGAGGCAACGGCTCAGGTGAATAGCCAGTCAGAGGTAAAAGAAGGTGAGTCTCAAACACCAAGTAGACCCTGCGCCAAATGCAATGGCGACGGAGCGACGAAGAAATGTTCCAAGTGTAAAAAAGTGTTTTACTGCTCTAGAGACCACCAAGTCGCGGACTGGCCCACTCATAAACTGCTTTGCGGTAAAGACTCGAATGCAGTCCCTGCCGGAGAGCCTAGAGGCGAAGCTGCTCAAGCCTCATTGCCGATTTCTCAGCTTAGCTCAGAGGAAAAAACGCTCCCGTCAAATCAGCTTGTACTTCTTGAGTCCCATCCTGAACCTAGATATCGAAAGGTTCAGCCTATTCAATTTCAATTTCAGATGGGAACCAATGCTATTTCGAATCGAGAACAGATTGCTACAGTAGATAAAGACACTAAAAATAATAAATATATATTGTCAATTTTTGACATGAATAGACTTCAAAGTAGACTCCGAAATTTGGATCCGGCTCAATCTTGTGGGACGGAATATAAGGCCCCTATGGACACGAAGCCCAAAGCATTAGTCTGGACGGCGGGAGATGATCCACGACTTTTGGTGATGCAAGGACATCAAATACTTAGTTGCAAGAGCAAAGATAACGGGTTTAAATCAGAATTCAGAATAGTTTTTGATCCTACCTTGGAAGCTTCTCATGTCTTGGCCGCAAATCCTGTCTACCCGAACCAAGTTCTCGTCGGAACTACCAATAGGGAAATCCTCCTCTACGATCTAGAAACAGGCAACACAAAAAATAGGATTATTCATCCGCAAGAAGTTGGCAGTGCAATCTGGTCTCCTGGTAACCCCTACAATTTTGGTGTAATCGCGGGTGATCAGTATTTTCAATATGACACGCGACAAGAATTAAAGCGGATCTATGATTTGAAGTTAAGATCAGCGCGTGACGGTATTCTTTCGCAGGCTTTTGGCCCAAAAGGCAATCACGATATCTTTCTGGGATATAAGAACGGAGAAATCTCTCGATTTGATCTCACAGCCATGAAACCAGTGGAGTACCAAAAAGACCTATGTCTCGGGGAAGTTCGTTCATTGTTATACAACGGTAGGACTGAAAGACTTGTAGCCTCGGGGACGGGTAATATTTCCGTCTGGCAACTGAGTCCTTGGGTGAGTTCTCGAGCAGAAAGGAACTCAGGGCATATCGCCCACCTTTGGAGCCCTTTCAAAAGCAATCATTCGATTGAAACGGAAGCCCACTGGGTCGGAAATGACGAGCTCCTTTCCTTTAGCTCCGATGGCCACCTTCATTATTTCTCAGACTGGAAGTCCCGGTAGCCCAAGACATGTGACTCCGCCATCGAACGATGTTAAATCAACCCCGAACTTTCGAACTACTTTTTTCCAGTCGAGTCTGGGGACTCGCAGGATCGCGCCGGCTCCATCGATTTATTAGTCGAAGAAAGTTGGGCCAGATTCAAAAGTAATTCTAGCTGCCCTGTGGATTGCGATAGAAGTTTTCTTTCGATAATTACGGCCCCAAGCATGCTCTTTATATGTGTCGGGTCGCCATGAAGCCCACCATGAAGATGTACATATACCATTCGTTCTCCCAGGGTGATTTTAAGCCAACGAAAAGTATCCGTGCTATGAGCTACTTCTACTTTAATCCCGTCGCCTTTAAAATGGTCGAGAAAGGGCAAATGTCGAAAGCCTATTATTCCTCTGACAACTTGAAGGTCTTTATTCTTTGAAACAAAATCCATAAAGGTTTCGGCAGAAATTAAATTTGAGTACTCTATGCCTCTATTTAGAAGATCGCTAGTTGAGCCTATCTCAGATGAGAGCTTCTCCATTTTCTTAGCATCAATATTTTTAACCCAATCAGGTTTCTTAAGTAGTTTGTCTTCTTCCATTCTGGAGTATGTAGTCGCTATCCAATCATTCACGAATTCGTCTTTGTTAGTAAAGCGTGTGCCAAAAAACTTAAATTCAACAACAGCAAATTCTTTTTGTTCTTCTTCTGACAGTTCTTTTCCTTTTCTCCACTTACCTAGAATGAATCGCTTATGAAATTCGTAATTAAAACTGTGAATGATATCGAAATAGGAAGCCCCGATTTCCTTCGCCGCTAAAATTGCGATTGGAATTTCTGTGAACTCAGCATCATGACTTCCACAGCCCTCAATTAGAAAGGCGTAAGCTTTATTTGAACCAGGCGTATAAGACTTTACTGGGGCAACATTGGTATCCTCAGATTTAGATTCCTCCATTCCATATGCATTTCCAAGGGAAAAACAAACTGCCAATAAAACAAGAAACCGGGTCATAATCGTATCCTTATACACTAAAGATAAATATTAAATAGTGATGGACGTAACTTAGCTCATTGCATTAAGATGAACAACTAAAATACCGAGTGAGGTACTTTCCTCAGTTAATTCATAATATTTAAATTATTAAAGTTGATTATTCTGTGGGTCGAGACATGGTTGTACATTCTGCGGGGCGATGGATCCCAAACTGCCTACAGTGCCCCCTCTTTTTTCATGACTATTTACATCGCACTACTAGAAACTGTCTACAGCAGTGAGCGGAGATATTTCAGCAGTCGGATGGGAGGTATTTTACATTAACTCTGCGGTAGAGCATGGTTGGAGCCGTAATATTCTAGCTATACAGCTTGAAAAGAAGCTTTTTAAGCGCCAGGGAAAAGCAATTACAAATTTCAAATGAACTTTTACCTATCAGCAGTTGATGCCCAGGTAAAACATGTTGATGATGCTCCAAGTATTGGAATCATACTTTGCCGTAAGAAAAATAACATCGTTGTCGAATAGGCTCTTAAGGACGCGAAGAAAGCGATTGGAATTTCTGCATTCAAACTAACCCAAGTTCTACCTGAAAGTCTAAAGAGTAGTCTGCCGACTATCGAGCAATTTGAATCGGAGCTTGAAGGTGATATTAAGTCGGAGATAAAAAAGCGAACTTCAAAATCTGAGAAGAAGGCGTCGGCCAGGAAGAAGCGCAAGTAAGAAGGTCGTTTCTCAGCTATAAAGTGTATTGATTACGATTTGATCACCAAGGATTAACGCCTTCCAAATTGGACTGATTGCTCTTATTAAACTAAAAAAATTGATAAAATGTCTCCAATATTTAGCAGAGTTTTGCTCGCTAATTTTCGAAGTTATTTCCTTAAAATCAGTAAATAAAATGGCTCTCAAAATCCGAAAAATGCCCGGTGTTGCTGTTACCGGAAAGTCATGTCAGCTTATACTGTCGAAACTATTACTTAATTTTTTAATTATCTACAACCGGTATAAATACCTTGTTTTAAAACGTACGGAGGGATATAGTTGTCGTCATTTATTGGGAGTAATTAAAGTAATATGAAGAATCGATTAGTATTAAGTATTGTGATTATGTTGATTGCTACGGAATCCTGGGCCATGGACCAAAATTCAGACAAACCATCAAATTTAGAGAAACAGAAAGCTTCAACGGAGTTAGAAACTAAAAAAGAGAAGCTGTGGTGGGAAAACCTCACTGACTTTGCTCCACTAAGTATATTGCAACACCAGTTAGAAAAGGACTGTTCAAATTTCCTAATTAAACCACTTCAAAACTTAGTCATTGAATACGTCGGCCCTTTTCCCGATGGCATTGAAGTTGTAGAGGTTAAAGGAACACCAAAGAAGGATTCGCGCGATCTTTTTGAAGACGTAACAGTGATCCTAAAGAGTGGTATTCCATTTTGGCGAGTCAACGGGCAATTTCGTTTTTTCCTTTTAACAGGAATGGGAACTCTAGAACAACAGAAGCTCGCATTCATGCCGCAACTCGAAAACTTGGGATATAGTGACTCAGATATTCAAAATTTATATAAAAATCTATTTCAAGAAGATGGCGAAGAAACTGAAGAACAAAAGCAGGTTCGAGAAGCTTGGTTCCAGTTGGCAAGGAAATGGGGAACGAAACACGAAGCGCAATTCGAAATGGTTGATGGCATAAATCGGGCGACTTGGTACCAGAACACGGCCCCTGTTGGGTCCTGGCATCTACCCTCGGATTTCCAAGATAAATGGACTCGTTTGCTAGGGTTTCCGCATCCGCGGTCGGCTCACACATTCTTACTCAGTGGGGGCGATGGCTACATCGCCGGCTTTCGCCAGGACTACGCAATTAACCAGGGTGCGTTGTTGGTGGCCGCGCCGCGTGGTAAGGGTAAGGGTAAGGGTAATTAGATTATTGGATAATTGTGAGCCCGTTAGGGCTCACCCGTAATTCATGGCTAGGACTAGGCATCTTCCACTATACGCGTCCATTTATGTTTTTGTACGAGAGCTGTATCGGGTGAAAATCAAGTTACCAAAGGCATTGATGTAGTGCACCCCTAAAAACAAGACAAAAATCAGGCAGCAGGGGGGAGACTTAAGGTTAGATTTCGCTCATAAAATCGTTGTGGGGTTTCATATTTAAGCGTCTGATGAGGCCGTTCCTGATTGTACCTACTAATCCAGGCATCTACATCAGTCTTTGCCTCAGCAAAATTCCTAAACTGTTTTTGCCATACGCATTCCTCCTTTAAACTTCTAAAAAATCTTTCCACCACTGAATTCCCCTTCGGAGTATTGACCATGGTTCGGGTGTGGGTAATTCCCAGTCTCCTGAGTTCGTGTCTAAAATCTTTGGCGCCATAGTGGCACCCATTATCAGATCGCAGCTCAAGAGACTCGGTAGGTCGTTTAGAGGCTGCATCAGCAAGGGCCATAACTGCCCCTAAAGCACTGCAGCTTTGGCTAAAGTGGTATCCTAAGAGTGTTTTATCGTAGTGATCAATTACAGCCTGTAAGTAACCCCAACCGTCTTCTCCGCACCAGATATAGGTCATGTCAATTCCCCAGAGCTCATTAGATCGTGAAGCCTCTGTACGATGAGAAAAAGGAATTCCTCTAAATAGTTTTTTATGACTATGAGAGGGAGGCATCACTAACTTGTTCTGTTTCATAATTCGATAGACGCGTTTACGATTTATTAAAAGACCTCTTTGGTACTGCAAAATGGCTGTAATTTTACGATATCCATAAAAAGGATATTGCTTCACCAGTTCTTCTATCAGCTTAAGGATCTCCAGATCACCTGGCTGATTTATTTCTTTCTCCATTTCTAATTCCTTTGTCTTTTTGAGCGCATAAACCCGTTGCCGTGAGATCCCAAGCACAGAAGCAAGGGTTCTCACGGAATACTGGTCTTTATATTTTTCTACGATTTCTTGAGATTTATTCTGGATCGCTACGGCTGCAGTTTTTTTAAAAGCTCTTTCTCCAGAGTGAGCTCCCCGATGCAGCGCTCGAGTACCTCTATTTTGTTCTCCAGATCTCGCTCCCTGTTGGAGCGGCCACCATTACTCATTAGGCCTTCTTTACCCTGCTGGATAAATTTCTCGCGCCACTCATAGTATTGAGAAGGCGTTACATTGTTAAGCTTGCAAAGAATGGTAATTGGAATTTTTGCCGTCATTCCAATCATAATGAGTTCAACTTTTTCCTCTGCCCGCCAATACTCACTCAGAGCTTTGCGAACAGTGTACTTTTCATAGTCAACTTTTTCAGTGTTTAAATTCTCTTTCATGGTACTGCTTTCCATTTTGACATCTCCTACATATCACACCTGACTCAAGGGGTCAGATGCTTGAAATGTCTCCGCTCACTGCTGTAAACAGTTTCTAGGGGTGCAGTATAAGAGACTGTTTACAGCAGTAGGCCCAGGCGAAATACAATTATTTTAGCTTACAAAACTACTTTCTAAATATATGGATTGAAATATTCATTTGAATTTCTCAAATTAAACTGCGAAAAGAAAATAATGCGTTGTTATACTTTTAAGGTCTTTTTATTATTTGCGGCCTTTTTATCTAATTTTGGCATTGCCAATGCCATGTTCAAACGGTCATTTGCCAGCGCTCCTTCCGTTACTCTCCTGCGCCAAAATCGCATTAAAATAATAACCGAAGAAGGGAGAGTAGGCCAAGAGACTACAAGCACCACCCATGACATGACTATCGCCTCGGGCGCTCTGGCAAAAAAAACATTTAACAATCCCAAAGGCAGTAAGACCGTCTCAGTTCAAGCAAAGAGTGGGACCGACAGCGAGACCACTTTCGTAATCTCCCTAGACTCGGCCCAACATAGATATGTTCGTAATTTCTACGGATACCTGAGTCACCATGATCTAGAGACTACTTTTTTGGTCGGATCGACGTTGGCTCTGACCGTAAAACCCACCAACATTGAAAACAACCAAGAGAGCAAAACAGAGACCACAAGCGTTGCGAAGATAAGTCTTTTAGCCGGCAAGAAACTTCTTGTTGACCTTACCGTTCCCCTGGGAGCCAACACCGCGAGAACGGCCTATTTTTCTGCAATCAGGGGTTCTGCCGAAGGACGTTCAGTAAAATTAGAATGGATTGCAGATTCCGCGCAAACACACACTCTTACTGCTTCGGTTGGACCTCTTTTAAGTGGACGAAAGCTAACTCCTGATCAGGTACTTAAGTCTTTGTCTGCAGGAAAAGGCTTTTCAAGCCCGATCTCGACTCAAATGACTCTGGGTAGCTCAAAAACCACTGTAAAATTACCCCGGAACCTTACACTAAACGTGGAACTCATGCCAAGCGAAGGCCGGCTGAAAAGCTTAGCGGAAAATAAAGAGAAAACTCCGCCTCATTCTCCGTCTGACAGCGATTCAGATTCCGAATTTTCTCATAGAAATTCTTTGGATTTCCAAATGGACTTTGCCAGCGACTCAAGCCCAGAGTCACTGCTTTCTCCAGTTCGAATTTCAGCTGAACGCCCAGGCGAAGAGAAGGGAAGCACCACCAGTGTTTTCACTAGCTCCACTCTCGAGCGAAAAAGCCCAAGCCCAACAACAATAATGGCATTGAATGACAGTGAAACAGATGACAGTGAAACAGACAACACTGAACTCTACGGCGACTGCCCGAAGGCGCGGGCTATGCTTCCCCTTTCTGTGGCTGACCTACCTGCCATGCCCTTTTTGCCTATGTCGCCTGGGACACCAGATCCAGAGAGTTTAGAAGCCTTTTTGGGAACGCTTCGCGACGATCAATGGGCCGTGGAGACTTCGATGGATTCTACTCCAGACTCAGACTTCCGACCTTTACCAGTATCTATTGACCCAGAAATTTCCGATTTTTCTGAAGATGCAGATATTAATATTTAATATTTGGGCAGGCCCCTTTAAGGGCGGCTTTCTCATCAAGCGTTAAATGCAGTTGCTCAACATTCTCTTTGGTCAGTGTACTACACGGAGGAGAATCCATTTTTACTGGTTTATATTCAGGCCTATTCCTTGTGCCAGTAGGCATATAACGATAAAATTCGCTCAGAAATAGCCTACGTACTGGAGCATAGTAGCTCACACCATTAATTTGGCCTGCTCCATAAAAACCGACCATAGCCCTTTGTAGTAGAGACGGAGCTGTTTTATTATCGGGACAAGTAAGTATCTCCGCTAAATTAGCATCGCCACGCAAATCAGGACACACCTGTTTTTTTAGGAGAACTTTCACGTCGCCCAATACTGCTGCCTTTTTTCCATGAAATTCAGGAGTCGACTGCACACCAAACTTTCTAGACTCATCCTTCTGGTTTACCCGGCTGTTATAGAATTTGCCTAGCAATTCAAATGCTTTGACCTGCTCAGAAGTTGCGATCTGATCGGGGCTCGCATTACGTATGGAATTGGCATTAGGTTGAGTTTGGAATTGAGCCTGAGAAATGCTTCGAGATTGAAGTTTCTGCTCAAGCAACCTTTTAAATTCATTGTTTGTTACTGGTTGTGAGGGAGATTTCTGGCGAGTTGAGGCCGCGATTTGGTCCTTGTTCACACTGCTCACAGGTTCAGTTTGAGTTCGGGATCGCACCTGAGATTGGCTCTGGCTTTGCCATCTCTGATATTCAGTTCGGGTGCTATCAGACATCGATCGTGAGGCAGATCTTTGACGAAACCGGGTACCGAAGATGCCTCTGGTAGCTTGAAAATCGGTTGGTTTAAAAAACTTCAATACTTCCATACGTAATGCGAGCCCCGATCAGATCGCAACTTCTGAGCAGGTCAAAGCATTTGAATTGCTAGGCAAATTCCACTACTGAGAAGAACCCCTACGGCATCTCTGAAACGGCTTTCATCCTTCTGTGCCTTTTCTCTGTCTTCGGCAGTTTTGCCCTTTCTGACACGCTCTTTCGCGATCTTCAGATTTTGGAGTGTGAGGTGCAGTGCAGTGTCTCCGGACTTGTTCTGATTATTTATAATATTTTTTGAGAACTGTGGATCTCTCAGTTCATTATTGAGAGTACTCTCGTCTAGCTCCGCTCGGGTTCTTGCCCAGTTCCAAGCTTGACTCATAAATTTTTGATCTCTAGTAAATAAATAAATCTGTTGATCCAACGGAACCTTTGTTACCAAGGACCTAAGGCTTCCTGTAGTAGGATTATCCTTATCATTCTTGAAAATGGGAAGTTTTGAAACTTTTACAAGACGATCAAAAAGAGTCGACCTGCCCGAATCCCTCTCCATTAGGGCATCGTCCCACTTTTGTGGCGCTTTTCTATTCAGTTTGTCACGATTTCCAGACATTGCCGTTACAGCACTAGTGATCATGTTTTTAATAAAGTCATCATGTCCCTTAAGCTCTTCAGGCTTCCACTTATTTTCTAGTCTGCTGATTGCTAGATCCAGCAGAGAGTTTTGGGATTTAGGATGTCGACAGGTTAGCATTTCTAGAAACTCTGGTTGAGCTGAGAGTCCGGGACAGACGGGAGGAAATTGAGTCAAAATCTTCCTTATGCTCTCCTGATAACTTCCACCTCGCAAATAAGCCTCAAAAGCTTCTATTTGTCTTTCGAGAATTTCTTCCGGAGAAATTTTCATGGCGACATCCGCAAAATATTTAGTTACTTCGAGATCTCCAAGCTTCGTAGCAAAACGGGCCGAAGTTAAGCCCGCTGCGTCTGCAACCATTGGATTGGCGCCGTTATCTAGAAGGACTTTTACAACTTCTTTTGATCGCAGAGTCTTTTCAGCAGACTTTTCTTTCCTGGCAAGTCTGAGATTTTCTAAGGCTAGATGCAGCGGCGTTCTTCCAGAAGACGCATTACTTGTGTTTAAGAGCTTAGCCCCAAGTTCCTGGATATCTTTAAGTGTCCGCTTGTTGGCACCCTTTGGTTTAAAATCATAATAACCTTCCTGACCTCCCAGTTTGTTTTCAACGATCCAGTCTAAAACATCGTGGGCGTCTTTATGGGCGCTTTGGCCTTTTTCCGCTTTTTTTGCAGTTCCAAGTGTATTTGCAAATAGAAAGGCTTCTTGGTCAGGAGATAATTTTTTTAGAAGACTTGTCAGCTGGCCCGTGATTTCGTAGTTGTGATCCTTTTCAGCGTTCTTGGAAAACAAAACGAGTCGTTCAAATAGTGTTGGACCTTCGCCGAAACGCTCTCGGAGTATTTCCGATGAAGATCTACTCGAATTCTTCCCAGCGATCAATTCCTCTAAGAATTTGTTAACTAATCGATTCGCCACAT
>JABDFB010000070.1 GCA_013286765.1 Deltaproteobacteria bacterium
GTTTTTAAAACAGATCTTTTTGATGAAAAGAAATTTTCAGCAGTTACCGGGGATGAAGTTGAAGTGGAAAGCGAAGATAACCTTACACGGAAAACTACGCCCAGCGAAACGACAACTCTAAGCAAAGATGAGCTTCGACGTAGGATCTATATAAGAAATCGTCTCTTTCAGAACCTACATAGAATGAGGATATCAAAACAGCCAGGAAGTTACATCCCTCTCCAAACTCATTTGGAGGAAAATCAGCAGCTATTAGCTGCAGTCAACGCAGCAGTAGATGCTGAAGTGGTAAAAGAAATAGAAGAAACTAAAGTAGTCCCAAGTAACGAGGAAGTTCAACAAAGAAAACGCGAAGCTCGTGAACAAGTTGAATTTTCACAATTTCTTGACGAAATGCGAATAGAGCACCTGGGACAGGCCTACCGCCGCCTAGGCGTGAATAAGGATACAAATGAGGACCAGCTTAAAAAACTAGCCCTAGCAAATGCCTATTTGATGACGCAGCAGCCATTTGAAGAAGTAGTCGGTAAAGCAGGAAATTCGAAATCGAAAGGTAGTTTCTTTACAACTTTTGGATTATTTCGAGATCCACTTCATCCTACTGAGGAAGGAACACCTGTCCACCTCGACAATTCTCTTTCTACCTACGATGCAAGAACCGGAAAGGTAAGATATCGAACATACCTCCGCTTAAGAAATAGTGATACCGATGCTTCACGTTACTTCCCAGCGTTTATGGATCTTTCGCTTCCCATGGTGGAAGACCCGGATCACTTTGACCCATCTCTCATTCAAGTCAGCATCGTGCCTATTGACAACGACAACGCCAGACAAATGACAGCAGGATTTGTGGGTGAATTAGATAAGCAATATGTAGATGCCTATTTGGATGCACAAGTCCGCAAGGATCAAGCCGGCGTCGAAATGCTCGAAACTCTAGCAAAACTCTGTAAGTTTAAAGGTGGCAGAAAAACCATTATTCAAAAACAGCTAGTACGCGGAAATTCTGAAGCATCCCTTCGTAAAGAACATCCCGACTACGTTTTCATAAGCACGGGCATGCGCAGTAAGAAAGATGCAAAAGGACGTACTTTGATTCAAATCGCAAGGGAATTCAAAGACGACAAAATGGTCGCGATCCTTGAGCCTTTCTTTCCCGCTGCACCTACACCCACGGCTGCTCCAGCACCAGCTCCAATGCCAGTGCCGGCTGAAGAAAAGGGCACTGTAGACGACTTGAAGACTGTAGTTACTGCAATCCGAAGATCCCTCACAAGAGCGCAGAGCAGAGAGATTTTGAACGGTAATTCGACCGAAGGAGCAATGCTTCTTACGCGAGCCTCCGAGCAAAACAATACTAGATTTTTCAACTTGCTCGAGAAATTTATCGGTCAGAAGGATGTTACTCCTACTCGTCGAGATGTAAGATTACTACTCGGAGATGTCACGCGAAGAGCTTCGAAAGAACCCGTTGCAGGTTCTCCTGACAGTAAACTTATTCGAGATATTTTTAGTCGAAGCAACCTCCTTCCACAGAGCTTATCTGCTGAAGATGCATTGGCGATTAAGGAATACCCAGCTGCACATCGCGCACAAGTCCTTCTAGACGCTGTCGCTCAAGGTGATACGCGATTTCTAAAAGCGATCGAAGAGAATCTGGATAATAATGGTCTAGTCGGTGAAGATCCGCTAATTGGAACACAAATTTTGTTTCACGCTTTCGCTCGCCTCCTGGATGAAGGAAAACTAGAAGATGCCGAGAAGCTTTTTGCATTGTATAAGAATCGGCCAGGAAGACTGCTAAAAAACTTGTTTGATTTCGCCTTCACTAGCGAAGCAAAAGGCAGAGTACAGATAGTACCAGGATTCATGGGACTGCGAAGTCAACCAGTTTCAATAGAGAGTTTGCAAGTCAAAATGCTAGACTTTCTCAGCAATAAAAAAGACATCCTTGCACAATCCAGTGTTGATGACCCGTATCTATATTCCGCATTTACTTCGGATCAATTTGTACCAAAGAATGCAAAGAAGGACGAAAGTGTAAATCTGGACCACTTCCTCTTTGCACCCCTATTTGGGCCCGTTAATACTCGAGATCAAGCATTAGTCAGAGTTCGTCCGATCGAACATGCTTTGGTAGAAGCCGCAAACAGAGGTAATTTTGATGCGATTAACCGAATTAAGACCTATCTAAAGCGTCACAACCTCGGAATTTCTAGGGCAGCGTCCGATCAAGCGAAAGCGAAAGCATCCGCATCTAGCGCTCACCTCGACAAGGACCACAGTGCACGGGTAGTTGACCTAATCGAAACCATTAAGGTGATTGAATAGATTTATTAGAGTGTAGGTATAGAATTATGAGTAGTAAAATTAGTAAATTTCTTGTTACAGGGTTCCAAATAGCGGCCACTTTCGCTGTTTTATCAGTCAGCGCTCACGCGGCAGATAATTTTGATCCCAGCAAAATTGACTGGATGACGTCTAGCAGAGAGTTTAGAGAAGAGAAGAACAATGCTTTTTGTAAACAAAAACTGAGAGCTTTGTTTCATAGAGAAAACCGACAATACCGTGCAGGACAGCCAGATCTTTTCCCCACTGCTCTTGAGACCATCTCTGTTGATCGTGCTGCTGATGCAAGCACTATCTTCATTTCAACACTCGATCATATTTTGAAAAGACCTCAACCATTTGAACCGAGTACTATTGCTAATTTGGCGGCAGAGGCCCTTGGAAAGGATATTACGGAAGCCACAGTCCCTTCTGTAAACGACGAGAAGGGTACTCCTGCACCTGCTGCCCTTGACGTAGTAATAGATTCGTTTGCAAGT
The DNA here is from genome assembly GCA_013286765.1 of Deltaproteobacteria bacterium. Next base: position 2,829 of record JABDFB010000070.1, read on the forward strand.
GACGTCATGCGAGTCGCCAAAAGTCCAATCGAACATACTAAAACGGATGCTCCGTTGATTCGGAATGGACTTGCAGGATGTTTAGACGTTGCTACTGCGCCACTCTGGCTGCCGATGAATCTTGATAAGGTGGTCCAAAGTAGAATCAACTCTAACGCTAACAACGCCGCGTGGTACAATAACATGGCTTCTATTTTGCGCATGGACTTCATCACTGGCCATGCGAATCCTGACGCAGAACAATCTACCGTGGGTAGGGCTGCAGGACGCGTTGTAAACCCTACTGCTCGAGCTATCACGGCCACTGCTAACGGATTAGGATTCGCAGAACGTACTGGCGACGATGCCTATCTTCCCGTGAGCGGCGGTCAGAATTTGGGCCTTTTAATCACAGGTATTTTCGATCAATTATTTAATTCAGATGTTCGTGATCCTCGAGCAAATAAGTCTAAAGCGGAAGTAGCAGTTGATAAGCTCGCCCAGCTCGCCGAAATGGTTCACGAAGATCCAAACGACGACAACTCGCCATGGGTATTTAAACACCGAGAGATCGTTCGTTACTTAAAACCCGCAGCTATTTTAGTTTCAGCTATTGAGTCCGACGCCAACGCAGATGCCTTTCTAGACGAACTTGGCAGACGCCGGATTATTCATCGTGGACTTCAACGCCTTTTCCCGCTTGAGGTTATTTACAAAGCTATTGATGGCCTTCACGATGACAAACGTAAACATAAACTTGGCGATAAACAAAGATTAGAAATTCAGCACAAAGAAGACAGACTCAATGAAAAAATGATCAGAAAAACGGAACGTGCTGAGATACCAAATATTTTCAAATTGGATGAAAAACGAGATCAAGCTGCGGTTTGGGTCGATAAAAGGCAAAAGGGCGCCATTTTAGACGCTGCTTGGTCACGGGATGCAAAATATTTTGAGGACCTTGCAAATCCAGACAAGGCCGATCCAGGCTTAGTTACTACCGCGGTAGACCAAGCACTCGATGGACTAAAGTTAACTTCTAAAGAAGCTTTTGATTTAGACAGCCGTGAGTGTTTTACGGTCAGAAAGCTATTAGCTCACTTACCAAAGGAACGCTTCAACGATCACCTTCCTAAGCTAAATACTATCACCAAAGATAACCGAGCCAATGTGTTTTTGTCTGCTTTCAACGTCTTAGACTTGGGTGGATACAACCCAGCAGACGCTAATGCGAAACTACCCGGCCAAGGATATGCCGATCTAGCTTTCTTGAATGCACTTGCTGAAAACTATAGCAGCTTTACGTATGAACGCCCCACAGTCGAAAGTCCTGATTCGGAATTTTTTAATCCAGAGATTATTTATTTAGCAGTCAAGAAAGCACTCTCAACCGGGCAAGAGCCTGTTGCAGATCAAATTCTGGGTTGGTGCGGTGACAAAAGAGTTTTGATTACTCCGGAGCTTTTTAGAAAAGCGCAAACGGATACGGACAAAACTGTTTACAATTTTTTATTCAATAAACGTAACCACCTGTTAGACGCCAGAGACAAGGGCGGCAATACCTCGTTCTATTCTATGATGATTAATAATACCGATCTTAAGAACAACGGTATCCTAGGCGTAACAGAAGCAAAAGACGGCTGGATCCGAGCTGCACGACAAACACAGGAATTGGGTGCGGTGAAATTTGCTGAAGTTCACGGCCGCCTTATGGACTCTTACTATGCTTCTGTGAAGAACGGGAAAAATCACGGACTCAATGACGACCAGAATGACAACAAGACTCTAGTCGCCAACTACTCTAAGAAGGTCGCTAGATTTGCAGCAAATGATATCGTCCGTTTGGAAGATGGCATCGACCGGGGAGATAAATACATCACTGCCTCTGATCCAAAATTCGACTCTCTGCTTGAAACTGTTGATACCTTCACCCTGCCAACTATTTTCGACCAGGCACGTGGCATCGATACTCCTGCAGACTTCAGAAATTTTATTGAAGGTATCTTTAGAGATCACCCGGAAAATCGAATCGTAATTCAGGATTTGAAGCGATTTTTGCAATTCGAAGCACAATATTCTAAATCGGATTTTATGTATGCGGTTTTTGAATATGCTCCGTTCTGGCTTGAGCATAGTCATCTCGAACCGCATATCCTTGCACCACAAAATGAACAAGATGCCTTCAAGCAAAGACTTAGAAGCGATAAATTGAAAGTTTCTTTCCTACAGAAATTCTATGAAACCTACGCCGAAGCAGATGGAAGAGAAACCCAACCATTCCGCAGAAATCCTCTGATGGATACCTTGCCTGATGGCAGTTCTGACCTACACGGGTATGTACTCAATCGAATGCCTTATACTCGGCTTTTCGGCGATGCGGGTCAATTCATTCTTGATAGAATAAGAGCCTTCTCTATGGACAATATTAATTTTCTTTTTAGAAGATGGGCCCAAACGGATAAGGTTCCTTTCTTGTTTGCGGTAACACAAAATCCAAACACCCATACATTAGCAATAGTAAATCCAGATGATAAATCAGAGAAGGCTGTGTTTTTTGATATCAACGAAAATACAGCTCGACAACTCCAAGGGAATGCAGTTGTTGATCGAAATTGGGATCTACTTAATGCCTACGCAGTTTATCCTGCATTTCAGACTATTTTTGAAGAACAAGTCTTCGCGATGGAAGATCACACTTATGAATTAATAACTAATCTTGGTGATGGCAAAGTTCCTTTCGCGTTGGGTACAATGTTCACTGAGCTCGGGGAAAGACGCCGTCTGACCAGATTACAATGGTACGCCACTCGCCATTTCACCCCAATCGTCCCGGCAGTGGATTCTGTAGTTGTAGCTGCTCCTCCTCTACCAGCTCCGCCTTTACCCGCAGTCCAGGCTACCGCGGATACTGAAAGCGATCGATTGAAAGCCCAGACTATGGATATGCTACGAACTGCTTCAGAGAATGATGGGATTTTTGGAAATCACTATCATTTTATCTATCGTCTGATCAATGATTATACAGGTGCAGATGAGGATGGGAAACAGATCGTCAAGCGTAAGATCAAGAAATTACTAACTGTGATGCAGAGTTTAACAAGAAATAGAACTGACAGACTTCCTAATGACGCCAGCGAAAGCTCTCTCTTCGCACTTTTAAATACGTACGTCGGCATTTACAGCCCGCTCCATTATGCTATGCAACGTGCTCCCGAAATAGCTACATTATTTCTCGAAGCACTCAATGCAGAAAGCTCGGAAAGTCTCGGACGTTGGTTAACCGCAGATCTGAATCAGTCCATTCAATTTCTAAATGGCGGAAGGAGTGCATTTTGGACTCTGTTTGACGGAGAATTAGATCTCGATAGAACTCGTAATAGGCATCAAAACGTAGATGTGATTAGAAATAAACAACTGGTTTCCGATCTCTATTGGAAAGCTCCAGGTAACGGCAGCCCATCTCTGTTACACGACGTATATGCTGATATCCGTCGTCCAATGCTACCTGTGCCCGGCGGTCAGCGAAAGGAATTTAAGAAATCATCACCTTCGGAGATAGTTAGCTCTAATCCAGAAATGGTGACTCGTTTCTTACACGGAGTTGTTGATTCCACGGGTAAACCGGGTCATAGAAAATTCTGGCTAGATAAGTACATCAGCCTTGGTAATCGGCCCAACTTGGTAGATTTTGCTGTGACTAATTTGCAGACGAGGGACCAAGAAGCCAAGGCTGCGACAAGAATCGTAGCTAAAGCTCCTGCGACAGCCGGTCCTGCTGCAGAAACAAAGGCAGGTGCTGGTACTAAGGGCACGGTTGTAGGTAAGATAACCAAAGATCCGGACGCTGAAAAAAGAAGAACAAACGCCGAAGATCTTCTCCGTATTGCTTGTAGAATCTACGGCAAAGAAATGCCTGAAGCTTCTAAGCAAAAGCTAACCCAAATTCAGGCGACCGTTAAGGGTCCAGCTCTCTCCATAATAACAGAAGCTTTACGTGAGCATGGAGGTATAAAGGCTGCAAGAACCGGCTATGGAACACACGGAGACGAAAACACGGCACTGCCATTGGCAACTCCTCGAAATGTGCCCCCAATCGTGACCCCACACGGTGCGGGCGCGACTGGCGCAACCAGCGGAGAAGACATCTTGTACCTTGCTTTTGCTAATCGGGAAACTGCAACGATCTCGATGCTATTCGATGCAGCCGAGAGAGGTGAAAACAGTTCGATCATGTTGGCTTATAAGCGGGCTCACAGAGAAAATAAACCGCTCATTAAGCACGCAATAAGAAACTGTATTCAGACAAATATCCCCACCGCTGGAGATCAACAACGACCATTTTTAGATGCTATGGCAGCAGTAGACGCGAGCGCGCGCTAGAAAAGGTGAGCTAAGGAACTATGACTATGATTACCTCAGAGCTATTACAATTAGTTCAGTCGCATCGTGATTGCGGCACCTCAAGCAGTCTTAATACTGTAAATAATAAAAGTTTATATTTTACACTATATAAGTGTATATATAGACTTTCTCTTGCAATTAAACCGAATTTAGTGTACAAAATTGATCCGATTATAAAGGAATTTGTTCTATGAATTTCAATAGAATAGCTAAAATTACTACCCCTCTTTTTATTGCGTTGCTCACGACTTTTATTGCTGGTTGTGATCAAGGTGCACAAATTGAGTTTAAACCCATTTATAAAGCAACCGAGCCTACCCCTGTTGGCCCCCCCCATTTCAGAGCTTGGTGAAACGAATTGGCAACTGAACCGCACTTGGGTTCTTTCACGGCTTGTTTGTAATAATCAGGAAGTCACCGCTCTCCACGATCATAATAAATCCGATATTAAGCTACAGTTAAGCGGTCATAAAGGCGCACTTATTTTTGAAAAGCACAATGTTAAGTCACCCGATTTCATGAGCACACCGGTTCAATCAGACGAATATAGTTTTACAGTAACATATGCTCCCGCACTTGTTTTAGCTTCAAAAGATAAGACGTTATTCGGAATTAAAGGGCAGGTCGCATTCTCACCAGTAGGCGACGGAAGAGCTTGCTACACTGGCGTAGAGAAGACAACCTGTACTGCTGAATCCAATTTATTTAACACTTTTGCCATCTATAACTACGGTTTCATTCAGAAACCAGAAAACTTTGGCAAAGACGACCAATGGGTTCTTAAGAGCATCGGCATTGAGCCTCTCTGTACTTCATTAGCACCGAATATTGAGATGAACCGAAATAGCATCAACTACGTCGTGTTTACTCCGTCGTGGGGCTACGAAGGTCGCTTCCCACAAAGACACGCGACCAGATAAATAGTACAATAGTATGCTAAGATCGGTGGATGCAGCCTATTCACGATCTCGCTATCGTCCTTAGATCCATCCCTTACGGGGATCGACATAAGATCGTCACAGCACTAACCGAAAAACATGGGCAAATTTCAGCATTAGCGAAGAATTCAGTACAGTCTCGCCGTTTTGGGGGCGCGCTAGAGCCTTTTGTCGCTAGCCAGTGGATTTATAGCTGGAAGCCTGGGGCTGAACTCGCACAGCTCAGTGAGGCTGAAGTCAAAGAGGCGTTCGAAGATATTCGAAAGAATTTTGAGCTATTCTCGGTCGCGAGCGCTCTAAACGAATTAATGCTTAGACTGGCGCCCCAAAACGAAGCTTGTCCGGATTTATTTCGGCTGCATTCAAATGCATTAGTGGCATTGAATGAACTTGCTGGATCTTTTGCAGCGCAAACCACACTGCAGGGTCCACAAATTTCACTACTGAATGCTTATTTAGCAAAGCTGCTCCAATGGTGCGGGAACCAACCCAGGCTAACCAGTTGTTCCATATGCGGAATAATGTTGAGCCAGATATTGGACCAGATATTGAAAAAGACGGATTCCGAAGCCGAACTCTCCTGCACCATTGCCAGTGCTGGCTGGGTATGCCCGCAATGTCGGACACAAGAAACACGACATGTGAGCATGGGAGAGCGAGAAGGGGTACAATTTCAACACTTAGCTTTAAGAATTACGCCTCTGGCGATTGTTGATTTTCATAGTTGTTTGAGTTTCCCGATTCGAAAAGTAATCCCCGAGATGAAGGCTTCGTATCAGGAGCATCAACAGTTGTTTAAATTTTTAGAAGCTCTGTTTATTTATCACGTTCCGGGATTTGACAAGACTCCAATCAAGAGTTTGCGTTTTCTTGATTTAGAATCCAATCTGAAATTTGCAGAATCGAATCCCCCACATAACTCACTTTAGAAGTGTCCGTCACCTCAGCACTCAAGCCTGTCTTCACTAAGATTGAGCCTTTACATCCAGCGGCGGTCCCGGCGAGGAGATCACTCTTTCGATCGCCAATCATATAGGAGCGCGAAAGGTCGATATTGAGCATTTCGGCGGCATCTAGAATCATTTTTGGTTTTGGCTTTCGGCATTCACAGGCAACATCAGGAACATGTAAACAAAGTTTATATTCATCAATGTAAACTCCGGACTGACTCAAAAGCTCGTCGAGACGTTTATTGACCTTAACCAGTGCCTCCGGCTCAATTCTGCCTCTACCCACACCTGATTGATTAGAAACAATGACAAGCAGGTACCCGCAGGACCTCAGCTTCACCAGGCCTTCCGCTACGCCGGGAAGTAGTTTGACCTTGGTGGGGTCATTCAAATATCCAGGATCTTCGTTCAACGTTCCGTCACGATCCAAAAAAATAGCCGGTCTTTTTATTTTTCGGCGCTTTTGTTCCCAGGCCCACGCGGACATTAAAATTTCTTCGATGTTTCGGAGCTTCTTTACAGTTTCCGGGCCAGTTCCCGGGCCAAACCCCAACTCACGTTGAGCAAGTGTGGTATCAGCCACTAGTCGAGGCACATCGCCCACCCGTCGCTCTCCAACTTGCGTTTTGATCTTCCGACCCAGAATTTTTTCTGCCACAGCGATGATTTCGAGAATAGAGTAGCCACGCCCGCTGCCTAAGTTAAATGCTTCGTAGGTACCTTTTACAGGCAGCCCGCTCCCGAGAAGTCTCTTCATCGCGGCGATATGCGCCTCAGCGACATCTGAAACGTGAATATAGTCGCGGACACAAGTGCCATCAGGCGTAGAATAATCAGAACCATAAATAGTCATGGGTGCATCAGGTTCATTACCTGAATTTCCTAAAATTCCGAGAATTCTCGGAATAAGATGTGTTTCTGGTTCATGCCACTCTCCTACCCTGAGTTTCGTTTCTGCACCGGCGGCATTAAAGTACCTGAGTGCAAGTGCGCGCAAGCCTCTTTCTCGCGCCAAGCGACTTAATCTGTTCTCTACTTCCAGTTTAGTTTTTCCATAGGGCGTGGCCGGGTCTTTCGGAAAAGACTCCGGAATAGCAGAAACGCCATCTAAGGTTTTTTCATAAACAGCACAAGTGGAAGAAAAAATAAAATTTTTCAAATCATGTTTAAGGAGAATCTCGAGGAGCGCTTCTGTTTGTTGAACATTGTTTTCATAATAAGCTTCGGCATGAACAAAACTCTCTTCAACCAAACTACGAGCGGCAAAATGCATGACGCAATCGAACCTCTCCGAAGTCACTAGTTGTTCCACAAGTTTTGTGTCACCGGCTCGGCCGAAGATGAAGTGGTCTTGATCCACAGCGACTAAATGCCGATGTCCCGTAGACAGATCATCTAAAACCCATACTTCGTGGCCCTCGTCCAGTAGGTGAACGCAGGTTGTGCTCCCTACATAGCCGGCACCCCCGACGACTAAAATTCGTGACATAGCAAGATCATTATCACTCCTTGCGCAAAATATGCGACTATTCTACAAATAAAATCCTCATGCGATCTCTAATGAAGTTAGTACCCTATCTCAAACCCCATTTTTGGTTCATTCTCCTCAGTGCGGCTCTAGCCATCCCATTGTCAGCCATCCGGCTTGGCCCGGCACCTGTCGTTCGCTATATGCTGGACACAGTGATCGTCCGAAAGGATGCGTCTAAGCTCATACTATTTCCGATTGCGTTAGTTGCGCTCTATGCATTGAATTTCATCGTGCGTTTTCTACATTATTATCTGCTTCGAATTATAATTGTCCGAGTCAATCAGAAGATCAAAAATGATCTTTTCAATCATCTACTAGGACTTTCTGCCGATTATTTCACAGCACAAAGCACCGGAACTCTCATCTCACGAACCGGTGTAGACCCTCAATATATCGATTCAGGCTTGTCGAGCATCAATGTAGTGGTGCGAGAGCCGATCACTCTTGTATTCCTATTTGGATATGCCCTAAAGCTGAATTGGCGACTTACGGTGATGACACTGATTGTGGTTCCACTGATAGGATGGGTTTTCTCGGCGACGGGGCGAAATTTAAAACGCTATATTTCGAAATTAACGGAGGTGAACGCCAGCCTCTATTCCACACTGCAAGAGAGCTTTTCAGGAATTCGCATTGTTAAATCGTTTCGGCTCGAAAATTATGTCCTCAAGAAATTCGTCGAAAAGAACGAACGTTATGCCCGCTTGCTACTCAAAACTTCGTTTCTCGAAGAGGCCTCTCATCCGATGGTCGAGCTTCTCACGGCGGTTGCCCTAGCGCCCATCATTTATTATGGGGGGCTACAGGTTCTGACCGGCAAAATGTCTCCCGGCGATCTTTTTGCTTTTTTTACAGCGTTTGCATTGATGATGAATCCGATTCGGATGTTGAACGATGTGAATATAAAATTTCACCAGGCGGCTGGAGCATGTGACCGTATTTTTGAGATTTTTGACTGGAAGTCGCGCTTGCACGAACCAGTGACTCCAAAATCGCTGACACAGCTGAATCAGAGCATTGAACTCGACCAAGTAACGTTTGCCTACCCGGAGGCTCCCAATCGATTTGTATTGAAAGATGTATCATTCAAAATTCCGAAGGGCCGAGTCGTCGCGCTGGTAGGCGCAAGCGGTGCTGGCAAAA
>JABDFB010000071.1 GCA_013286765.1 Deltaproteobacteria bacterium
GGTGGTGTGAATACAATTAATATCGATGTCCGTTTTGTTACTGCGACCAATAAAGATTTAGAGGCGGAAGTCAAAGCGGGACGATTTCGCGAAGATCTCTACTATCGCCTCAACGTTGTGCCGCTGCGCCTTCCACCCTTACGCGAACGTCGCGAGGATATCGATTTGCTAGTTCGGTATTTCATTCATCAGTTCAATCAGAAATTAAAGAAACGTATTTCCGGAATTACGCCGGATACGCTCGGCGCATTTAAAGTCTATTCTTGGCCCGGAAATATCCGCCAACTCGAAAATGTTTTAGAACGAATGATTTTGATGTGCGAAGACACCGTTCTGACGGTTCACGATTTGCCCGAAGAATTGCTATCGCTTGCCAGAATTCCTAGCAGCGGTGGAGCTGGTATTGGCCCTTCAAAGCTTAAGGAGATCGTCAAACATCGCACACAGCTCCTGGAAAAAGACCTCATTGAAAAGGCACTAGAAGATACAATCGGAAATGTCACTCGGGCAGCTGAGAAGCTAGGCCTTTCTAGAAAAGGCCTCCAACTTAAGATGAAAGAGCTGGGTCTAAAACGATCGTTTGAGTGATGTAGTCCGTAGAGAATAGTCCCGACTTAGTCCTAAGCAGATTTCTTTAGTGCCTATCGAACGCAGCATTCTTCTCAACGAAGTCATTGAGATTCCAAAACTTGGACCACGCGACATTAAATGGATGCTTGATAGCTCTACCTATTTGTCTCCAAAGCGGTACACTCTCCTCTGCTTTTGGATTTGTAATTTCGGCAGTGACTGGTGTGGGTTGCGTCGGTGCCGCCGCCTGGGCAGGAGCAGGTGCTGGTTTTTGTACAGGAGCTGTCGATGCACTGCTTGCACCCGCGCTTGTAGCTTTTGAGGCCGGTTTTTCGTCGAGGATTACTTCAGAGATATCCTTGCCTTTGCCCCACGTGAAAATCTTGCCGTTTTCACAAACAGCTACAGTATAATCAGATCCAACGGAGACAGCTACTGCTCTGACGTTCCCCGGTAAATTTACTCTGCCAGGTGTATAGGAGTCATTATCCTCACGGCCCAGTTGCTTTTGAGAATTTCTGCCCCAGGTATAGAGATCTCCATCTAATGCGATAGCTGCAGCATGGGTTTCACCAAGAGCTACTAATTTAACCTTCGAAAGTAACGGCTGAATGTTTTTATCTAAGACAATCGAACGATCTTTCGAATCGAAAGTCTTTCCCCATACATAGAGGTCGTCGTTGGTTGTAATAGCCGCGCTTGTATCGAAACCTAAAGCAACAGATTTCACATTGCGATCAAAGTAAGTGACTTGCGCTGGAGCATATGCGTTTTGCCCATCACCATGGCCTAATTTCATGAAGCGACCATTACCCCAAGTGTAGAGGTTGTGGTCTTCAGAAATGGCTGCGCTATAGTCTTTCCCCAAAGCCACGGATGTGATCTTAATACTGTTGTTATAGAAAAATGGAACAGGTCGTGCTTCTGCACTTGGATAGTCCGCCTCGTTCCCGTAGAATCCATTAAGATCTGTGTAAGAAGTTTCATCGAACTGGCCGAGTTTTCCTTCTTTACCGGCGCCCCAAGTATAGAGAAACCCTTCTTCCGTAACAACAGCGGTATGATCAGGTCCTAGCGCTACTGAGGCTGGGATGGGTTCCCCTTGAAAAGTGTTCCATAATTGACGGCTTAATACCTTTGCGGGTCTTAGTAATTTTATTAGTCCAGCACATCCTGGATTTGCACATAGTTTTGGTTCCCACTCTATCAATTTGCCATCCTTGGTTATTGCAGTACTTCGCTTTTCACCGGCTGCGACAAATTTGAATTTCAATGTCTCGTTAAAAATTCTAGCAGGTCTCGTTTTCTTAGATCCAGTAGGAGCACCTAGCCAAGCACCTTCGTCACCCCAAGAATATATATTTCCAGTCTTGACGAATAGAGTATGGCTGTTACTGCTTGAGAGGTGCGACTGGGTAATTTCCTCACTAGAGTTTTCTGTTTTGTCAGCAGTGACGACTCCAGTACTCGACGATTCGGGCTTATTTCCAGGCTTTGTTTTTTTAGATTTCGCTTGGCCTGAACTAGTCTTGCCGGAATTAGAATTGGATGCAGACGGTGCAGGCTGATTTGTTGTGCTAGAAGGACTATTTGAATTTGTACCCTGTGGGCCTCGAGCCGAATTTGACCCTGATGCATAACCCGTGCTGTCAGGTGCTGCGCCAAATGGCGGCACTGGAGTCTGGGGACTGTATGTTTGACCACTCTGTATCTGATTTGGATTAGAATAACTTGGTTCCGTACTGGGCGTCACTGCCGGGTTGTTTTCCTGTTCCTGATTCTGATTGGAGTCAGGCTTATGTGAAACTCTGGGCTTAGATTCTGAGCCATTACAACCGGCCAAGAGAAAACAGATCAATAAAACTGATACATTTCTTTTCATAAAATAAATTATTCCTCTCAGATTCCTTCATGGCTATCATAGTTAAGTTTTCCAGGTCAAATTTATAAATAAAATAAGTATGGTATGTTTATAATCTATCGAGTTGCTTGAATTCGAACGGAAATTAGATTATTTGAATTTATCCGCCATTCGCCTATCGAAAAGCTGTTGCGCTTCAGAAAGATATTTCTTAAGCAAAGCGATGGATGTATCAGTATTTTCTTGACCTAAAATATCGGATGCTTTCACGCTCTCTTGCAGGGTCTGAAAAAACTGGGCAACCGACGCGTGATTGGTGCCTTCAGTTGGAAGTACTATCGGTTGGCATTCCTTCACTGTTGGTCTACCATCAAAAATCAAAATAATATCATTCAATGATTGAAGGGCTTCTCGCAGTTTTTCTTGTTTTTTTTCTACGGAACTTTCTTCTCTCTGAATTACATTTTTAATTCCTTCGGCAAAGGCGTCTAAGATCGAACTTTCATTGTTATCGATGAGTCCAGCGCCTCCGTTTTGGAGCGCAAAATGAATCCAAAACGGTAGCGAGGCGAAATGACCTTTTCTCACAACGTCAAAAAGAGGCGGATTTTCGCTATTGAATAGGCCTTTAAGAGTAGATGGTACATACATACCCAAGGTTACGCCTTGGGGTTGCGCTTTTTCGATAGTCTTTAGTATGAGGTTCAAAGAGGTATCTGAAATAGCTGAAACCGGAATTGGTACATCTGTTTTGAATAATTCCATTAGCAAGTTTGCGCCATCCACCAGTCCGAGACATTTTTCCTTTTCATATCTATCGGCAAAGATCTTTAGAATCTCGTGATTTTCGTGTTTTACGCTATGACGGAAAGCAAGGGTGAGTGGGCTTGCTTCCTTCGTATCTACATAAGGGCGAAGGAAAGGCAATTGTTGGGACTCGACAGTATTCAATAGCTTAATCATCGTGTCGACTCGATCCACAGCGAAGCGATCTCTTGGGTCAAACTCGGCTAAGTTATGAAAGATATTTCTGCCGAACTCGTCACCCCTTCTCAGGATTTGCTCCCGAGAATACAATTTGAGTATTTTTGAAACGAGATTTAGGTCAGTCATTCGTCGCGCTGCTGCAAAGAGTATCTGAGAAGATTGAGATTCTGACTGAGCTTGCCGAACAGTGTCCCTGATTAAAGCAAGTTCCTGTTCTGAGAAATCTTCTTTGAAGAAAGCTAAGTTTCTGACTATAAATTCTGGGTCCGAGGACTCGAGTAGTTTATTGCGAATGATCTTTTTGACTTTCCGATAAGCTATTCCATCCAGAAGTTTCATGCCATACCGTGCACTAACTGCTTCAAGTAACGGCAGTCTTTTTTCTGAGGAAGAGTAGAGACAGTTGTGTACGGTATCAGGGGATGGAATTGTCTTAGAATCAAATGCAGCTACCATGCGATTTGCGAGGCTCTCCTTCAAGTCATAGGGAGCACTTGCTAAGACGCCTTCTGAATCATTTAAACCTGCTAAAGCCGCAGAGTAAAGTATGGATTCCCCGTCTTTATCAAATTGTAAAGGGAGTTTTCCTACTTTTGTGTAGAGTCTAAAGAGTGTGTCTAAGTTATCGGGTTTTCCAGCTCTCGCACTAAATTCGATAGCTATTTTTACCTGATAGCCCATTTTTTGGTCCTCAAGAGCTTGAGTCCAGTCAGTCGTCTTGGGATTTATTAGGCGAGTAAATTCCTCACTGCTTAATCTGTCTACGCTATCCACGGATGTTCTAAATAACTGCCAAGAATCCGGATGCAGTAATCTCATCTGTAGAATTCCTAAGAGAACCCCTTCGCCGCTATGCATGACCTTTGCATCGAGTATGCTCAGGGATTCTAGTAGTTTTAACAAGACCGGAATAGTTTGAATCCTTTCGGGAACAGTAAGCGTAGTCTGAGGGATGATGAGATCAAAAGACAAATCATTATCCGAAAGGACACTATGAAAGAGAGTCGAAGAATCTGTCGCTCTCCCGTCGATCGCTTTGCGCAGAATATTCTTTTCGTGAGAAGAAAGGCCGCGGGTCATCCGATCGAAATATCTGAGTTGTGCCTCTCTCGAAAACTTGCCTCCTATGAGTTTCCTGAAAAAAAGCCGCCATCTCTCAGCACTCTTAATTTCATCGCGATTTGGATCTCGTTCAAGATATTCAAGGACAGTATCTAAAACCTCATATTTTCTTTTCCGGAGTAAGAATCCAAACAAGTCTTGGTGTTTAACGATTTGACCTGGAATATGGGCAGTGTCATGAATTTCGGCACCAAAATCAAAATCCGGATTCTCTCTTAGGAATGACAGCACGCCGTCAAGGTCGTCTTCATTGATCAGGGTAGCAAAAGGAAGCTTTTCCTTCGTTAAATCTGGATCTTTTCCGGTGATTTCTTGGAACGCGCGGTGGTGGAGAGTCTTGACTTTAAGATCTTGATGCAGATGCTTTCGATCAATCTTTTGATATTTGCGTAAGTTTGAGGCGATCTGATCTCGGACAAATTGTGTCATTTTTTTTCGGAAATCGCCCTCCGATTTTCGTTCAGAGTCTGATTCCGATCTTGAACGCGAGTAATCTTTAATTAAGTTCTCATCCGAATAAAGTTGATCTGGATGCATAAAGACTCTGGCCTGGACAAAAGCGGGAGTAGTTTTTGTAATGCCATTTTCTTCAATTTCTGTCGCTAGAAGTTTTTCTAGCGATTCCGGCTGAAATCTTACGCTTGATAATGCTTGGACTACGGAAGATTGCTTTTCTGAATTTTCGGGAAGCTTTATTTGAGGCCCCATAGCGTGGGCTAAGTACGCCGTTTCGTCAATTTTGGATGGATCGATAAAGACCTGGACTAAGCGACCATGCCGAACTAGATTAGGTGCGCGGTACTTTTCAAACATTTTGTGAAACTGCTGATAGGATCCTGTGAATCCAAGACGAACACTAATATTGTTATAGAACCGCTCTAAATCCAGTGAGCGGTCATTGGTTCCGTCAAAGAAAAGATCGGTTGTGCAGGAACCCTTGTTTCTAGGATTTCCAAACAAAAATGGATTTGTGGAGAGGCCCATGTCTTGATAATTGCCGTTGTAATTATCAATTGCGCCGTCTTTCGAAAAATAAGTAATAAAAGTTTTAAAATCGGGAAAATCTGAAAAGGCGGTATCGATAGCTCTCAGGTAGAATTTCTTTGGACCCTGGATAGAAAGTTGATTCCGAACTTCCGAGTAAAAATCCATTAAGAACCCCACCTCTGCGCCGGTACCGTGGTAAAAGACAAATTTATCGGGGTGCTCTCTTTCCGTCATGAGCGCCTCGGTGAGGACGTCGACATATTGATCGTATTCTTTGCGATTTTCTGTTTTTAATTTTGTGAGAGTGCTGCATTGAACTTCGGCCAGTTTTTGGTCAGAAAGAAAGAGTTCGATGTTGGCTCTGACTTGTTGCTGGATATTCTTCTTTGAAACAGCGGCGCCATCGATCTTTCTTGTGCGAATTTCCTGGTATCTATCGCCCAATTCGGTTTTGAGAAAAGCTTCCGTTTGAGTATAGGGAGCTTTTCTGAGACGCTCGCGGAGCTCTTGCGTCGGAGAAGTGGGGGCAGGCGGCACAGAAACGGCAACAGGTGCGGCCACTCGAAGAGTACCGGCTGTAGCTTTTTTCTTTATCTGTGCCACCACATTTCCGTGGGCTACGAAGGCCCGAGTGAAAGGCGCGGTTCTGAGTTCCGCCATGACGGCGCCATGACTAGCGACAGCGCGAGCAAATTGCGCTTCTTCGAATTTTGGATCTAAGTTGATAATCTCAGTTCTGGATTCCTCGGTCGGAATTTGGAGCTTGCGTGTTCTGGAGCGATTTCCTGCCGCATCAAAACCAAAGTCTACTCGGAGTCGAGTTTCTGGGCTAGGAGTGGTCTGTTGGGTTTTTTCTTCCTTTTCATCTCGAATTTTAAAGTCTGCCTGTTTCAAAGTATGAGCCCTGGTGCGAGACTGATGTTCTCTCCAACTCATAGTTGGATTGGAATTCCACCGAACTTCCAGTTTGTGGAGGTCAGGAGTTCTTTTTGTAGCGTCCCATGAACCGTTCACACCTTGAGTATGGGTTTTCTTGTAGGGCTTATTATCCCGAATGGCTTCCAGGACAGATAGTACGGGACCTTGGCGGAGTGTATCTAAGAAAGGAGGATAGAGAGCAATATTTTGTATTGTTCCTTTTGCCGCTAAAATGAGTTCACCAACGGGAACCCAACGAAACTCTGAGTATTCGGGAGATTTTGTTAGCAGTTTAGCGGGCTCTATATAAGCTGATTCAGCTATATAAGTTCGATAGAGAAATTTATTCCGTTCAGGATCTTGCTGCAAAGCTGAGTCATTAGTGGTGGGAACGAGGTCATGGGAATAGGATCGATCGAGTTGCTCTGTTGTGTATTGGATCAGTTCGCTAGACTCTTCCTGAACCTCTCGAGCGGCAGTTTCTGCCAAGGTATCGTCGCCGATACCCAGAAGATTTTTTTCATCGCTTTTGCCGCCTAAGTTACACCAAGTACCATCGTGAGCAGCGACATCCAGGCCGGCCCGCTTGCCGAGTAGTACATAAGCATCATTCTTTTGGTCTCGATAGAAGGAGAGCACACCAGCAGCAGTGGCGCTAGTAGCTGTTCGAGTGATAGGAGCAAGCTGAATAGGCTCGGCTTGGGAGTTGGTAGCGCAAATCAAAGCACATATTGAAATTACATTAATAGACTTTAATAACTTAAACATATAGGATTTACATCGCTATCATATAATTAATTGTGAGTCGACGGATAATAAGGTATCCGGTGGCTCTTTGGAATTGCTTGCGCTGGCGGCAGCCCGATAGACGGCGCGTTATTGTATGAAATTAATTCAATTGATTTAAGTTAATAAGCTAATGCGTCCCTGTAGAGTTCAGGGTCCAATCAATGAGTTTTCTGGTGCCCAGTGCGCCGTTGGCAAGAGTGATGCAAGTAGTGCGATGGATTTGATCGCGCGTTTTTTTCAGATCGGGGCGGGTGCTGAGCTCATTATAATTGACTGTTCCCTGGCCCGTGGATAGGTGGTAATTCGGTTTTTTTAGTTCATCACCAAAGAGACTCACCACCTCCGGTCCAAGTCGTTTCGCTATTTTTAGAGATGCTTCGGCTGTTCTCAGGGTAATATGCTCTGGATCTAACTGTTCTGGATCGAAGGTAACTTCGGCGTATTTTTCAGGTGAACTCAGGCATTCGTCGAATATCGAAGAGTGCTCTTGTTGGTACAAAATATATGTTTCGTAGGCTAGATGGTAATTGCCAACAATTCTTGTGGCATCATGGACAAGATTATTAAAGCCAACCGATGGTGGCCAAGTGAGAAGATCGCCCCAGGGGATCATCTTAGTGCTCACCACTTGTACCGCGTGAAAGGGTTGGCAAATGTCCTGAATATAATGCATAGCCCAAGCGACTAGCCGATAACCCCAAGCGAAATGACCGTCTTTGATTAATTCTTTGCCTTTTTCCGCTAAGATTTGCGTTCGCGCTGGTGCTTGTCCGATAGCACCTAACGGAATTTGAAAACTCTGAAGAGGGTGTGACGGTTTCCAACCGCCAAAAACCATGTGTCTAAAACCTTGGCTAGAAAGTCCGGTAGTTCCCCCCATCCAGCGGCGTTCTTTCTTAGGATCATAAAGTTCTGTTTCCGGGAGGTCCTGATCCATTCCAAGGTCAGGATCATCCACCGACTCGTTCATGAAAATTTCATAGGCCGAGATGTTAGGTTTTACGGAACAGTTTTTGCCGCTAAAAGCCATCTGTGAAACACGGGTCTGATCGTTTAGAAGGAGTTCTGGAATGAGTTTTTTTAAAACAGCCAGATTTTCAGATTCACAAGGTGTCTTAAAAACCTGATTCTTGAGGCGCTCAGTTGAACTTTTCAGAATCGTGGGCATCATGGTCTGGTGCTTATACCAGGCGAGCACAGGACGGGGAATGAAGAGAGATCCAAAAGCGATAATAGAAAAATACGACAAAACGAAGATTCTAAATGCTCTCAGCATCGCGATCCACTCCCCACCAGTTTTTTACTATTTTTTTTCGGGAGGAATGCTCCTGTCAAAAATTTACGGGAACAAGCCTCGTAACAACATTGCTCTGTTGAGGCGATCTACACCTACAATCAGCGCTGCGGTTTTCATACCACAGTTGTACTTTGTTTTGGTCTCCATGACTCTCTTAAATGCGCTGGCCATGACTTGTGCAAGTTTCGCATTTACTTCGCTTTCGCTCCAGAAGAAGTTCTGAATGCCCTGAACCCATTCAAAGTAGGAGACAATCACACCACCAGAGTTACATAGAACGTCTGGGATAATGAAGACATCGCGTTCTTCTAGATTTTTTAGTGCATCCACCGAAATCGGTCCGTTGGCGCCTTCTGCAATGATTCGCGCAGAAACTCTGCCGACGTTCTTCGAAGTAATAACACCGTCGATTGCCGCAGGGATGAGAACATCGCACGGAGTGGTTAAGATTTCTTCACTCGGAACGTGTTCGGCTTCTGGGTAACCCTCAAGTGTGCGATGTTTTTGTGCGTATCGCAAAAGGGCAGGAATGTTTAGGCCATTTTTATTCATCAGACCGCCAGAGACATCGCTGACTGCAATCACTTTAGCACCTAGATTGAAAATTTCTAGGGCTGCGACCGCACCCACCTTGCCAAATCCGTGGACAGAAACAGTGGTAGACTCGTCCAACTTCGGACCCTGCTTACCATGGTCATGCATGTATTTGGCTGCATGCTGAATAGTATATACGACGCCACGACCAGTACTCTCAGCGCGGCCTAAGGAACCGCCGATTTCGATCGGTTTTCCGGTGACAACGCCAGGAATTGCAAACCCCTTTTCTTGCGAATAGGTGTCCATCATCCAAGCCATATGCTGCGCATCAGTTCCAACGTCGGGAGCTGGAATATCTTTATCTGGCCCAATGATCATGTTGATTTCGCTGGTGTACCTGCGCGTAAGAGCTTGGGCTTCTTGCCTGGAAAGTCTAGTAGGATCGACGCGGATTCCGCCCTTAGCGCCGCCCAGTGGCAATCCCACGAGCGAGCATTTAAAAGTCATTAGCATTGCGAGGCCCGCGACTTCGGAAAGATTGACTTCAGGGTGGAAGCGAATTCCGCCCTTTCCGGGTCCAAGGGTCATATTGTGTTGAACTCGATACCCCTCAAAGACGCGAATACTGCCATCATCGAGCCGAATCGGCACACTGACAATAAGTGCTCTTTTCGGAACTCGCAGCCGCTCAGCGATGTTTGGATCTAATCGCATAGTCTTGGCGGCTTCCGTTAATTCCATTACTGCGTTTCTATAAAGTTCACTGGTATCCCAGAGGTGAGAACTAAGTGTTCCATTATTGTCTGACATCGATTTTTCCTCTACTTTGACATCACCTTACTGTTAAAATGGGGCTGAATCAATATTTTCCGCCTCTTTCAACTGGTAGGGGAGATCAAATCAATGGCTAAGAAACTCCGTGTAATGGTTCTGTATGGTGGTAGGTCTGGAGAGCATGAGGTTTCTCTGCGTTCAGCTGCCTCAGTTCTACACTATCTAGATCGAGAACGATTTGAGCCCATCCCGGTGGCAATCGATAAGAACGGCAAATGGCTGTTTAATGACATTAGTTTGATCAATCAGTCCGCGAGTGCTCTGCCCGTGTTTAAAGATGCGACTCCTGTCGTTCTACTACCCGAGCCGGAGAGCAGCGAAAAAGGCTTAACGGCGCTAGGACCTTCAAAAGGGACAGGCGGCGGTAAGGTAGATGTGATTTTTCCGGTGATGCATGGGCCGCTTTGCGAGGACGGAACCGTTCAGGGACTTTTTGAATTGGCGGAGATGGCTTACGTGGGCAGCGGTGTACTTGCCTCGGCTGTGGGTATGGATAAAGACGTCGGAAAAAGACTCGCTAAGGAAGCCGGCCTGCCGATCGTACCTTATCTTTGCTTTAAAGCGGATCGTTGGGATCAGGATCGAAAAAGATTACTGAAACAGATTCAAACTCAGTTGCGGTTTCCGGTTTTTGTGAAGCCGGCGCGCTTAGGGTCGAGTGTCGGAATTCATAAAGTCAAAAATGAGGCACAGCTCGAACCCGCGATAGTCGATGCGTTCCGATACGACACTAAGGTGCTAGTAGAGCAGGGCCTTGAAGTGCGGGAAATTGAACTCTCGGTTCTGGAAAATACGGCATCGAGTGAAACACCTCTGGTCTCGGTGCCGGGTGAAATCGTGCCCTCGCATGAATTTTATACCTACGACGCAAAATATATCGATGCTGATGGAGCAAAGCTTCTTGTTCCCGCACCGTTGGATGAAGATCAAATTCGCAAAGCACAACAATTGGCCAAGGAAGCCTTCATGAAATTGGAGTGCGAAGGAATGGCCCGAGTAGATCTATTTCTGGAGAAGTCCACCGGCAAATTTTATTTTAACGAACTTAATACACTCCCAGGATTTACGTCTATCAGTATGTATCCCAAACTCTGGGAAGCTTCTGGGTTACCCTATAAGGAACTCCTGTCGAAACTCATCGATCTCGCGGTGATGCGACAGGAGCGAAAGAAGCACTTGGTGCGCGAGTATCTAGGGGATTGAACTACAATTACGGTCTATCAGAATATTTCGAAGCCTCCAGAATTTCGCAGAAGAGTCAACGGTAGGAGCTTTTTTGGAGCATCGTCAAGATTCTTGGAACTTGCTCCACCATGTAAAAAGGTAATTCTAAAATTCTGTGTTTCGGATCAAACCGCGCTGGATTGGTGGAAAAATGAATCCCAATGGGCGATTTCTTTTTTTCATTTAGAAAAACTTGCAGTGATTTTGCTCGGGATGAGGCGCCGGCTTTCACTTCGATTGGATAAATCTGCATTCCATTTTGAATGATGTAATCTACTTCTGCCATGGATCCTGCTTTTTCTCGAACCCAATAGTAGAGCTCCGGGGGCTGAGAGTTCATGCGTAAATCCAATAAATGCTGACCAATCCATTGCTCAGCGATAGCTCCTTCATTAATACGGGCAATGGCATCGAGTTCAGTGAGGTCCGTAATTTTCATCCCCAGTTGCATTCCCCATAAGCCCTACATCTAAGAATAGGACCTTATAGAGATTGTCTTTTTGTTCAGCGCTGAGCGGGACTCCATTGCCTGACGAGTGAAAAACTTGGTGCGCAATTTTAGCTTTGCATAAGGCGTCTAGAGCATTTTCTGTAGCTAGTGCCTTTTCGTTGGGATTAATACG
>JABDFB010000072.1 GCA_013286765.1 Deltaproteobacteria bacterium
ACGGATTTCAGAAAATTCGACTTCTACTTAGGAATGTATGACTCCAGATATACCGCTAAAGAAGGCGTACTAAAGCAAGGTTTAAGGACTGTCTTAACGGATTTCAAACTCAGACTCCCCGAAGATAAAACTCCGGGACATTGGCAGTGGGGCCCAATTTACTGTTTAACGCAAGTTATCGAAAGACCGACCGGCGAAGCCGGAAAACAAATCGCCGAACAATGTAAGAAATTTACGGAGCTCAATACAGAAAAAACAAAAAACTATGCGGCCCTTCTTCAGACTTCGCTCAATCTTTTCTACTTGCGCTGCCAAGGATCGGTATTGCCAGATCCACACTCACAGGCGCTTTGTCGGAAGATTTTCGAAACGCGCGATATTCCTCCCACAATTTCTCCGCATTTTAATCCTGAAAACTGGCGCCCCTACGCAGAGGAAACAGAGTTTCAATATTTCATGAGAACACTGGGTCAATACCACTTCTACTTTGAGGATTTAGGCCTAAAGAGAACCGATTCACGCCAAGGAATACGGGTGCTCGAAACAAAACTAGCTAATGTCATCGATGAAATCGCAAGCAAACAACCGCTCGGACAAAGTCTTATTGTGCGTGCGATGGGCTACCTCGGTTTGAAATCGGTCTTCAGTAGGGCCACGTTGCTTGGGCTCATCATGGGCGTGAATACGATGGCACTGACCATGGTTTTGATTTTTGCCGCAGGTTTATTTTTGATGATCTTAGAACGCCTTTTCCCCGCCAGAAAACTACCCATGGTCAAAGGCTGGTGGAAGCGAGTCGTTATTATCAACCTGCTGCAAGCGGGGGTCGTCATTACAGGCGGATATACTTGGGAATATTGGTTTCACGACTACAGTCTTTTTCACTTAAGCGACACGGTAGGAATAACCTGGTCGGTGTGGATTGGGTATTTTGTTATTACGTTTGTTTATTATTTTTGGCATCGATGGCGGCACGATGTCCCATTCCTCTGGGATACTCTACACCAAATTCACCACAGTCCGCAGCGCCTTGAAACAGTAACGTCGTTCTACAAACACCCCATAGAGATTTTCACAAATTCGTTGCTCATCTCTTTTACGATTTACACGGTGCTGGGTGTGAACACAGAAGCCGGGGCATGGATTACGTTATTAACTTCCTATGCGGAATTCTTCTATCATATGAATCTCAAAACGCCTCATTGGGTAGGATACATTCTGCAAAGGCCTGAATCGCATCGTTACCATCATGAGCTTGGCAAACATTACAACAATTTTTCTGATCTTCCGCTTTGGGACATGCTCTTCGGGACTTTCTATAACCCGAGAGATGAAGACACAAAATGCGGATTCAAGCCTGAGCGTGAAGCCAAATTTTTGCAAATGCTCCTATTTAGGAATGTCAATAAGCCTATGAAAAGGGTAACAGAACAAAAGTGAGCCCTATCAATTGAAGCCGAGGTGATAGCAATGAACATTGGCGAGAGTAATAAAATAAGTTTTGCGAGAAAAACCGGGATCGCGGTTTTGTTGGTTTTAGGCCTTCTTCAATCTATGGGTTACATCCTGAACATCCCCGCATTGCGGGGAATCGGGCTGGCCATGGTGGCCTCACCACTTCCACTTGTTTTTTCTAGTTTTCGCGGATTGGAGACTTTTTCGTCGGATTTTAAATTGAGCGTCATTACTCAAAGTGGCCGAACCATTGAGACCGAATTAGGTCCAAAAAACTACGGCCTCTTAGAAGGTCCTTATAATCGCCGAAATGTTTACGGCGCAGTGGCTGCATATGGGGCAAAGCTCACGGAAGGAAATGAGCCAAAACTGGTTCACGCTGTCCTCAAATATGGATTTTGTTCTGGCCCGCTTCTAAAACCTCTGCAATTAACGGAGCCTATTAAACATGCGCAGCTTCGTGTGATCAATCGATTCAGCGCTGAACCCTTGGACTCGACCTTGGAGGTCCAATGCGACTAGATATGATTAAATCGGCAATAGGACTGTCCCAGCCTTTGAATTATTCCAAATGGCAATTCAGACTCTTCCGAATTATCTTTGGAATTTATCTCATCATTCACTTCACTATGCTCATTCCTTATGGACCCGAGCTCTTTAGCCGAACGGGCCTCATAGCAAATCCTGAATGGATTCCCACTTATTCGCTTTTTCCGAATTTATTATTGTTGTTCGATACACCCCTTGGGACTCAGCTTTTTCTCGGAGCCCTGGCAGCGCTAGCAATGTTATTTACTGTAGGCTGGAAGCGGCCCTGGATTGCATTTGTCCTTTGGTATGGGTGGGCATGTTTACTGAATCGAAATATTTTTATCAATAACCCCGGTCTACCGATGGTCGGTTGGATATTGCTCGCATGCGCCTTAATTCCAGACGATAAAGAAAATCCGAATTCGAATACGCCCTGGGAAATGCCAGCTGCGCTATTTTGGGGTGCCTGGTTTATCATGGCCTTTGGTTACACGGTAAGCGGCATTCATAAAATGAGCTCCCCCAGTTGGCCGGACGGAACAGCGATCTTGCGTTTACTACAAAATCCGTTGGCTCGTGACGTTCCTTGGCGTGAGTGGTTGCTCCTTGGACCGCAATGGATTTTTAATGGAATGACTTATTTCTCGTTGGGATTAGAATTATTCTTTCTACCGTTAGCTTTATTTGTTTGGACTCGCCCCTGGGTCTGGCTTGCGATGGTTGGTATGCATTTAGGAATTCTGTCTCTGGTCAGCTTCGCAGACCTAACGACCGGGGTCTTAATGATCCATCTTTTTACATTCGATTCTCGTTGGATCAAACCCTGCGGAAAACGACCGCAAGAACTCATTTTATTTTTCGACGGAGTCTGCGGACTCTGCAACTCCGCAGTTGACTTTGTCATGGCCGAGGACCGTGAAAAACGATTCAAATTCTCGGCACTGCAAAGCGGTTTTGCCGCTCAGAAACTCCGCCCCGAGCAGATCCGCAATCTGCAGTCGATGGTGGTAAGTCGAGACGGCAAAATTTTTGAAAAATCGAATGCAGTTCTGGAGATCTGCGCCCAACTCGGTGGCGTCTGGCGTCTCGCAGAGATTTTTCGCATTATTCCAGATTCGATTCGCGACGCTGTTTACAGCTTTGTAGCCACCAACCGCTACCGCTGGTTCGGCAAGCGCGAAACCTGCCGCATGCCGACTCTGGAAGAGCGCGCACGTTTTGTGGGATAAGCTGCACAAAGAACAAAACTTTCTATAATCTTAAGGATTTACAGTGGACTTGATAAAATGTGCATTTTATGCATATAACATATGATGTCTCCGACGATTATTCAAACTAAGAATTTGTTTTTTAGGATTTATCCGAAAGACCACAAACCAAAACATGTTCACATAATCGGTCCTGACGCTGAAGCAAAGTTCAATTTGGAGACTATGGATTTTATTGAGAGTTACGGATTTTCGGCAAAATCGCTCAAAATTATCAAAGAAGTGATTTGTGATAATCTAGATACATTATTGGAGGCATGGGATGACTATCAAAAATAGAAAAATTAGATACGGAAATGTCGAATTAGACAATGATGAATTTGATCGAAGAAACCTAAAAATCCGAGTCACAATGATGATTGACGCAGATATCGTCGATCGATACAAGAATGAAGCTGAAAAAAAACATACTAAATATCAGACACTGATGAATCAAAAGTTACGTGAAGCTTTCGTTATCCAGGACGATTTGGAGTCTCGGATTAAACTCTTAGAACAAAAAGTATTTAGAAAAGTCGGAGTGAAATAAAATCACCGAAATTGGCTATAGCTTGCTCCAGTATAAACCATATCTAAATATTTACTCGTCAACTTGAACGGAATTTCAAATCCCTCCGGAAGTTCTGCGTTCCCTCCTGAGGCAATTAAATACGTTTTTTTTCCCTTGAGCGATCTACCAACAGGCTTATCGACTGTGATGAGCTCAGTCAATCGATCAAAGAACACTTTCATCTGACCACTCATCGAATACCAATAGACTGGTGTAGCAAAAACGATGATTTCAGATTCCAGGATTCTCTCAACGATTTCTCGAAATCGGTCGGTACCGCTCGTGGAACCGTAGTCATAGTACATCAATCCGTAGTCTCGAAGATCTATCATTTCGTACTTCGGCCACGGACAAAGCCGTTCCACCGTCTTTAAGGTGTTACTGCTATCTCTTGCGCTTCCCAGGATGACCAAGACCTTTTCCGAAAGGTGATTTGGGCTATTTGTACCAAACATAGGCAATTTGTATCACGTGTCCTGGATTTACTGACGAATTTTCTATTTAATCGACAGTGTGTCGACTTGTTGGAGTCGATTTAAAGCGAAAACGATTCTATCCCTATTCTTGCTTCGAATCGATATATCTCTGTTCAAACTCGGTAGATTCTCGAATAATCGATTTGAAGGTTTCTACAACGAGAGTTTCTGGCAAACCCAATTTCTTTGCTTCTCCCCTGAGTGCATTGATCTGATCATCGATTCTCTTCTGATCAGTAGCGATTTTCGTTCCGTGCAACTTCAAATCTCCAGCCCGCTGAACATATGCAGTTCTTTGGACTAAGAGTTCCACTATTTTGTGGTTTAACCCGTCGATCCCATTCCGAACACATTTTAAATCTTTGCATTTAATCGCTTCGACTTCATAAAAGTTTTGCATCGTTTGGACAGAAAAGACTACTGGACTCGCCAGCAGCAAGGGTATTAAGGCAAATTTCACAATCAGTTCTCCTTGAAGTTTTTTATAAACGTGGTTTGACCTGTAGCATCAAAACAAGTGAAGTTAAAGCCTTCTTCAGCCTCCGAACTTGAAATCACAATTTGTGATTTCAAGTATACTGCCTTTGTTTCAGACGGGCTTGAATGTATAGGCGCTTTGAGTTAATTGAAACCGCTTATGTCAACAGCGCTCGCGGAATCTGATATTAATCGCTCCATCTATTCAATTCGCGGACTTCGGGTCATGTTAGATTTTGATTTGGCAGTGCTATACTTGACTGAAACACGCGTTCTAAATCAAGCAGTACGACGTAACAAAGAGTATTTTCCACCGGACTTCATATTTCAGCTGACTAGTGATGAACTCGAAAACTTGAAATCACAATTTGTGATTTCAAGTTTCCAGCACGGTGGGCGTCGCCACCTACCCAATGCTTTCACAGAGCAAGGAATCGCAGTCTTGTCCAGCGTCCTAAATAGCAAACGCGCCGTAGAAATGAATATTGCAATCATGCGTGCTTTCGTACTTCACAGAAACGCAGAGATCTCACCTGCGCTAGCGACGCGATTTGATCAATTGGAAACCAGACTCGAAAGAATCGAAAAATATATGTTAACCAATACCGCAACCACTGTAAGGACCACCCTAAGTACTACTGACCGCCCCGCACACCGACCGATCGAAGCCATCCTCGACCGTGTTGCCAAGTACTACGCTCTAAAACCCTCCGACTTAAAATCACCCATCAGAAAGAAAAAAATCGCACTGCCTCGGCAAGTAGCGATGTATTTAGTGAGAAAATGGACTGGTCTGAGTTTTAGCGATATCGGAAGTTACTTTGGCGGGAAAGATCACACCACTGTTTTACATGCTTATCGAAAAATCGAGACTGAACTAAAAAAGAGTGATTTTCTCAGAGAAGAAATCGATGCGATTCAGTCCAAGCTTTAATTTTTGACGTACCATACAATTTTTGTTATCTACGTCGCAAAGGGGAAGTTATTCCATGATTAACAAAGCGGTTTTTTTCTTGATAGCAGGATTGACAGTTCCATTTGCAGCGCATGCGGACTGGGAATGTTCAGCCACCTGTGAGTACCATTCCACGCATGCTCAGGGAGAAAGGGACGGATTCGTGGAAAGAGTAGAGGTAGACCTGATGGTCCATGGAACAAAGCGTACCGAACTTGCTAAATATAGAAAGCCCATTGAGACTTCTGACAAGAATCTTGAAGGAGCGTTCACCGGTTTAACCTTTCGATGCCTCGATACTGCCGCTGCGAATACTACGGACCTTTTGCTAGATACGGAATATTCGCCTAAGGTTGTTGATAGTCAGACATTCGAAGAAGCTGATCCACAAAAATCTTGCGTCGAAACGGCTAATAATTAAATTAACTTAGCGTATCTGATAACCCGTTCTAGCATAAGCAAGCGGGTTATCAGATATTATTCTACCGACCACTTCAAGGTGAGCAAATGCTTGTTTGGCTTGTGGTCTCCATATGAATATTTCGTCTCAGAAAATTCATTCTTCTTATAGAATTCCACTGCGTTTTTATTATTCCGTCGAACGTCGAGAAACAAATGTTTTGTTTCGGGAAGTAAATCCTTATCCTCTCTAACCGAGAACAGAAGCTTTTTCCCAACGCCTTGCTTTTGGTAGTCTGGAGAAACTACGAGTGTGTTGACGTACACCGTATCGGCCGCATTCCCATCAGGCCAAAAAGTAGCCCACCCAATGAGCTCACCCGAATCAGATAAATCCGATTTCTTATGAGCTATTGCGTGAACCCACTTTGATTTCCCTGCCTTAAAAAACTCAAGATCTTCATCGAATCCTTTGCTTCGATAAAACTGATCCATTTCGGAAGCGTTCTCAAATCCCAATGTTTCAGCCTTGACGTTATATTTTGCATAAGTTTTCACAAAACTATCACCGCAAAGCTCTCTAGCTTCCTTTGCAAAGGCCAATTCTTTGTTTGGGTCTTGGATGACTAGGCGAACGGTTTCCCCAGATTTGGTTTTAAAAATTAGATCTGCATTCGCGCAAAACGTGAAAAGCAGACAAAAGACCATAAGTAAAACGTTTAATCGTCGCATCGATAGATCCTCGGTACTCCGATTAGCACAAGCGGTTATCGCTGTCATTCCGGTGAAGTCATTTAAGCTTTGCCACAGCAGGTGATTCTAAAAGCAAATTACAGGCTCTGATTTTTCCACAGCATCAAACGAAATGGCAGAAGGAACATGAGGTCCATTAGCACCTTGATTCCAAAATCTCCGAGTGCTAGCTGGACCCATCCAATCGGTTCACCTGCAAACGCAAGTGTAAAGAAAACACCCGTATCAACTGCCGATGCAGAAAATGATGCAAGTCCTGGTGCTAGCCACCACGAACCCCGGCGAAAGCGATTGAACACGCTTATATCCAGCAATTGTCCGACCAAAAAAGCGATGCTAGAGGCAAGAGCGATTCTACGATTCATAAAGGCAAACGCAAGAACGACGGCAACAACAAAACCAGCAAATACTACGCGCCGAGCGGTGCGCGGGCCGTAAAATCGATTTGTGAGCTCGGTAATACCGAACGTAAGCGGATAGACAAATGCTCCCCACGTCAACCAATCATTAATTTCAAATTGAATAAGGTAATTAGAAGAAGCAACCGCAAACATCATGGCTACTACAGCGATAAGAACACCGCGGAGCCGGTAGATCGAAAAGTCGGCGGGGATGGCAAAAAATTCGCGTAGCCGGCTTAAAGCAAGTTCCATAGACTTGACCTCTAAATACTGGTTTCTCAGTGATTTTGCTTGTTCCTTCTCAGGTGCCAAAAACTAGGTGTTCGACGGTTATACTCAAAATGACTCTACGTGTCTAATTTTTGTTTCCGAACGCCAGGGAGTGCTGCAGGACTAACGGTATACTCGGCTGACCAAATTCCGTCTTAAAATAGATCCCCAGCCCATAAACGCTGAGTAAACTCTCTATAAGGCAAAATCTCGATTCCGTCTTCGGTCTTTCGTCTTTTGCCATCCAGTGAAACAACTATGCGTTTTTTCAATCGAGGGTGCTCCTGGATTAATTCCCTGAGCCATTTTAAATGATCCACATTTACTTTTCCTGTGGCTTTCGCTTCAATTGCGACTTCCATATCGTTCACTATAAAATCCACTTCGGCACCGCTAGTGAGCCTCCAGTAGGAGAAATCGCTAAACAACTGCGTATAGTGAGAGTAACTCCGAATTTCATGGAAAACCCAGTTTTCAAACGCCTTTCCAAACAATTCCGATCCGGGCTCCAAATTGCCTCTTTTAGCAAGAAAGTTAACCACCCCGACATTTGAAAAATAGAATTTTGGTGCTTGAATAACCCGACGTTTTGGCCGCTTTGTGTATGCTGGCAATTCTACACCCAATAGAATTTAGAAAATTACTAAAACTGGGGGCAGGGTTATTCTCTAGACTAGCAACAATCCAGTTGAAGCGCTCCGTTAGACGAGTGTCTCCAAAATTTACAGTGTTTGTTGAAGTTCTTTGTTCCGTCATTGATGTATTTCCCCGTTGAGGAATCATGATACCGATTTTTTTAGGTATTTTAGCAGGCGGATTCCACAAAAAGTTACCCTAATTACCAATTGGTTGATTACTATCTAAATATGTCCCCTGTTTCCGAAGGAACTTGGTTAGCCTCATTTGTTGGTTGGATCTTTCTCACATTTGTTTGGATGACCGACGTTCGTGCCGAACGATTTGAGGATATTTGCAAGAATGCCTATAAGGTGAAGCAAGTGACCACTCTTTCTCACTTAAGTGATTCAGTCTGTTCACTTAGAGATACTTACCCAAGCAATTTGGATCTTAAAAAAGGTGTACAATCCACCCTAGAAATCATCGCTCGACTCCAGGAATCCAAGACTGATCAAGAGTGGACAAGGGAAGAATCTATTTATAATGCGCTAACTCAGTTAAGCCAAGTGGCCAACGTTTCCTATAAATCGAACCTTACAAGTACGAATTCCGTCAGAGGTGCCGTAGAGTCTTCGGACTCCAATCTTTCAAAGGCACTTGTTTGGATCACCCAAAAATATGGTGACCCCAAGAAAAGAGCAACTGTAAGGGCCGAGGACTATTTTAAAGACTTAGATTCAGTTCTTTTGCTTACTCATACCGGCAAGTCAGCGCTAGACTGCTATTGGAACGCTAAAGAACCCAATCTTTCAGGTTTTCGATTCGAAAAAATGCGTCCCAAAGCAATTTCACAAGGGGCCTCTATGGGTTTTGAAGCTGTTTCGGATCCAAAAAACACTAAGAAATTCATTAAAGTGATGTATTACAATTTGGAGATCGATCCGGTTCGAGCTTTGGAGGCCTATACGCATGAAATGCAACATGGATGTGGAGCATCCGAATACTCTGCTTTAAAGGCTTCTGGTGCTGGTAGAGAGGAAAAAGATCAATATCTTATAGTTGATGAAGTTAGCGCCTTTGCCACCGGATCGGCTCTTATGAAAGAACTTGTTAAAGCCAATCCGGAATTAATTTGCCATAGGCTCTTTCGAAGTACACTCTTTGGGCTGCAAGTCCTTTCTGTAGGCCTCCACTATGCCGAACAGGAAAGACTTCTCGAAGAGGGACTATTTCCAGAATATTCAGCCAATCTATATATAAAATATTTTAGTCGCTATTTGCCAAAGTCTGCTTTTGAACTAAATTCAGATGGTACTCCAAAAAAAGTTGGAGAACGATTTGTGCTCAATCCTAAACTTCTGGAAAAACTCAAAAAAGCTGGACTTAAAGTAGCTCCACTTAACGCTGAAGTTTCTGGGGATGTTTCTGATGACAAAGCATTCCTCGATAGTTTGGGAATTCAATTCGAAGAGCAAAATTGACATGCTCTAAGCTGAAAAAAGGCATATTTTCGCCCGCTTGAGCAAGCACTTATCGAGCAGCACTAATAACCTATTCTAATGATGCAGAAATCCGAATTGCACAGGAGGTACTAATTTGAAAAGGACCTCCCGTCTTTCGGAAAAATCCCCGCGGCTCTAATCAGCTACATTCGAACGGATTAAGCTAGAGTTCCTATATTTAAGCGCGCTTTGTACGATGTTTTTAAGAGCACTTACGGGATGTTGGTCAACTGGAATTGTAGCGTTTGGTCCAGTGAAGTTTGAATCAGCAGTACCTCTTGTCAAGCTTTGTACTGATATTGCCTCCCCCAAAGCTTGCTGGATGGCCTCATAAAACAAACCCGCAGAAGGCGATTAATGCTGCGCCATACCATGTGGCGAATAGTGAGCCCTGCTGGTGGACAGTTTTTGTCGTATGATCCTCTGGTACCGCACACTGGAAAAACAGTGCCTTAGTCCTCATTTCTCTGCTGCAAAGTTTCGGATTCACGGGTAAGAAATAGGGGACCATTTCACATATAACAGGAAGGGTGGCAGAGTGGTCGAATGCACTCGCCTTGAAAGCGAGAGTCCTCGTAAGGGGACCGTGAGTTCGAATCTCACCCCTTCCGCCATGTTCTAATCCACAACTGACCCGCGCTATCCCTGGTAAACCCAGGGGCGCCTTCTAAGTAGCGATTCAAGACTTTGGGAATCGCGACGTTGCCGTCGGCGTCCTGGAAGTTCTCTAGTATTGCCACAAAAGTACGACCGACGGCCAAACCAGATCCGTTTAAAGTATGCACAAAACGGGGTTTTGCCTTTGCATCGGGTCGGTAGCGGATTTCCGACCGGCGCGCCTGAAAGTCTTCACAATTCGAGCAGGATGAAATTTCGCGGTACGCATTCTGGCTCGGAAGCCAGACCTCCAGATCATACGTTTTTGCCGACTGAAAACCCGTATCGCCACTGCATAGAGCTACGACGCGATAAGGGAGTTCCAAGATCTGAAGCACTTTTTCGGCATTTTGGACCATTTTTTCGTGCTCGTCGTAGGACGTTTCGGGTTCGACAATTTTCACTAACTCCACTTTTTGAAACTGGTGTAGGCGAATCAGCCCCTTCGTATCCTTACCGTACGAACCCGCCTCGCTTCTAAAACAAGGGGAATAGGCGGTGTAGTATTTGGGCAGCTCCGCTTTGTCCAAAATCTGGCCCTGGTGAATTGTTGTCAGCGGCACTTCAGAAGTCGGAATCAAATAAAGGTCTCTTTCCGCAACATGGGTCTTAAACAGATCCGTCTCAAATTTTGGCAGGAGCCCCGTGCCCGTCATCGTTTCACGATTTGCCATAAATGGCGGAATCACTTCGCGGTAACCGTGCTCTCGCGTATGCAAATCGAGCATCAGTTGAATCAGCGCACGCTCGAGGGTTGCACCTGCACCTAGGTAGAGCGAAAAACGGGCGCCCGCAATCTTGGTGGCACGTTCGAAATCCAAAATTCCGAGGTTTTCCCCTAAATCTGTATGGTCTTTTGGTGTAAAATCAAGCCTTCTGGGCGTACCGTGCCGGCGAACTTCCGGGTTGTCTTCGCTATCTTTTCCAACCGGAACACTAGTGTGCAGAATATTGGGCAGACGCATGTTCAGATCTTTGAGCGAATCTTGGATCTTGCCGAGCTCTTGATCTAACGCGGCTATATTGTCGCCCACTTTGCGCATTTCGGCAACTTTTGCGTCGGCCTCTTTTGCCGCTGCCGGATCTGACTTGGATTTCGCCTTTAGTTTAGCGATTTCCTGGGAGGCGGAATTTCTCTGTGCCTTAAGAGCCTCGGTCTTTTGAATCAAATCGCGCCGGCACCGAGACAGTTCGGTGAGCTGGTGGATGACATCCACACTAGAATTCCGCTTCTTCAGCGACGACTCCAACTCACTTACTTTATCTTCAAAATACTGCGCGTCTAACATGACCGAACGCTATCATAACTGCCCCCGACACGCAAAGAATCGGGGTAAACAGGTAAACGTCCAGGTCCTTTTTGACACATGTTAAACGACACCAAACTCTCGATCTGTTTGATCGATTTTAAAATGAATT
>JABDFB010000073.1 GCA_013286765.1 Deltaproteobacteria bacterium
GGGAGCACTCATGGATAGTTCCGCCGAAGTCATAAAGTTTTCGCAAGAACCATTGGTGACGGGAGGAAAAACTCTCGCAGACGTCAATGATGATATTTCTTCGCCGCTAGAACGTTTCCCGACAGGAAAGTGGTGGGTTTGCTTTATAGCGGCTATTTGTGCTTTTTTGGTCGGTGCGGTACTGGCGTCAGACATGTTCATGCATGGCCTGGGGGTTTTGGGTCTAAATGAACCTAACGGTTGGGGCGTCTTCATTGTGGACTTTGTGTTCTGGGTCGGTATCGGTCACGCCGGTACATTGATTTCAGCAGTTTTGTTTCTTTTCAGACAAAAGTGGAGAACGGCAATTAATCGCTCGGCAGAAGCGATGACGATTTTTGCGGTGATGACGGCGTTGCTCTTTCCAGTTATTCATACCGGTCGGCCCTGGTACGCAATTTTCTGGTTGCTACCCTATCCTAATCAACGCCATCTTTGGGTGAATTTTCGATCGCCCCTGCTTTGGGACGTGTTTGCGGTAGGAACGTATTTCACGATCTCGTTGGTATTTTGGTATGTAGGATTGGTGCCGGATTTAGCATCGATTCGAGATCGAGCGAAGAATCAGGTACGTAAATTCATATACACGGTTTTATCATTAGGTTGGCGCGGATCGAATAAAAACTGGAGCCACTACGAAATTGCTTACATGCTGCTAGCTGGCCTTTCGACGCCGCTAGTGCTTTCTGTTCATAGCGTCGTCTCTTTCGACTTTGCAGTCTCGAATTTACCGGGATGGCATACGACAATCTTCCCACCTTACTTTGTGGCAGGAGCTATTTTCTCGGGATTTGCAATGGTGGTCACGCTATTGGTGATCGCTCGCGAAATGTTCAATCTCAGAAACTACATTACGATTGGTCATCTAGAAAAGATGAACAAGATCATCATGGCGACAGGCATGATAGTAGGTTACGCTTACTCCTGTGAATTCTTTATCGCCTGGTATAGCGGCAGCCCGTTCGAAGGATTTGCATTCGTTAATCGTGCATTCGGTCCGTATTGGTGGGCTTACTGGATTATGGCAGGTTGTAATGTCATTATTCCTCAGATCTTCTGGTGGCGACATGCGAGAAGAAATGTTGCCATTATGTTTGTCGTCTCGCTCTTTGTGAATATCGGGATGTGGTTCGAGCGATTTGTGATTGTGGTCACGTCGTTGCACCGTGATTTCTTACCGTCGAATTGGAGATATTACGTTCCAACTTGGTACGACTGGGGAATTACCTTTGGTAGCTTTGGTTGGTTCTTCATCTGGTTCCTGCTGTTCTGTCGTATCTTGCCGGTCATTGCGATGGCAGAAGTCAAAGGGGTGATGACTCAGGACCCGGATACGCATAAGCCATTGCCGCCGCATACACCTCATTCAGCTCATGGAAAGGGGGGTGTCGCACATGGATAAGACTTTGCTTGGAGTGATTGGCTTTTTCGACAATCCTAATGATCTATTACATGCAACGGAAAAAGTGAGAGACGAAAATTATCGAGATTTCGATACGTACACTCCTTATCCGGTTCATGGCTTAGAAGCGGCGCAGGGGTTAAAGCGATCACCGCTGCCGTTTGTTACGCTAGCGGCAGGGATGACGGGCGCTAGTTTAGGATTTTTGCTGCAGTATTGGACATCCGCCGTAGATTGGCCCTTGATTGTGGGCGGGAAACCGATGAATTCGTGGCCTGCGTTTGTGCCGGTTATGTTCGAATGTACGATTCTCTTTGCTGGGTTAGCTACGGTTGGAGGCATGTTCTTTTTTAATGGCCTTCCGAACGTAAAGAGGAAGTCTTTTGATCCATCCATTACGAGGGACCGTTTCGCCATTGTGATCGAAGCACCTTTGGATGTGGATGAAGATGAAGAAGGACAGAGTGCACGTAAGAAAGAAAACTTCAAACAATTCCGAGAATCGGAGGCAGCAGATTTTCTCAGGAAAGTGGGCGCCAAAGAAGTAAAAAGTATTTACGTTGAAGGGTGGTTCTAGAAATGCTGACACCTACTCAATCTAAGAATACACCGAGTAAACAGGGCGGCAAGACACGCCTATTTATGGTAGCGTTGGTGACTTTGGCGCTGGCAGTAGTTTCAACTAGTTGTCGTCACGAAAAACCGAATGTGGTTTACATGCCGGATATGGTCTATAGCCCTGCAGTTAAGGCGCAGACTTTTGGACAGATGCGAATGCCGGTGCCGGGAACAATCAGCAGAAATTTTGAACCCTATCCTTATCCTCATGATGCAGAGAAAGCAGGACGAGAACTGAAGAATCCGCTCATTCCAACAAAAAAAGTTTTGTTGCGAGGAAAGAGAGTTTACCAAATCAATTGTTTGCCCTGTCACGGCAATGAAGGTTTTGGTGATGGGCCAGTAGTTCCAAAGTTTCCAAGGCCTCTGTCCCTTCAGTCAGATAAGGTAAGAAATTTTACCGATGGAAGAATTTATCACACAGTTACAATGGGGCAAAATCTGATGCCGAGTTATGCGTCGGAAGTGGATTCTTCTGATCGTTGGGCAGTTATCCACTATATTCGAGTTCTGCAACGATCACGTAACCCCACGCAGCAGGATCTGAAAGTTATTCAAGAACAAGAGAAGCAGTGAGATTGAGGAGTCACGATAGCTATGGAACATTCACATGGAGCACATGGAGCCGCAATTCGGAATCCTGGCACTTTCGAGGTTTCTCAGAAAATTAAAACTGTTTTCCTAGTCTTTGCAGCGCTCGGAGCTGTTTCTTTTCTGGTTAGTCTGAGGATGGATCCGAGCCGTGCTTGGGCAAGTTTTGTGATTAATCATTTTTATTTTATGTGCCTCGGACTTGGTGGAATTTTCTTCGCAGTCCTTCAGTGGGTGACTGGAGCGATGTGGAGTGCTCCGGTGCGAAGATTGAGTGAGGCGTTTTCGGCTTACTTGCCAGTAGTCGCAATTACTTTTGCGATTTTGTATTTTGGCATTCCGCATCTATATATTTGGAGTCATCCGGAGCATGTTCAGGGCGATTTGGTTCTAATGGGAAAATCGGGATACCTGAGTGTGCCTTTTTTTCTGATCCGAAATTTTATTGCGATTGGAATTTGGGTTTTCTTCGCCAAGAAGATGGTCGGAAACTCTGTGGCACAGGACGTGGACAGGGAAAATCATAAGTATACTCTAAAGAACCGGACTCTTGGTCCGATTTTTCTGGCTTTGTTCGGTGTGAGCTTTACGATGGCTTCTTTCGATCAACTTATGTCGCTCGACCCGCACTGGTTTAGTACGATGTTTGGAGTTTATTGTTTTGCGGGACTATTCTACGCGAACCTGGCTTCTGTGTGTTTGCTAGCTCTCTATTTGAAGTCAAAAGGCAAGCTGGAGGGGATTCTGAACGAGAATCATCTTCATGACTTGGGTAAGTTCATGTTGGCGTTTGCCGTTTTCTGGGCGTATATCGCGTTCAGTCAATTTATGTTGATCTGGTACGCAAACCTGCCCGAAGAAACCGGTTATTTTATTACCCGCATGCATGGGCAATGGCTCTGGGTTTCCTTATTCTTGTTGGTAGGAAAGTTTGTGCTACCGTTTGTTATTCTACTGCCGAGAGATGCGAAGAGAAATCCAAAGATTTTGGCTGGCGTAGGGATTTTCATGCTGTTCGCCCAGTGGATTGATATTCTGTGGATGGTTCAGCCTGAGTTCTTCAAAGAAGGTCCGATTTTAGGGCTGACGGAACTGGGAGTAACACTCGGGTTTCTTGGGATTTTCGGGCTGTGCGTCGCTAAATTCCTTGCGAAGAATAATGTGGTTGCGATCGGTGACCCAAGGTTAGCAGAATCTGTTTTTCATCATCATCAGTAATATTCGGAAGAGGGGCAGTCACTCAGCCTAGGAATCAGATGTCGGGCGCGCGCATCCTGCGCTTGGGCTGGCCCCATCCATGGGGCGCCCAAGCCCTCACTGCGTGTGAGCTTAATATGCCTAATGATGTGAAAAGACCTGTTTCTTCGGTCGGCGTAAAAATCGCAGATATTCGACTGCGCGTTGATACACTTTGTCGAGCTCTCTGATTTCGCTCTTCAAATTGACGTATTCGTTTGCAAGGACACTAGAGTTTCGCTTTGGTTTTTCTGTCCAGATAGCTTCTTTTAGAACTTGTTGTAATTGTTCGATCTTTTCTTCATGATTTTTAACAACGGATAAATAGTTTCTTAACGCATCTCCTGCTGGATTGCCTTTTTCCAGAGCCGCTGCTTTTGTTTTTAACTCCTCTTGGGCATGAAGCTTTACTTTTTGAATTTCTCTGAATTTTCCAGAAAGTGCCATTTGTTCTTTATAAGAGTGTTTTTTATTGATTTCGGGATGGTTTATATCGCTTAGAAAATGTTCACGATCGTTTTCCTTATTACAATTTTGAAGTATAGTATTTGCTTCATTCGGAAGAACCCCTGGTTTAGCTTGTCTTTCGCATGTTTGCAATTCATCAGCGCTCTTCGAACGTCTAACTGGGTTTTCCGCACCTTTCTGCTCAGTGGGTGGTTCACTCTTGGTTCTCGCGTGGGGCCCTGGTTTTAGGTCACCTAATTCAACATCTCCAGCTTTTGCTGTATAGGAATTTGTAAAAAGCAGGACAGTGATAAAAGAAGATACGGCTAGTAATTTAGGCATCTATTCCTCGTTTTGAATGGTACGTAGAACGGTATATTCATCTGCTGTTACATAATAATTCTAAGCAGGTATAATAAAGTAGTCAAATAGAATGAATGAAACACACCTGAGTTGCCCCCTGCAACTCGCCCGTAATCGTGCGCAAAGGACAGGTGCGGAGGTTTACCATATGACCAGTGAGGGCTTGGGCGTACCAGCCATCGGACCAAGCTATCTAGATCTAATGTACTTCCTTAGTTGCCTCCGGCAACTCGCCCGTAATCGTGCGCAAAGGACAGGCGCGGAGGTTTACCACAAGACCAGTGAGGGCTTGGGCGTACCAGCCATCGGGCCAAGCTATATAGATCTAATGTAGTTCCTTAGTTGCCTTCGGCAACTCGCCCGTAATCGTGCGCATAGGACAGGCGCGGAGGTTTACCACAAGACCAGTGAGGGCTTGGGCGTGCCAGCCATCGGACCAAGCTATATAGATCTAATGTAGTTCCTTAGTTGCCTCCGGCAACTCGCCCGTAATCGTGCGCATAGGACAGGCGCGGAGGTTTACCATATGACCAGTGAGGGCTTGGGCGCCCCATGGATGGGGCCAAAGCCCAAGCGCAGGATGCGCGCGCCCGACACCTGGTCATATGGTAAACCTCCGTGCCTCGTTCTATCGAAGATAGAAACGTGCCTCGTTCTATCGAAGATATTTTCTTGACATTATTCTTGTTTGAAACTACGTGTTGTCACTCGCTTCTTTGAGAGACAGAAAGTCTCGCAACTAAGAAGAAGCATCTAGAGGGAGAAGATGACTATGTGGGGGAAAAGGGGTTTCCTGGGCCGTATCGGCTTGGGAATGTTGTCGTTTTGTCTTTTGTGTGGATGTGATCCGATTCCGAAAAAGGTTTTAACGCCTGAGCAGAAACTAGCGGACATGATGTGGCTATACTCTCAGTTTGACGAAAACTACGCGCCCTTGGATTACAAGGAAAAGCGATATGCTTTCGATTTTAAGAAGGTGAAGCAGGACTACCTTCAGAAGGCCTTAGGAACGGAAAGTAACGAAGATTTCTATCTGGTGATGCATCAGTTCGTTGCGCTTTTTCACGATGCTCATACATCAGCGATTCTCACTAATGGGGGGTTGCCTGGCCGAGTGCAGGTGGCGTATGTGGGAATCTCTGGAAAGCGTCAGGGGCAGAATTTTTTGGTGACAGAGCTTTTGCCAAATTTCAGTCCCGACGCGTCAAAATTTCCTGTTCAAGTGGGTGATGAAATCGCCAAAATCGATGGCGTACCTTTAAGGGATGTGATCGAGAAGGACTTTCTGCCGTATGAAAACGTCGGTAATCAGGAGGCAAATCTCACTTATCATATGAACCGTATTTTCACGCGAATCTCGACCAATAATCGGTTTCCGGATGCAAAAAAGAAGGATGCCGTTTTGACGATTGTTCGCCGTGATTATACCCCTGGAGAAGTTCGGGATTTAGAAGCAAGGGAAAGACGAAGAGTTGAAGAGGGTGAAAAGAAAACTATCAATGTAGATATAACGGTTCCGTGGTTGGTGAGAGACTTAGTTTCGTTCAACTACCTCCACGCCAAACCAAACGATACTTCGAAGGCATTA
Organism: Deltaproteobacteria bacterium; assembly: GCA_013286765.1. The sequence goes on from JABDFB010000073.1 coordinate 6,285, forward strand.
TCGTCGCATCCCTTGTCTGGTAATTTTGCAAGGAATCTTATTTTTGATTTGTTTACTATGGTGGATGATGAAAGCAAACAGTCATTCACTTTTGGGTTTAGAGGCTTTGATGGTGCATTGCAGGTGACGTCAAAAGTGCTTTCCAAAATGATCCCGGGCTCAGACAACTACGATTATTTGGATACTTTTTATTTCCCAAATCAAATAGAGGCTTGGACCGCTGCTGTTAAGCTTGATGGGGATGGTCAGCCGGTTAAGAAGACGGTAATGGCGACGGAACAATTTAGGAATAGTCGCTATATTCCCGAGAAGGCTCGATTCATCACTACTGGAGATGCGACTTATCCGACATATGTGACAGAGGAAAAGCTGTGGAGCTCGGATGGACGTGAACTTCCTGGAAGTAAAAAAGTTGCGACAATGTACCTGAGCACTTTTAATCCGGACGAGCCTCAGGAGAAGGTTGTTGAAGAATTTAAACAAACATTAGATACTTTGCAGTTTTATGGTGTGAGTGATTTAGTGATTGATCTAGTCAATAATGGAGGTGGATCTGCAGCACTTGGTCTAAAATTGGCTCAAATGTTGTCAAACACAAAAATCTTGATGCCTGAGATACAGTTCCGGTTAAGCGAAACCTGGCTTCGAACTTTTGAGGTCAGAACTATGACTGCGCCATCTGAGTTGGAACGAGAAATTGCAAGCCGTATCTATTCGCAGCTCTGGGGTGAATATCAGGTCGCTCAAATGCTGAATGTGAATCACCGACTGTCTGCTCCGATGAGTATGGAGAGTATGGTGCCGTTTTTGCCGGGTCCGAATGAAGATCTGAAGAAACCGTTCCGAGTGGTTCTAGTGGTCAACGAAATGTGCGCGTCGATGTGCGATGTTTTTGCTGCAACTCTGCAAGACAATGGGATGGCGAAAGTCGTAGGTAATACGACGATGGGAGCTGGAGGAAACGTAGTTCCTCATATGGAGGCGCCGAACAGTCACCTGATTCTAAGACAGACAGAATCTCTGATTATTCGTAAGAATAAAGCGGGAACTTATCTGGAGAATAATGGAGTAACCCCAGATTATCGATTGAACGTGAATGAGGATGTTTCTCGTAAATACCGCGATGTTCGTCAGGTAGCTGTTGATATTCTTACACAAGATGGACGTTTCGAGACGATGGCACCAGTGCCAGAAACTCCGTCTGAAGTGCCTGCAGAAACACAGCTCGTCTCGGTGAAACAGCCGGAATTAACAGATCAAGCAGAACAAGAAGTGCCGGCAGAGCCAGCCGAGACTCCAGATCAGGGAGTGGCTCCCGTTCGACCTTCGTTATTTTAGAAGTTGTCTCCTAGCAAACGACAGCCTCAGGGGTGTGAACTTTTCCAGTTCATTCCCCTGGGGATTTGGTATCTAAAGTTTTAGCTAATTCAAGTCCATTTCTGACGAACTCTTGATCCGAACCAACCAATAAAAACCGATACCCCAACGCTTGCATTTCAGGGGTTTTTGATCTGTCGTTCACTAAACCTCCCAAAGGCAATTTTTGTGTACGAGCCACGTCTTCAATTTGCGAAATTGCATTTTTATGTTCGAGGGAGCCCAGTTCTACGTTAAGGGATAGTGCAAGATCGTAGGGTCCTATCTGTAGCCATTCGATTCCCGGGACGGAGACAATCGCTTCACTATTACGAAGGCCGTCGCGTGTTTCAATCATCACGATAGCCATTGTTTCAGGGTCAGTAGATTTGACCGTTTCGATAAACTGCTCTGCTTCTTTTCGAGAGTTGACGCCCGGGCAGATGATTCCCTTGGCACCTGAACGAATGTAGGCGCTGATGTCTGGGTGGTTGAATTGAGTGACACGCACTATGGGCAAAGCTCCCTCTTTGAGGGCAGCTTCTGCGAGCTGACTAACTTGAGAGGGAGAGAATGGGTTATGTTCGGCGTCTATCCAGAGAAAATGACTTTTTCTGGATAGAATTTTCGCTGTTTCCACGGAAGAACCTGTGAGTAATGAACCGATTGCGACTTCTTCTTTGAATGAAAAAGACTTGATGGGCGTGATTGCCAAATGCAGGAGATCCAGTTCGGTACCCAAGAGAAAAAAACGAAATCCATTGGTAATCTGGTTTGTAGCCCCGTTAGCAATCAAATTTTTAGAAAGCCACTTCGAAGAATAAGCAGGGGTGATTCTTGCCCCTAGGGGTATTTCTGCGCGTTTTAGGCTCGCGATAGCTCGTACAAAACTGTTAAAGATGCCGGGGTCTTCGGCCGACTGAGAAGATCCAAATAACTTGGGAATATCAAATAGAATGAGATTCAGGCCTGAGTCTAGATGTGAATTCTCACTCATCGATAGAATATTCAATAAAGAGTTATGACTGTCTATCACAAGAATCGTCATGATAGATTGATTTGCTTTTTTGACTGCTGAGGTAACATCAGCCAGGTGTTTTGTCGAAAAACCTGGCCCTATTCCACGATTTCCCAAAGGCGGAAATTTAGTGGCTTTCACAAAGTCAGAAACTTCTTTTGGTGTCTCGAGGCCAGTAGCCGCGATTCCCAACGCTCCGATATCGAGAAGAACTTTAATATCACAAAGATGGTGTTTATTTATTTGGACGATAGGCACGGCCGCGCCTTTGACGTGGATACTCTGGATAATCTGTGAAAGTGCCGAAACGTTGTAGCGATTGCTATCGAACCATAGAAAGTGGACCCTCTCACGTAAGGTTGCGCCAACTTCGAGTGTAAAATCAGCTACCTCAATTCCAAAAAAAGATTCCTCGCCGTTCTTAATTCTTCGTAAAGGGTTATCGTAGAATTCGGTGGTGCATAGAACTTCAGCCCACTTTGGGCAGGAACTCGAATCTAGCTCTGGGTAAGAATATTCCGGCTGGGCTTCTTTTTCTGTTTGCATTTTTAAATTTGTTTCCATACGTCATTTTGTTTGAACCATACATCAGGAAGTTTAGACGCACAATGTTATTAATCAGTTGAATTCTTGTTTACCGGTTGCTATGACCCCCGCAGGAGTGCCGTATGACAAGAGAAGAAGTGAATACTCCTTGGAACCCTGTACATTGCCAAGTCCTAACATCGAATATTCTTGAAGCACTAATGGAAGGACGGATTCCTGCAGTCCAGGTAGAGCCTTTTTGTAATGCAAATCAAATGACTTTGCTACAAAAGGCGATCTCTCCACTCAGCTTTGAGGACTACGTTGTGCCTCCTGTGGGTAGAGTCGGGCCTAGTCATTACGAATTTCGGGAGAATTTGGAAAAGTATCTAGCACTTTCAGCGGGCTCGAAACACCGATTTGAGAAGCTTTGGTCAGAGAGTTTCGACGTTATTGCGGTGGTGAAAGAGTTATTAAAGGAAGCATCCGGTTATCCAGTAGAGGTGGCAAAGAGTGAGGACGGTCACGAGTACTCAACTTGTGTAATTAGAAAAATATCTTACGGGGCGCTCCCGCATGTAGATTATGCGCCCTATGATGTTCCTGATTGGTCAGTCGGTCGAATTTCTCACCAGCTCTCATGGAATCTTTATGTTTCTACTCCCGACTGTGGAGGAGAAATAAAAATATACAATCGTTGTTGGCAAAAATCAGATCTAGGCTATCGAGAGCAAGAGTCCTATGCGTACTCGAGGGATCTGTTTAGGGATTGTCAAAATGTTACCATTCACGTGAAGTCTGGAGATTTTTTACTGATTAATCCGAGATACTACCACGAAGTGATCCCGAGCGGTCCGGGACAAAATCGAATCACAATATCTTCGTTTGCTGGACTATTCGATTCTAGCAATTCTTGGGTGCTATGGGCGTAGCTCTCATTAGAATAGGTAATTCACTAGTTAAGTCATTAGGTATTCTACTAGGTTTGTTGTTTGGGATTCTCCCGGTAATGGAGTGCTCCCTTTGGGCAAAGGCGGACCCAACTATTGTGATTGTGCATAGTTATAGCCCAGACTATGAATGGACTATTGGCCAAGATTACGGAATTCGTGCTGCCTATAAGAAGTACTATTCTGGGAATGAAACTCGACTTATCAGAATTTATTTAAATCAAAAGAAAAAGACTGGAGCTGAATTGGAAGGTCAGGTCGCGTTGGCTAAAGAGCGAATCAAGACAGCCAAGCCGGCGGGAGTTGTTCTGACTGATGACTTTGCATTTGAAAAGCTTTCTCAGTTTGTTCGACATCTAAAAATTACTCAGAGTTTTTCTGGAGTAAATAAGGAATTGTCCGACTATGGTTATACCGGAAAGGAAAAAGGAATTGCTGGAACGTTCGAACGCTATAATATGTCTGCCACCGCGCGTTTGCTTATGGCTCTCAGGCCCAGCATCAGGAATATTCTTATTTTAGCGGATGACGATATCACCGGAACAACTTTAACACGACAAGCTCAAGATCAAATTCGTGAGGATCAGACACTCGAAAAAATCGGGTTGAAATTGGATTTTTATAACGGAAGTTCATTTGAAGGCCTGAAAAGAAAGCTTCTGTCAGTCAATCCGGAAACGACAGGTGTTCTATTTACGTCGTTTTATCGTCTTATAGATTCAAATAGTCGCAGTGTGAACTATACTGAGGTAGATCAATGGGTCAACGAAAATACACGATTCTTGGACGCAGGCTTGGTGTCGTTTCATGTAAAGAATGGGCGTTTGATCTCACTGGCAGGATCTGATTATGAGAATGGATTCTATGCCGGAGAACTCTTGTTTAAAGCTTTGACTACTGGGATTGATATTTCTAAGTTTGGTGTCCGCCGGTTTGTGCCACTCCAATTACAGCTGAATCATAAACGTGCGAAACAGATCCGTGTTACTTTTCCGTTTGAGATCTTGTCTTATGCTCTCTCTTCTGAATTTTTGTTTAGTGAATGGGAAAACGGTTCTGACTAACTGAGATAGACTTACATGAAAAATTATGTCTTTAGAAACATCGTTTTGTTTATAATTGCCGTGACTGTTTCCGTGGGAATGGTGTCGCTACTGCAATTTGTCTCGGTTAGTAAATCTATCGGAGAACAACGCCATAGCAAATTGTTAGAAATTAATCGGAATTTTCTGGATCAAATAGAGACTGAGATCGAAAAGAAATTTCAGATTGTTGATTTTCTTGTACACACGACGTTTCCGACAGTTGCACTGCAGTACAACATGCCCGAACAGTTCTTCAAGGTCGTGG
>JABDFB010000074.1 GCA_013286765.1 Deltaproteobacteria bacterium
GTTCGCCGAACGATTTTTGGTATCCTTTTGCAAAGAATGGCCTGCTGAGCCTGGGTTATGAAGTGTGGGTACCACAACTTCCAGACAGGGCAACCCCAAACTTAGAGACCCAACTGCCATTTCTACTTCGAGAAGGGCGGTTTACTTCTGATACAGTTGTAATCGCCCATTCAGCTGGAGCACCTCTAGTTCTCGCACTTTTAGAAAACGTGACTTCGAAAATGAAACAGGTAATTCTGGTCGCTGCGAAAATTTCTCCGAAACCGGACTCTTCAGGCCCCACCATTGTAAAGGAAGACTACGACTGGGACCTCATCAGGAGGAACGTTTCGGATTTGACGATCATCAATTCGAACAACGACCCCTGGGGTTGCGATGATATTCAAGGAAGAATCTTATTTGATCGTTTGGGTGGAACCCTGATTATCCGTAACGGGGAGGGGCATATGGGCTCCAAGAAATACAACCAACCCTATCGTGAATTCCCGCTTCTATTAAAGTTGGTTGTTGATTAGAATTTCAACGATCGCTCTGTTTGGACTCGGCAATAAAGAGGATAGGGTTTTCGATGCCGAAGAGCTAGCTTCGGTCCAGGGGGTGCCTCACTGATTTTTAGGAAATAACTCCACAAATTACCGAGCAAAACTCTGCTAAAGAATGGGACATTCTATCCAGAATTTGTGTTAAATATTTATTTTATTATTAAGTAATTATTCGAATGGAACTTAAATCCTGTAAAATCGTAAATCGATTTTTGGTAGTTCTTTCGTATTGATCAAGACGTTACTACGCCATTTTGGCATGCCGTAGAAGTGAACCGTCACAGAGACCAAAATGAGACAGATTTTTATAAGTCTTGTTTATTTGCATTCGAAAATGATGTGTTGCTTTTGCGATCTCATAGAGAGATTTAGGTTTCTCTTTCTCTAAATAGGCTTTTAAATCTGCAGGTACTGGATCAAGTCCTGAAGCTCGGAATTTTATTTCAGGGCAGTGTTGCATTACATAATTTGGTGATATCAAAAATTTTTCTGTATCTACGGTTAAAGGATAGGTTATTATGCCGACCCTCTCAAAATATGGATTAATACCCTGCTTAGGCTTAGGAAGATTTGGAAACAACAGTTCGCTTTTGGCCCTTGATACAAAGGGAGCAAGAATATTCCACTGTTGTTTTTTTGATGAAGTATCTTTTAGGATGGCAAGAAATGCTGCCAGTATAACTGGATTATGCTTATGCTCTTTTAGAAGACTTCGGAATTTGGATGGACTCAAGATCCTTCCGTAAAACGAAAGCCAATTCATAAAACAGTGTGTGATGCGTATATCTTTAGACATTTCCTCAGTTGCCTCAATGACAAATTCCTCCAAGTCTTGATAGCGATTTCTGCATTTCGTGGGATTGCCAGAAATATTTCCACCAAAGTACGATAGTTGATCTATGAAAGGTATTTTATCTCCCAACATTTCGAATGTCCTCAATCATCTCTTGATAATTTGGATAGAATTTAGGTTTCTCGGGACGTCGTGTCTCTTGAATGAACCGTATAGCTTCATCTATTTCTGCGGAAGAAGGATTCAACCGCTTCAAGTCAACTAAGTCTTTTGGGTTCTCGTTCCCACGATCAATATACGCAGCCGCTTTCAGCATGATCAAATCCTTGCGAGAGGCTATTTTTAGAATTAAATGTTCACCGATTTTTATTTCGAGAAGACGGGATTCAAAGCCCTCGGGTCTAGGAATTCCAAAGGAATTATCATTCAACCATAAAGAGACTAAACCTCGCTGGGAAGCGATTAATTTAATGCGTTCAATAATTTTTTCATCTAGATCCTGAATTGTATCTATATCCCTAGTTCGAATATAATTGGCACCCTGCAGGTAAAATGCAAAACTTCCAATTATCTGAAGTTCAAGAACGATTCCCTCTGTATGAAGCCATGTTTCTAAATCCTTAAGAGCACCTAATAAATTTTCTGGGTTACTTTCAGTGTTCATTAGTATTAATATAATACTAATTCGAAATCATTTCAAGACCCGGAGGTTATTTTATAGAAAAGCCAGTAAAATTAAACTCTTAGATTTATTTGTACCCTGTTTCTCGCCTTGCTCTTCAAGCCAATCATTTTGGGCTTAATCTATTATTGACATTGTACGTACATTGTTATAGAATGAAATAGTGGACATTACTTGGGATGATCGTAAAAATGAGATAATTTTAAGAAACATGGGGTTTGGTTTGATGAAGCTGTAACGGTCATTGTTAATCCATTACTCTCGTGGCTCCAAATGATCATCCTGACGGAAATAGGATGGAATATCTTGGTCATTCGGATCGTGGCAAATTGGTTTATGTAGTTACTGTGGAGGAAATATCTGATGAAATTAAAATAGTCTCCGCTAGAAAAGCCACATCAAAAGAAAGGGTGGGGTATGAAACAGGAATTTAATTTTAAAAAAGCAAAGAAGGTTGGTAGTAAGTTTAAAAATAAAGATGTAAAAGTCTCTGTGACTGCTCGTCTTGATCCTGATATTGTCTCTTGGCTAAGAACTAAATCTGAGGAACTTGCTATTCCTTACCAAACTTTTATGAACTCCCTTCTAAAACAAGCCATGGTTGGGTCTTCATTAACTGAAGAAAGAGTACGGTATATTGTCAAAGAAGAACTGCTAAAAAAAGTAATTTAAAGTTTTTTCAACATCTCAGACAGTACACAGGCTAAACTCACTAAAGCATTTAGGCTTTCCCGGCGGGCCAATCATCTAGGAAAGAACTCCGCAAAATGCGGAACGAATCTATGCTAAGTAATAAGGACATTCTTTCATATTGTCCGATTTGATTAGAGCTGATCATTGGCGGTGTCAGATCACGTGGTTCATACAGCTAAGGTCCATTCGGTTCCCTTGGGGACTTCTATTCCTTCCTAACCCACTGTCGCATCAATTCTACAATCTGGCTTTGGTATTTTTTGCCTTCCAATTTAGATTTTGTTTTGAAAATCTTAAGCAATTCCTCGGGAATTCTTAAACTAATAGGTTTTGTTTTTCCTTCTTGTGACGCTACGACAGCCTGATACTGAGTCACAAACTCCGCAATTTGCGTTGGAGTTAGTTTTTTTGCCTGATCGAGGTATTCTTTAGTAAAAAACTGAATAGGGCGTTTTGACATCGTTTATTTCCCCTTGTATTGCTTTCCGGCAATACTTTCAAGAGCACGAATATCTTCGAGATCTTGATTTCTTCCTGACTTTCGTTTCATTTCTATCAATGATGGTATTGAAGCTATCTTTACGCTAGTTCCCAAAATTTTTTTCTGAACTGTCTTAATCTTCCGTAGGTCTTGGGTAATAATGATATCAACAATATGAGCCGGATTTATCGGATCGTAAAACGACCAAGCGATGAGATTTCTGTTTTTAATATATTCTTCCCGAAAGTTGAAAACATCCTTGGCCGTTACTGGAAGACGACCCACTAAACCCAGGCTCTTCAGGGCCTTCTCTCCACCTTCAAAAGCTTCTTGTGTTAGACCCAGAACAATATCCAAATCCACAGTTCCTCTGATCACTCCGTGGAGAGTAACAGCAAATCCGCCCACGATAGCATAGTCAACTTGGAATTTTTCAAGTGCATGAATGACTTTTAGGATAAACATGTATATACTAGTATATACAACTTTGTTAGAAGTCAACTCGGAATTCAAAAGACCAAAAGATTGGAAGTCGCCAATGCTTGTGCAATAACCTGACTTAAGGGAGCTTTTCAAATATGACTGTATAATGATATCGTGCGAACGTTTTCAGGGGCACCATGGGAGAAGAAGGTAGAAGTAAAGGCACTTATTGATCCTGCTTTGCTTGTCGAAATAGAAGCCGATGCGATTCTATTGGACTTATAAAGGTGAAGCGACACTTAGCTAATTGCCAGAATATTCGCTCTGATGTCCGACGATTCTCTATTTTTTAGCCAAGAACCGACAGGGCCGATGTGCAGTAGACCTGTGCCGAGTAGAGAGGCTTCTGAATCACGTGTTTGAATTTTGGGAATCTGCTCTGGGAGAGGAAGGCCTGCAAGAGAGCTACAGAAATTCCAAGCTTCATCTCTAGCTTTTTCCATTGAGTAACTAAGCAAATGGTCTTCTGCTGTTTCATCAAAGTGTACCATCTCGGTGAAATGAGGAGATATACTGCTCAACCCTTGTTCGACCGGTGGTACCAAAGATGCGAGGATTTGATTTATTTTCTCAAAGTCGGGCTTTAAAGCTTCCACTTTACCGGCAGTTCTACCTGCAGCAATTCCTAGATCTAGATTAATATGCGCATTCATGCCTAGAAGAAGATGTTGGAGAATGCAGAGGTTTTCGTTTTTACCAGCCTCAAAAGCTAGCAGCCATGAACGGGAAGGAATTTCTCCAGCCTGATATTGTTGGTATGCGGTGATGTATCTGTTTGCAAAAGTGACATCCAGCTTCTCCATTCTCGCGCCATCTTCAAACTGCCCTGACTTTATTCCATCTCGAACAGCCATTGTCACACGTCGGTAAAGTGCAGCAAAGTATCCTAACCTGTCTCCGACATTTAGCGAGTTCTGAATGATCTCGCCGAGTGCTTCAATCACATCATCGACTGTTTTAGGCAGCATTGGGAACATTATATAATACGTAAAATAAGGAGAAAATAGATTTCTATCACTACTCAAGGATTGTTTTTTATTATTATTTACAAAAATAATAATTATTTAAGTTACAATTGAGGTGTGTGTGGACGTAAAACGCCCGTCAAATTATCGACCATTTCGTTGTTGTTTCTCGTATTAAATAACTCTTACGCAGGGTCTAATCCGGATCTGTGCAACCAAGAAGGAAAAAGCAAGTGGGTAAGTCTGTCGGAACAAGCGTGTGATGTGTCACTAGCCCTAAAAGGAAAACCTTCCTGCGATAGGATAAGAGAAATGCAGGACCCGGTTCCGACCTTGGCAGAAGTCTTAGGTGGGAAAGTGAATCCAGATGACAGTAGAGAAATCATCATTACAACCCCTAAGAACGAGGTTGTGCCTGTATTTGTTCAGAAGCTTCCGAATAGGATTATATTTAGGGTTCGAAGTCGTGAAAAAAAAGTAAATAAAGACTGTATGATTTTTGACCTTCTTCTAAAGGAAAATAAAGGTGAGCTCGCTTGGATTGGGACGGAGGACGTTGATTGTCCCATTCCAAAAAAGCAGGGAGGGTCATTTCTATTGGATCTGGTCGATTTGTTGAGTAAAAACTTAGGAGTTGAGAAAACTATCGTGACAGACGCTTCTGAAAAAAGATGCAACAAGACAAAAAAAATGAGTGATTTATGGTTCCTAAGTATCATGAAGAATGGAATGACATGGTACGAAAAACACGGCTACCTGCCCGATAGTAACTACAAAGTATATAGGGAAAGGGTCGAAGCCCTAAAAGAGTTCTCCCTATCTCAAATCCAAGGTGAGCTCGAGTCTTTCCTTGAAAAACATAGAAAAGATCTTGAAAACGATCCTTTCTCAAACCATCTCAAACAATTCAGGGAGCAAACGGATAAGTTCCATGAAACTAGGAAGTCGATGAAAGGCAAAGAACTACATGTGTTGCCTGAGCCGGGCCTTGGGGAGTTTATGAGTTGGTTATGGGACGAGGACTGTGAGTCATACCAAAGTATTTATCACCTCCTGTTTAATGAGCTAAAGGGTAAAGCACCCAATTTTCTTTGGCGCGGGAACCTGCGCGAAGTCATGAGTAATGTGGGCAATATGACAAAATATTTCAACAAAGATTGCCATCATTAGAGCGATAGCCGCCAAAATTTACCTTCTCTTTGTTGCGTTGCTTAATCGCCACATGAAGTTACATAGAGCCAGTTTCCGGGCCCTACATAGACTGAAACGAGATTCTGTCTAGACGTGACGATTGAGCTGACGTTGAGGCCAGATAGAGCAAAATTGAGTGCAGCTGCTCCTGTTAAATTTCCATTGGTGCCGCTGGCAAAAACACTTGAATTGAAAGCCCCCGAAGAATTTGTAGCTTGCATTAAACTGGATCTTCCAGTGGCCCCGCTAGGATAAAGAATAGACACTATTCCAGAAGAATAGAAAGCTAAAGAAGCCTGTAATACCGATGTGGCTGCAACTGCCAGCCCAGAGACCCCAGCCGATGTATCCAGCAGAGTGGGAGACCAGCTTGGAGTGGTGAGACAAGAAGCAAGGGTTTCGTTGCAGGCTGCATAGTAAACTTTATTATTTGAATAATCAAAATATCCCAAGGCCGGATGGCTAGTCGAAGGATTGATTTTTAGTGTCAGACCCTGGCCACCTGAGTTGGCGACAGTAGCAGATGTAGCAAATCCTGCAGTAGGATCAGTCGTATAGTTATATTTGACGCGATTTTTTGTAATGTCAAAATAGGAAACAGCGATTTCGCCCGTTGACGCTAAATAGTCAGCAGAAAGATTACTGAATGTGCTGGTGCTGTCGATGGTTTGAATGCTGCTCCACAGACCAGTGCTTGTATTATACCGGGCTGCCTGTATACCCGGAGAGGCTGGAGTCGACGGAGAAGCATTGTTGATGAACATCACAGGATAGGCGGTTGAAGTATTAACGTACTGCATCGCAATTGCTGTATCGTTTACACCAGGTGCAGTAGGAATAGCCGTCATCGCGACTAGTGGAAATTGAAAAGAGTTCCAAGTGCCTGAACCATCTGTTGCGGTATTATTGAGTAAATAGAATCTAAAATTTGAATTGTCATAGTAAGAGATCCAAGGTTTGTTGCTAGCATCGAATGCTAAAGAGGGATTTTGCGGATTAACCGTTCCGGGAATTGTGTAAGTAGTCCAGGAATTTGAAGCACTCGTTCCATTTCGCATAGCATATTTCAGTTTGGATCCCGTATTCGCAGAAAAACCTGAGTAGTCAATATAAGCAGCAGCCGGAATCCCTCCGGAAGTTGCTGCGACAGAAACATTTCGAATCTGAGAATTGGCTGTTGCAAGCTGAATCATGCCTGTCGAATCCGGCGTAGAAGTAGAGTATACTGCGGATGTACTGTCGGAAGCGATGCTGTAATTACTGATAACACCCACCTGTAAGTTGTAGGAAGCTGCATTTTTTCCATAGGTGCTGTAAATGCTACCGCCAGTCAGGGAGATATCAGCGCCTCCGCCGCCACTTCCACCAGCTGGTAAAGTCAGAGTATCTACAGTCCCGGCTCCGTGCCAAGTGGTAGTTGTGAAATCTGCGCTAGTGCTGTTGAAATATTTAACTGCTGTCTGGGCTTCATTTGCAACAACGTGAAAATCTCCAAATTGATCTTTCATCAGAGTCATCCATGCTGTCCCGGAATTCGTTGTTCCAAACGTATTACTATTGGTCGTCACGCTACTCGGGGTCGTATTACATGCTTGGTCAATCCGGAAAGCTTGCAGAGTTCCTGAAGGGACTTTCGTAAGGATCTTGGGAGTATCTCCAACCACAGTAGAATCAATTAAGAGTTTGTTGGATATGAATTGAACTCCCGATCCACCTGACGTTACTGTCATGAGGGTCCAGCCAGAGCTGTTTTGGCAAGTCGATAGGGCTCCTTGGCAGACACCGTATCTTACTTGAGCAGCTGGAGTAGAAACGCCTCCGTACACAACCGCAGGGTAGTAAGAACTAGAAGAATTCTTACACCATGCAACCCCCGTTTGTACTTGGGCGGTGGTGAAGGACCCTGCTGTATTTTCGATATAACCGTTTGTCGGATCCATCGGAATAAAAGCGAATGGTGAAGAACAGTTTTGATTGCAGTAAATAAATTTAGGAAGACCGGCGTTTGAGGTGTTGGTTAAATAGACTACTCCGACCTGATCCATTGGACTCACCGAGACTTCTAAGGCCCGTGTTACGGCTGAAGTGGTGGTATCGATAATTGCCGCAGTCCATCCTGCCGAAGCTGTGCTGAGATTGGCACTTCGCATAGCCATTTTTACAGTCGTAGACCCAGTAGTCCAAAAGATCATTGGTACACCGGTACTGAGAAATGCCAGTTTGATCGAGCTAGCAGTTGGAGCAGCGAGCAGATCGCCTGCTACGTTTTCGACTACGAGTTGACCTGAACTATAGTACGCAAATTTAATAGATATTGATGAGCTGTCATAATAGGCCATTGCCGGGAGAGTTGCGTTTGGAGGAACCTTCACATCTGACCAGATTCCACGTTGGGTGGCGACGACGGTTCCCTTTAGACCGGAGTCTAAGACAGAAGTCGTACAGCCCGTATTTTGGGTTGTAGTAGTAGTTGAATTGGGTGCGTACTTGGTTCCAACTGGAACTCCGCAATGAACGAGAAATAGCGCCAAGAGTGTAAGGAGTATGATGCAATGCGTCTTTTTGAGGCTAATGCGCTTCGGTATCATTCATATTTGTATCGGTTTTCCATAAACTGAAGTTAATAAATAGCGTTAGGCACCATTTTTGTGGATATAAATGACTAAGTTCCGATGAGTAGAGGAATGAAACTCTCTTGTCTTACTCATCTTATTCATCGTTACGGTTCTTCAGCGAATAGTCTTTTAAGAATAGTCTTTTGTTTAATGCTCCTCTTTGGCACCACAAGTCAAGCATCGCAAGTATTCGTCACTGGAGGTGGGCAATATAATATTATTCAAACTGGAAGCGCAGATGGCTCCGGCGACTCCTATTTTGGGGGACTTGGGTATACAGTAGGCTTACGTTGGCGCCTGCCGTTCAATACATCAAATGGCTACGCCCCCAGTACAGCCGTAATGGGCTTTGATTTTTTCGGTCTCTATAGCAGCCAGAGCGCAAAAAACTCGGCTGATAGTTCGGAAACTCTAGCGAATCATTCTTTCACTTTTGGGGTGGAAAGCTGGTTCTACCATTTCTCTTTTGGTACCCACTACCAGAGGACTTCGACCGATATCGTTTCTCCGGGCAACACCAATTCTTTTGGGTATAGCGGTTTGGGTATTCGAATTGGATATTCCTATCCTTTCATGGATCGTTACGAGGCTCAAATCGGTACGTCTTGGACATTCGCTGCTGCTCCTGGGACGACACTCAGTAGCAGTTCAAAAGCGAATATTGATCATTCCATTTATCTGCTCATTCATTTTAGACTTTTTAGTCTTGAAAGTTCTCCTTCCTACCAGCAAAGATTGGAACCTCCATCCAACACTGTTTCGAACTGGTAAAGACGCGGTTGTTGCTCGCCAGGAACAAAAATCTGTTTGGTGCAGGTTTTTTGGTGTATTGTTCTAATAAGATGAAGCTGGCGAAGTTTTTCGATGAACGAACTGCTCTTCTCTTCCACAAAAATGAAATCGCGATCAAACGATCTCCGGATTCCAGTCACCCGCTCTCGTTACCCACAGGCAGGGAACTTTTGGATGTTGGGTTAAAAGACGAGCTTAAGAACATCTGTTGGATAAATGAAAGCAGCTTGGATACAGGACCCCAGACCATTTGTGCCGAAGTCCAGGCTCCCATGAAATTACCTGTCCCCTGGGTTTGGAAAAATCTTCGAGAGATTGCTCGGCTCAGTCAAGACTATCCTGCCTTTCAAGCCATCGGCCGGGCTTTTCAAATTATTCAATGGGACAAAAATCATCAATATTGTGGTCGATGTGGTAGCCCTACTCAAAAAAAGGAAAACGAGAAATCCCGTGTCTGCGAGAGCTGCCGGCTATCCTTCTTTCCGAGAATCTCACCCTCAGCTATAGTCATTGTGAAAAGAGACGACGAAATTCTTCTCGCCCGTTCACCTCATTTTGCACCAGGGGTATATAGCGCTATCGCAGGCTTTGTCGAAGCCGGTGAAACAGTAGAACAAGCAGCGGAACGCGAAGTGCGCGAAGAAGTTGGTATCCAAATAAAAAATCTACACTACCAATTTAGTCAACCCTGGCCATTCCCGGATTCTCTGATGCTGGGGTACACTGCCGACTATCAGTCCGGTGAAATTGCTATCGACGGTGTTGAAATCGAAGACGCAAGATGGTTCACTCGCGACCGTCTGCCCGATCTTCCCATGCGATTGAGTATTGCACGTGCGTTGATTAACAAAGTTTTAAATCTTTAGATACGGAAGAAAACAGTGCAAAGACCTGCTAGTTGGTCGTCGCGAGAGAGTCTGTAGGTGCTATAAGGGAGCTTCTTTTCCTACTAGAATATGTTAAATTTCGAAAATGAGCCTCGCCAAAAAAAATATTCTGATCGTGGACGATGATCCTTCGCATCGCATGCTCTTAAGAAAAGTTCTTGAGAACGCCGGTTGCCTAGTAGAGGACGCTGAAAGTGTTACGGCAGCTATCAAAAAATTTCAGGCAAAAATCCCAGATCTTATAGTGCTCGATCTCAATATGCCTGAACATGATGGATTCACCTTCCTTAAGCTAAGAGAGAAAACTCCGTTTATAAAAAAAGTTCCGGTCTTGGTTCAAAGCTCCGCTACGGGTAAGCCTTCGATCGAGAAAGCTCTTGCAATGGGTGCTAATCAATTCTTAGAGAAGCCCCTAAACGCGGGTATTTTACTCCAGAAGTTGCGCTCCCTTCTCTATTCTCAAGAGATTTCATCTTTTCAGTTTCCGAAGGACAAGATCCCGTCTGCCAGTGTTGAACTGAATGCCCTCGTGACAGGTGTGTCTGAAACGAGAATCCAAATCTCGTCCGTAGTAAAGTTCGATCGAGGTAAACCCATTGAGATAAAATTCGAAAGTTATCAAAAGTCTGGGGGTGCACCAATGGTCGGGAGGGTCGACAATCGGCTTGTTGAGATCGATGAAGGTCTTTTTACCCAAGTACTTACACTGGTTGGCTTAAGTAACGAAGAGAGAGGAAAACTGCAACTATGGCAGCGGACGCTGTAGGAACTAGTAAGACGCTCATCTATTCCATAGACGATGATGAATCCATAAATAAACTGATGGCGGCTAGATTTACCAAATTTGGTTGCGATATTAAAACGTTTACGAAGGCTGAGGTGCTTCTTGAATCAATAAAGACCAAAAAGCCGCATTTGCTGATTCTAGACATTAATCTGGGGGAAGGTCTTACTGGATTCGATATTCTTGAATCCATTCGTTTTGATTTAAAGTTTGATTTTCCGATCATCATAGTGTCTTCCGAGGGTAGGAGTGAGAAAGTGGCGCATGCTTTAGAAATTGGCGCAACGGATTTTTTAGTAAAGCCGCTCTTTCGATTTCATTTCGAAGAGAGGATCGCAGAGTACATTAATATTGGAAATGTGAATGAAACAGGGTCGTCTTATTTGAAATCCGTCAGTCAAAATCTGCAGTCGGCAAAACTAAATTTTAGTTTGTCTATTCAAGAAGTAAATCCT
>JABDFB010000075.1 GCA_013286765.1 Deltaproteobacteria bacterium
TTGAGCGGGCAAAACTCTTTATCACTCGAGCCGGTACAGTGATTCTTACCATATCTATATTACTCTGGTTTCTGGCTTCTTACCCAAAACCTCCTGTGGATGTATCTGTTAACCCCGACCATCCAGCAATTGCCTATAGCTTTGCCGGAAAGATTGGTACCGCGATAGAGCCCTTGTTTAGACCAATTGGATTTAATTGGAAAATTGTTGTCGCTTTAATTCCGGGTTTTTTAGCTCGCGAAGTGATGGTGGGTTCGTTGGCTACGGTCTATGCGATTGAGAATCGGCAGAGTTCGGGAGATATAGAACAAAGTCTGACCCAACTGCTTACAAAGGATTGGACACTGGCGACCGGACTTAGTCTATTAATATGGTATATGTTTGCTTGCCAATGTCTTTCGACTTTAGCCGTAACTCGACGAGAGACGAACTCGTGGAAATGGCCCTTAGCGATGTTGGCTTACATGACGACACTAGCTTATTTCGGTTCATTTATGACTTATCAGATTGCATCGCGATTGGGATAGTTGACATAGGACTGGCGGTTGAAAGGGGCTCTTGTGGAAAAATTCTTAATTGATCAGGAAAAGATCGCCCTCGGTATTGTCTTTATTGCATTTCTAGTGGTTTTCGTTCGAATTTATCGGAAACATTTAGCACGGGGTCTCTCGGAGTGGTTTTTAAAGAGAGGTAAGGTAAAATTAGCGATGCGCTTTAGAAGTCATTCTGAAGGGGTTCGGCGAATTAACAAGCTCCATAAAAGTAAGCCTAAAAGCGAATGTGGATGCTGATTATTTCTCGTGTAGAAGACAGTTTCGATCAACTGTGTATTCGTAGTTAGGTGATTCGGGCTCATTATTCTCTCTGAATTTCAGGTTTAAAGCTCCAGGTAAAAATCCCTGGTCTACAGTAGTATGACAATAGTCGAGAGCTGCGTCCTCGCATTGTTTTAGAACAGTTGCGTCGAAACGAAGTCGAACAATATTTCCCAATGCCCCGAACCCTTGTTCTTTAGATTTCTTGGTGTCCACCATTTCGCCGGAGAGCAGGCAGAGGGGCTTTTGAACTTGACGGTTTTTCACTGTTTTCGCGGAATTGTCGGGGCTGTCTATATCAGGGCTCTTGTTGGAAGGCCAGAGTGCCCAAATGATAATCGCTACAACCACTGTTGCTACTGTCGCCATGGCGGGATAAAGGAATTGTTTGCTTGTCATATAATAATTCTAGATCAGAAAGGGATAAGAGCCTATCCTAAAACCCCTTCAAACTACACCCGGCTGCAAAAGGCGGAGGTGTCGTTCTCGGGCTAAAATCCCCTCGAGTTATCTCGGTCTTCGGGGAGTTTTTGATCCTGCGGCCTAAGTAGCGCCACTTTCGTTCAGGTTCGTTAGGGGTTTTAAAATAGACTCACTATTGCTATAGGTGTTATGGACTTTTGAGTATGGTGGGCATTTGACTATGGATTCCAATTTACTAAACAATAACAGAATTCGAGATCGCTTCAAGCCGGTCCAGCGTCCTCTGGCTTGGATGGATATTCCCAAGGAAACTTGGAATCGCTGGACGTGGCAGCAGCAAAAACGTCTGCGAACAGAGGATCAGCTGGCGCAAGTCTTAACGGTTTTTGATGATGAAAGAGCAGCGCTCGATGCATCTAAAGAGCTGTTTGATCTTGCGATTACTCCTTATTACGCTTCTTTAATTGAACCGAATAATCCGCTCTGTCCCATACGATTACAATGTATCCCTAAACCGGGAGAGTTAGATCCAGCTGCCTATGAACTTAGTGATCCGCTCGCTGAAGATTCCCATATGCCAGTGCCAGGAATTACCCATAGGTACCCGGATCGAGTTTTGTTCTACACAACTCATCACTGTGCGGTCTATTGCCGGCATTGTACTCGCAAACGAAAAGTTTCTGATCCGTCGACGGCAGCTACCCAACAACAGTTAGAGCAAGGACTGAACTATATAGCGGCCCATCCGGAGGTCAGAGATATTCTCATTTCGGGTGGTGACCCTCTGTCAAATTCCGATGATCGACTCGAGTATATCTTGGAACGACTAAGAGCGATCGAACACGTTGAGATTTTGAGGCTCTGTACTCGCAATTTGGTTACTCTGCCTCAGAGAATTACATTAAACTTGGCTCAGATATTAAAGAAGTACCATCCTATCTATGTCCATACGCATTTTAATCATCCAAAGGAGTGTACACGAGAGGCGTTTGACGCGTGTGCGCTGCTGGCCGATGCAGGATGCGTATTAAACAATCAAATGGTATTGCTCAGAGGTGTTAACGACGACCCTGCTGTGGTTCTTGAACTCAACCAAAAGCTTCTCATGATGCGAGTGAAACCTTATTATATTTTCCAATGTGATATGGCGCAGGGCTTAAGTCATCTCAGGACTCCCATCGCAAAGGGAATCGAGATTATTGATAGCCTTAGAGGTTGGACAAGCGGAATAGCAGTTCCTCATTTTGTAGTGGATTTGCCCGGAGGCGGGGGAAAAGTATCACTCCTTCCTGAGTATGTTATGAAACGCGAAGGCAAGAAGTGGCTTTTTAGGAATTATCAGAATATTCCTTTTGAATATTTCGACGCAGATTAATAAAATCAATATATGAAATATAGAATCTTGATCGTCTCAGCCGCTTGGGCTTGCCTGAGCCTAGCAGCATTTGTATCGGCATGCAGTACACTGCCCTCGGTTAAACATGATAAGTATCAATTTCCGAAAGGTTTTGCTTTCGTAGGAAATGTGAAGAGACCTTATCAAGTTTTAGGTTTGGTTAGAGCCAAAGAGGACTATGAGTCCATGGACCCTGGAAGTGAAACAATTGAAGAAGGAATCAGCGAAGGTAAGACTCTGTGTGCTAATTATTACAATAAAGCTGTGAATTCTCTTGTCGAAGCTGCTCGAAGAAAAGGAGCGGATGCCGTCATCGACGTAAAATCCGTAGTTTTCCTCGAGGACGGGCGAAAAGAAGAGTACCAGACCCCGGAATGTGCTGATGACGGGATGGAAGGACAGATTTTGACACAAGGCATTGCGGTTAAGTGGAAAGCCGCAAGCTCAGGGTAGTTCTACGGTACTATGCGTCACAGTCTAGGCTGTTGCTAGTGTAATAACGCATCGCATATCAAAAGGTCATCGGATACCGTCGTAAAAGGCAAATTCCACTGCAGTCTCTGCTAAAGGATTCCCCAAAATGGCGTTTGAAGGGCTTTCGCGGCTAGAGGGAGATGTTGCACGTAGCGAGATTCACAGCAGCCATGGATGGCGAAAGCTGTGAAAAACAGGATGTTTGCTCTCGCTACGTGCAACATCTCCCTCTAGCCGCCGAAATCCCTGAAGTTCTAGACCCACGTGTCCGATAAGACTGTATGAGGAAGGGAATATTCCGCTACCAGGCTTTAGTGCGGTTGCGAGAGAGTTCCGAAAAAAGCCTCGTGTAAGTTAAGGGGAGGGTTTGTGGGACCATCAATTTTGTTAGTATCAGGTGAAGAAGAATCTAGAGCAAAACCGATTCAATCATTTTTGGAGCAAAAAGGATATCCAGTTAGTGCTACGCCGGAACCAAAAGATGGATTTTCTATCATCGTTTGGTATTTAGCTTCAGGCAAAGACAACTTAGGAAATATTAAATTGTATAAAAATCGACACCCAAATTCAAAACTGGTGTTGATCTCCGATGCTTGGGACAAAGAGGACCTCCGAACAGCATTCCGCCTAGGCGCTATGGATTGTTTAGAGCTACCCCATGATCTAGATGGTTTAGATAATCTTATATCGCGAAGCGTTAAAGAAGTTCAGCAAGAGAATGCGAATTGGGAATTACTAAAGAATCTAAGACAAAAATTCGAGACCGATGGAGCTGGTGATGGCGGAAGCCACCTGAGATTGGTTTCGGAAACCGATACGAATGGAAGCGAACCTATTGCAAGCTACACAAAGATTAAGAAAAGATGGCTTGAACAATTCGAAAAAGAATATTTAGTTTCTACATTAGTGAAGTATAGAGGAAACGTTTCAGCCGCCGCACGAAGTGCTCGTTTGGATAGAAGCAATTTCTTGCGTTTATTGCGAAAATACGGATTACAAGCAGAAGCTTATAGAAGAGTCGCTGCTTAGGAACGAGAGATTTTCCCGAGCCTGCGTCCAGCCCCCGAAAATCCCTCGTAATCCGCGCACGGCCACGCCCGCCTTCGGTGCAGGTACTTTCCTTTTTGTATATAGTGGCAATTGTAAACGACCCAATTTAAACGCAGTAGCGTTTTTCAAACACCAGAAACAATAAAGGACTCGGAGGCAGAGCCTTCGAGTCCTTTACTGCCACGGGATCCTCATTCAGTGTGTGGGGGGGAAGTGGGGTCCCATGGAAAACAATGTATTGATGTCTTTATATAGAACGACTGAAAACCACGCAACAGAAAAAGATAAAAAAATATTCTCTAACTTAGGAAGCTCGCTTTAAGGGCGTTCTCTTGGCACTTTCGAATTTCAGTTTCACTCAATCCCATTTTCTTTCTGCAGATTTCTATTTCGTGAGGCAGTGTGACTCCAAAAATTCCTGGATCATCGGTGTTAATGCAAACTGGGACGCCGGCTCTCAGCAATTTTGGCAGCGGATGGGATTCGAAAGTCGGTACTGCGCTGGTTAGCCAGTTGCTTGTTGGACACATTTCGAGACAGATCTGGTGCTTTTCTAAGTAAGCCATTAATTTTGGATCGTGAATGCTTGCGACTCCGTGGCCGATGCGTTTTGCTCCCAGAAATTCGATGGAGTCCCAAATGCCCTGTGGGCCCACGCCCACGGCCTCACCAGCATGTATCGTGGTTTTCAGTCCAGCCCGCGTGACTTTTTTGAACGAGCTTTCAAAGAGTTTTGCTGGATATTCTTTTTCGCTGCCTGCTAAATCCACTCCGACAAAGCGGCTGGAGTACTTCAAAAAGAATTCGATGGTCTTGTCGACACTTTCGGTGCCGTAGTCACGGCTTGCGATACAGAGGAGGCCGACTTTGATATCAGGGTACTTCTTGCAGGCGCGAGCGATGCCACGCTCGTAGGCTGCTAGGGATTCCTCCCAAGAAAGTCCGTTGTATTCGCAAACAAAACTTGGGGAATATCGAAATTCGACTACCCGTGTATTTTCGTTCCAGCAATCTTCGACAGTTTCGAAGGCA
Organism: Deltaproteobacteria bacterium; assembly: GCA_013286765.1. The sequence goes on from JABDFB010000075.1 coordinate 5,191, forward strand.
ATTTGCTCTAATACTTCCGGACGATCCGCCACTTTCTGAAAAAGCGTGAATTGTCCCAAGACTGTGCTGAGATCAGCAAGTGGTTTGCGCATGATAAGCTGATCGGAAAAACTCTCAAAACTCGTGCTTTGCGGGATAAGCCCTTTTTCCTGCGCAAGTCGATAGAGCGTGCTAGTTCGCGCACAAACATCTAGATGGCGATGCAGTTCTACTTGTACTGACATATTAAACTCCCATTATATGGGCGCCACTGTCTACGTACATTGTGGTTCCCGTAATATGTTTTCCCATCGGCGAAAGAAGAAATGCTGCTAATGATCCAACATCTTCTGCCGATATATTTTCTCTTAACGGTGTTTTCTCTCCTGCAGCCGCCAGCATGTCTCTGAAATTTCGAATTCCGGCCGCCGCTAACGTCTTTACCGGGCCTGCCGAGATGGCATTCACCCGAATTTTCTTTGTCCCTAAGTCATAAGCTAGGTACCGAACACAGGCCTCCAGCGCAGATTTCGCTACACCCATCACGTTGTAGTTAGGGACAACTTTGTGAGCACCGTAGTAGGACAGCGTTAGTATCGATCCGTTTTTTCCTTCCATCAGCGGTTCGGCCCGTTTAGCTAGAGCCACTAAACTATAGGCGCTGATGTCGAGAGCTGTCTTAAACCCTTCGCGCGAAGTATTTACGAAGCGCCCTTCTAATTCTTCCCGGTTTGCGAAAGCAACCGAGTGAACGAGAATATCAATGTCAGACCATTTCTTCTTAACCGTGTCGAAAAATGCGTCGATCTCCGAATCGCTTCCGACATTACAGGGTTCCACAATTTCAGCTCCGACAGATTCGGCAAGGGGTCGCACCCTTCTTTCGAGCGCGTCGCCAAGAAAATTAAATCCAAGTCGAGCGCCGCCTCCGTGCAGGTACTGCGCAATGGACCACGCTAGGCTGCGTTCGTTCGCAACGCCAAAAATAAGTGCTTTCTTGCCTTCAAAGAGATGCTTGAATTCAGTTGTCATAATACCACCCTCATTCTTCTTCTTCTCGTTCTGATGCCAGCTGTCGCGCTCTAATACAACGTTCTTCTTCCTGTCGACGGACTTTAATCCACTTAACGACCGTAGCAGGCAGCGCTGGATTTTTGTTAAGAAGATCCGTTGTGTTGTCGACGATGTTCTTTTCACAGAGAGACGGGAACATCAGCCGGGCAAAGTTCTTCCCGAAATCACGATCCTCCGCAGGGCTCGAGGTACTCAACTTCGAAAGTGTCTCAAAATACGGATCGATCGAAGCCTTCGTCGCATCCTCTTGACTCAAAAGTTGATAATTATCCATTGCCTCCTTCAGCTTGGCGAGTGAGAGTAGCCGTGCTTTAGAGGTTTGTGTTTTGGAAAGGGCTTGAGCCACTGGAGTAAGCGCATCTGTTCGTCCTAGAATAATGCCCAGCCACTGCTCTTTCAGTTTTGAATCAGGGATCTGCACCTCCGCAGAAATTGCGGCGTTTTCTCCCATATTTGTGTGGTCTCGTTTCAATTCCGCCAGAATAAGCTGACTTGAATCTTTAGCGCCATTTCGAGCAAGGTTCCCGACAATGTCCCAGCGTCGCTCCTGATCAATTGCGAATCCGCTGAGCTTTGCTTTTCCTGCGAGCAAACTGCGCAAATATCCGGTGCCGTGTGAAGAGGAAGCGACACTTAAAAAGGATTTATACCAAACGAGCTGTTGGTCAGATCCTGCTGGTGCATTCATTAAATGATGCATCATAAATGTCTCGAATTTCGTCAAATATTTCTTTCTAGAATCCGATGGTAAATACTTAAGGACGGAAATCCGATCAGAATAGGGGTTAAACAAGCCCGCTAGGACTCGGTCCAGAATGAGCGGATCCGTTTCATGATTCAGTTGAATAAAAACCGTTTCGGCATATTTCTGGGCCGGTAACTTTCCATCGGCCACTTCCTCGCGCAGCGAATGCCAGAGCATTTGGCGCAACAAAGGGTCCTTCATAGTCCCCAGGTGCTTGAGCGCGTATTCCCTGCTTACTGGGTCCAGCTGCACCTTGACGTAGTCATAGTCGCCATCATTTGGATAGACGAAACTAGGACAGGGTTTTCCAATGATTTCGTCGACCGAAGTTTCTTTCGAATGATAAGTTACGTCAAATGTTTCGGTAGACTTGCCTTGGTGCAGCCCCGGATACTGTAAAAGCACCCGCGTTCTATGAGGCCTCAAGTTTCCCAGTTGGTTGTTGGAAATACCTTCAACAGTCGGAGCTTTTTGAACAAGCTTAAACGATGATAGCGTTTTCTTGTCTGTTTCTGAATCTACTGCGCATTCCCACTGAGCTTCCACTTTATTTACACCCGAAGTCAGGAGCCAAGTTTTTTGCCAAGACGGAAGATTTTGGCCAGAGGCTTCGCTCAACATCTTCATAAAATCACCGAGCGTCGTATTCTGGTAGGCGTAATTTTGAAAATATCTCTGTAAACCATCCGTAAATTCATCCTGCCCGATATAGAAACTCAGCTGCTTTAATGTGGAGGCTCCTTTTCCATACGTGATTCCATCGAAATTTGATTCCGCAAAGTCAGTATCTGGAACGGGAACTTCGATCGGATGCGTGGTCACGAGCTGATCTTCCCAGTATGCCCAGATTTTCTCGTATGCAAAAAACGCGGGCCAACTTCCTTTGAAGTCCGTGGCCTTATCAACGGCCGTTGCCGCCATAAAAGTCGCGAAACTCTCGTTGAGCCACAGACCGTTCCACCACTTCATGGTCACAAGATCGCCAAACCACATATGAGCCATCTCATGCAAAATTACATCGGCACGAGACCGTCGTCGGTCTTGAGTGACGCGCGTTCTGTAGACATATCTCTCGGAAAAGGTCACGGCACCGACGTTTTCCATCGCGCCAGCATTGAAATCAGGAACGATAATCTGGTCGTACTTTTTAAATGGATAGGGAACACCGAACTGAACACTATAAAATTCCAGGCCCTGCTGTGTAATCTTGAACCACTCGCTATGGTCTACGTATTTTGCGAGCGACTTTCTTGCAAAAAGTCGAATTGGAATCGTATCAGCTTTCGATTTCCATACGGCGTACGGTCCTGCATGTAACGAAAATACGTACGTGCTAAAGGGCTGCGTCTGGGGAAAAACATGGATTTCCCTACCTTCACTGGCCGAGATGCTGGATTCGAGCGTGCTTGAAATAACATGCCAATTCTTAGGAGCATCAACAGTGAGTTCGTAAGTCGCTTTTAAGTCGGGTTGATCGAAGCACGGGAAGAGCTTATTAGCATCATAGGGCTCAAAATTCGTATACATGTACGTTGCATCGTCCGCCGGATCTTTGAAACGGTAGAGTCCCGTGCCATCGGACGTATAAGTGTGAGAAAATGCAATCTCAATCTTATTCTCTTTGGGGTTTAAATGAGAAATTTTAAAAGTAATACGATGGCCGTCATACATATCACTAATTTTTTCAGCATCAACTGGTTGGCCATTGACCGTGATAGCCTTCACAGTGCCTGCATCGAAATCTAGGTCAATCTTTTTGCCAAAATCTTTGGCGTTAGGCTTCAAATCAAAGCTTGCTATGACTTTGCCCTCAAACTCAGAGTCATCCGCCCCTAGTTTAAAATCAAGTTTGTAAAAAATATTTTTTATTTGTTTAGCTCGATTATGAGCAACATCGCGGGAAAGCACTGGTGGCGTTAGCGGTTTAGCACTGGTCTTACTACTATCCTGGTGACTGCCCTGATGATCACTAGGACTACTATTATTTGTCTGCGTATCGGTCGGAGTTTGAGATTCCGGGTTAGATTCGTTGGGGCGCGGGCTAGAAGTGATACATCCCTGTGATAGCGACAAAATCAAAAATAAAAAGAGTCCGGATCTTAGAAATGAATTGAACGTTTTCACTTTTTCTCCATGGGTTCGAGGTGCCATTCCGTCTAATCTCCTTCGGACGGGCCCTGGTCCAAATGTTTAACTTCTATACCGACCGAGCGGAACAACTCAAGCGCGTCTTTAAGACGGTACTCCTGGCCGTAAAACACTTTTTTTAACGTTACCTAGATTTATCAATCTTTTCGCACATTGGACGCAAGGAAGATGAGTCACAAAGACAACTTTTTCCATGTATCTGGGCGCGTCACAATTAATGACTGCGTTTTCCTCAGAGTGCAAACAACCACAGTTTCCTGGGTCTGGTCGATCACAGCGATTGGGAAGACCCGTCGCATTACCATTGTATCCGACCGCGAGTACTTTGCGAAAATCGGTACTTGTTATTACCGTCCCTACCTGAAGACGATCGCAAGTCGATCTTTTGGCCAGCGTCTTGGCTAGGTCTAAGTAGATCGTTTCAAAACTAGGTCGGTCTTTCATACTCATACTTTAACTTTCGTGCCTCGGGTGAGTCTTCGGCGGATTTCATGCTTTCGAGGTGGCGGTATCTGTCACGGGTGTAGCAAGTGGTGGCTTCACATATGATAAATAAAATTTCAGTTCGTCAATCGATTCCTGAATATCCTCCATTGCCCTATGTGTATTTTTCTTATCGAATGTCAGGCGGTATTTAGATCGATATATTTCTTTGAAAGAACTGACATCTACGAGTCGGTAGTGCAGGAGCTTCGAGAACTTAGTCATGTACCGATCAATAAAACGCTTATCATTTCCCACAGAATTGCCAGCCAGCACAATTCGCTCTTCGCCCGCAAAATGGCGTTTAGATAGGGCAACTAATTCGTTTTCGACTTCTTCTAGAGGCCTACCATTAGGGATCGCTGCAGTTAAGCCGGTTTCTTTATGTGTTTTTTTACACCAATCATGCATCGCCTCTAGGATCTCAGGTGGCTGATAGATGACCGCATGGTATTCTTCTAAACTATTAAAATTTATATCCGTAATAACCACGGCGACCTCCAAAATTCGATCCACCGTATCATCTAGGCCGGTCATTTCGAGGTCGATCCAAAAGAGGTTTTTCATAGCTGCCGATTCTTTCATTGTTCCCATAGTAACTCTCTCCGGGCGTTAGCTGGACGTGTAGTTGTAAGCTAGCTCGGAGATTCAGAAAAATCAAATGCGGAAGAAAACACTTGATATAAATGACTATTTTTGTATAATTCAGCGCTATCTTTAAGGACTCAAAATTAGAAGTAGTCCGCGGGCATATCGCCCGAGAAATCCTCCCAATAATTAGTGTTGGGAACTGTAACGGAGAATCGCTGTCATGGCACGTATTTCGACTGATAAAATTCGGAACATCGGTGTTTCCGCCCATATCGACTCAGGAAAGACCACACTGTCTGAACGAATTTTGTTTTACACTAAAAAAATTCACAAAATTGAAGAAGTTAAAGGAAAATCCGGCGTTGGGGCCACCATGGACTTCATGGACCTTGAACGTGAAAAAGGTATTACAATTCAGTCGGCTGCGACTTATTGCGAATGGAAGGGTTTTAACGTCAATCTTATTGATACCCCAGGCCACGTTGATTTTACGATTGAAGTGGAGCGATCGCTTCGCGTTCTGGATGGCGCCATTCTGGTACTCTGTTCTGTGGCGGGTGTGCAATCCCAATCCATTACCGTCGACCGGCAGATGAAGCGTTATAAAGTTCCGCGAATTTGCTTTATCAATAAAATGGACCGCGCAGGAGCGAATCCGTTCCGCGGCATTAAAATGCTGCGCGAAAAGCTCAATCACAATGCCCATTTAATTACTTATCCTATCGGTGCAGAAGATCAATTTAAAGGCGTGGTCGATTTAGTGACCATGAAGGCTTTTTACTATGATGGAGATAATGGGGAAATCATTCGTGAAGAGGAAATTCCGAGCGAGATTCTGAGTGAATGTAAGAAATATCGGGAAGAACTGATCGCTGCCGTGGGTGAATTTGATGAGGCAGTTGGTAATAAATATCTGGAAGGCCAGGACGTCACAGTAG
>JABDFB010000076.1 GCA_013286765.1 Deltaproteobacteria bacterium
TTCCTGCAACGTCGAGTAGTAATTTTCAAAAAAGAGGCGCCTGTTCATCAAGCCGCACGGGCTATGTGCGATCACAAGATTGGCTGTGTGGTTGTTTGTGATGAAGAGGGAAGTATTGTTGGAATAATAACCGACCGAGATCTCACCTGCACAGCGCTTGCTGAGCAGATAGATGACACTACTAACTTGACGCTTGCAGACGTGATGACCATGGATCCGGTGACGATTAATGAGAGCGAGTCCGTTGAGGCCGCGATCAAATTGATGCAGGAATGCGGCGTGCGGAGAATTCCGGTGGTCCGAGAGTCTCCGCGAAATATTACTAAACACATAAAGAGATGCGTTGGTATAATCTCACTCGACGATTTGATTGTTGCAAAAGCGGTGAGTCTAGAAACACTTGCTGCGGTCGTCGGAATGCAGATGAACACAAAAGCGGAAGCTGCTTCATATGCGCTACGTGCTGCGCGTGCGGATGCTCGTTCGGAAGCGCACATTGAACAGACGTTGAACCATTTTCATAAGCTGATTGGACAGCGAATTCACTTTGAACAAGACATTGTCCTGCGATTAACAAAATTCATCCTCGAATCAGTAGTCGGCCGAATTCACTATAAAGGCGCGGCGCATTTTATTGCTCAGCTTCCAAAAGGACTTCAGGAAGACTTACTCGATATTCCGGCTGGACCGAATCGTGAAATTACCGCACAAACTTTGTTGTTAGGAGTCATGTCTCGAACCAGTTGCAGTGAACCACAAGCGCGTTGGATTCTTTGCCAGTTTCTGGATGTCCTTGGGCAATTAATGGATAAGAGAACGATCGAGTATGTATGGGTGCAGCTGCCTTATGATATGAGACTGGTCTTTGCTGAATCGGCCATTATTAAAGATTTTAAACGAAGGCCGGCTGTGGCATGAATTTGGGTAGTATTCGTATGAGAAATTTCACCGACACAAATAATTTAGAAAGCCTCATGAATCAAGAAAAAGAAAAACCACCTGAGAGAATTCCCAGTCATCCTTCCCGGCCAGAAATAGAACCCCAAGAGCCTCTAATCACTCCGAGTCGGCCACCCGAGTTTCCCGAACCAGACCGAATTCAGCCGGAGATTTCGCCCGATGAACCATCTCCGGAGATTAGTCCGACAATTGAGCCAGAGATTGAACCGAACGAACCTCCCAGTTTTTGAGGACTGCCGGGGACGGAGCAAATTACCCAGACCAGCCGAGCACCTTAACTATTTTAGTGTAATACGATAGGCGTCTTGAGTTTATTATAATTTGAATATATAAAGTTGACCTATATACACCTCAGTAATCCACCTCCTGAAATGTTGAATAATTTTGAGGCCTGTTTATGAACTGGATGAAAAGAATTCCTTCGGTGCTCCTTGTTTTGTCACTATTCTCCATTTCATCCGCCTTCGGAGGTGACGAAGAGGATGCAAGAAGCTCTAAGAGACAGAAAATTCCTAATCCTTCTGAGGTTCTTAGTCCATTAAGCGAAGGAAGTTTAACATCCTGCGGGCAGGCTTCTAACGAGAACAAGCTCTCGACGATTGTCGAGATCACTCTTCGAGTTGGTAGTAACGCAGCAGAATTTGCCTTATCTGATCTCTCAACCCAATATCCAAATCTCGAGAAATTAAATATTGAAAATGTAGGCCCTACTCTCGAATCTCAGTTTCGTACTCTCGGCGTTCAGATTCAAAATGGAAAATTGCCCAACTTAAAAGAAGTGGCCCTCCGGGGGGCACTGTCAGCCAGAAATGTTCTAATAACAAACTGGACCGAAGAAGATGTTACGACTCATCGACGCTTCTTGCCTGCTAGTATCCGACTAAATTTTGAAGCCTTTATCCTTTCGGGCGAACTACCCGCTCAAGACGGAATTTTAGGTCCCATTAGCTACGCTCGTTCAAAGGATCCCTCTGGCTGGCGGATAGGAATACCATTTGTTCTTTGCAAGCGGTGTTTTGAAATGGGCGTCATAAAAAAGTTTAGGAACTTTCGTAATAGAACTTACAATGAACATCTTGAGCTTTCGCATAACAAGGCATGGATGAAAAAAAGGAAATCTCGTCACTAAATTAACCTGATTCCGGCCATCAGTGGGGCTTTAGGCTTAAGTATTTAGATTCATTAATTTTTATTCTATATATAAATAATATATCTTTTTTTCAATAACAAAGGTAAAGTAAAAAAAAATTTATTAAAATATTGCGAAGGCAAAGACTATTATGAAAATTCCTGTTTCTGTTTTGGTCCCAATTGTTGCTACTTATTTAGCCTCTCTTTTTATCGGTACAGCTGTAGCGTCAGACAACAAAAAACCCGAAGAAACACCAGAAGCAGTGTATTTGAACATTCATGCTTGGAATAGCATGAATACCTTTTTCTCTGCCGTTCGAAATATGCAGACAACGGCTCTAGCCCCTAATTTAACTCTCCCGCCCTCTAGTGAAGAAGCAGAGATTACATCTATTGTAAATTTTAAAAAACCGGAAGACCGAAATAAGGAAACTTTTGAACAGATTCAAAGGAGAATATTTCAGAATTTGCTACAATCATTTCAGAATCTGCCACAACTGTTTCCCAGACTTCCAAATGAAATTACCATGAATGTATTTTCATTTCTTAATCGGGGAGACCTAGCTGCAGTTACCAGAGTAAATAAGGCCTCTCGTGGGCTTGTCGTACATGAATATCGACCCACTACCGAAAATACGGCAAGGATCCCACGTTATATTATTAGGACTGGCTTCGAATTAGGAAAAAAAGCTGACTTTGAATACTTGAATCCAGCAGAAGAGAAAGAAAGCCTCAAAAAAGAAACACAAAGTCGAATAATTCAACTCGCAAAGACATTTTTAATCAAAAATTACTTACCAAAAGACGGTGGTCCAAACTACGGCTTAGCTTCGCTCGACCTCGGTGGAGCGCCTGTATCCACTGAATTTCTTAGCTTTCTTGTGGATAAATTTCCGAGATTGAAGATTCTGAATATAACTCCGACTAAGCTAAGCGTCAAACATTTGCAAATTCTAGCGGGATTACGGCACCTAACTTCCCTTGACCTCGGTGGAATGCCCGTATCCGGTGAGATTCTTAGATTTATTGTGGAACATTTTCCGAATTTAGAAATCTTGAATTTAGCTTCGGCTGAAGGACTGAATGACGAAAATATTCAAATCTTGGCAGGATTACCAAGGCTAACAAATTTGGTCATCAACCGTACCTCAGTCACAGGTTCAACAATCGATAAGCTGGGACCGAGACGCCTGAGCACTGGTGGGCAGGTTCGAGGACTCACAAGCCTGAGCGCTAGGAATTGCCAATTTACAGATGACACTGTTCCAGAACTAGCAAAGCTTCGTCTTAAATCACTTGATGTATCTTTTAACGCTGGGCTCTCCGGCGCCGGCTTTTCAATGCTCAGTGGGGAATTAGAACGCCTTGGTATGGCGGGGATTGGTTTTGGTGATAATATTCCTGGCACCTTTGATTTGAGCAAACACACGCATCTTGTGGAAGTTGACGCCCACGACAACATTATTTTAGTAGGAGATAATGTTGGAATATTCCTAAACAGCATGCCTGTGTCTCTCACTAGCTTAGATCTGGAAGCAGGCGATCCCGTAGACAACGCGCCAAGCATGATAGATGGCGACCTAAACAATATAAGTAGATTTAACAGCTTGTCTGCTTTAAGGTTGAATAATCATTGGAACCTACGCTTCGAACAAGAACTCGTGAGTCTTTTTCCAGACACTATCCAGGTTTTAGATGTAACTGGCACAGATTTAACTGACGTAGCCTCAGGACGGCTAGCAAAAAAATTGCGTAAATTGCAAACTCTTATTGCTGAAGAGAACGAAGCACTCACTGGCGAAAATCTTGATCAATTTCAAAATCTTGAACGGGTTTATCTTACCGGATCAGGGGTTACCGATGACACTGAAGAGGATTTAAAGGCGGTTTTCCAGAAGAGAGGTAAAAGGCTTAAAATCATTATAGATGATTCCCATCCCGAGCCTCCTTTCGGTCATTTTGTGGCGAATTCTCCAGATCGAGGTTCCCCACAGCCCCCTGCGTTATCGGATGATGACACTCCACCGCGGTCGACGACACCAGAACTCAAATTGAGTCCCGTCAAGATGCAAGGGTCCCTCACAAGTAGCTCCGTTAGCAGCAGTTCATCCAGTCTAAGGTCCTATACGCCAAGTCTAGACATTTCGACGCTGAACCAGTTTGGAGCTCCAAACCTTTTTATGAGCTCCAATAGCCCCTTCTGGAATTTCGACCAATTCCCAGATTCCAGCCAGATTCTAGTCTTTTCAACGGAAGCTCCGCTAAGTTCGTCTTCCGTCAGTTCGGTCGAATCAAGTCGAAGACGGAGTCCAAATCCAGGTCAGAGGAAAAAACAGAAGTTAGGTTCGGAGTCAGCTTCTTCCTCCAGCTCGTCAGAAGCATGTGATCCCTATTCTTCGACATACCCGTTTGACGAATTTAAAGGGCCAATGTCGATTTCATCTGCATTGCCCAAACAGGTATCAGCCCTAACAACGCTGTTTCGAGAGAAAGCCATATTCCATTTGGATGCCGATGGCTTCAAAACCGGGGAGGATATGTTCGACAAAGCTATTGATAACGGGGACTGCTTCTACGATGCTTTCAGGCAAGGTCTTGCCAGGTTTGGCGAAAATCTCACCATTAAAGAACTTCGTAGTAGGCTTGCAGCTGTTATTTCTGAACAAGATAATTCTGATCCACATCATCGAAATAAACATTTAAAACTTGTGCGTGAAGTAGCAATTAATAGCGGCGAAACTGAAGATGATATCGAGTTGTACTTGAAAATGCTTCCCTTTACGTTTGATGAAAAAAATGCTCAAAAAGGACAAAAATGGGGCAGACCTAAGGTGGAAGGAAAAATATTGGCAGAAATTTATGGTGTAAAGATAGAAATAATGGAGATCAACGCAGGAAATCCGGACGCGGCAAGAGCTAAAGCTCAAGCCATAGTGCAGGATAGAATGGAAGGTAGAACAGCGTCACCATTTGTCCAAAACGAAGATTATTTCTATATGCCCCGTCAGGTCGAAGCGGATTTTAGCAATGGCCAAGATCGAACCATTTATATTGGCGGATATGATGGACACTTCTTCCCAGTGTTCCCAAAGCAAAGCCTCGATTTAAGAGGAAAGGAAGATGTCAAGATTCCTTCTATCTAGCCAACGATGAGTTTAAAATTCAGTCTTTGAGAGTTTGACTTTCACTTTATTTGGAACTATAGCCTCCTAATATAACATCTTTGTGCAGAGCTTAAATCTTTTACTCTAGGTTGGGTCTGCGTTTGAGACTAAGCCTAGTCCAATCTGTATTCGGATGTTTATTCAGCTATCAATATAGGAGTCTTATGAGAGCCTTGAGTTTTATATTTATCTGCGCAGTCAGTTCAGTCTTTGGTTTTTTTGGGCCTGCCCAAGCTCACCAGGAGAATTCCACGAATCAGATTGAGACGAATTCGTCCCTTTCATTGGTTCTTCCCACCACACCCAGAGTGGCTACACCACAGGAGTCTGCAAAGAAAAGACTAGACGAATTAAAAAAGAATCGGGAATCGGCCAAAGCTAGACATCTGTTGAAGTTTCATCTGATAGATTCAGAGCGTAGGGGTTTAGGGATTATGGCGCATGATTTACCTTCTGAATTGAATACTGCTGCAAGTCGATTGCTTCAGTTAAATACGGATATACGTAAGCTGATTCATGAAGATGATTGGAATAATCGAGAGATGGTGGCTGCATCTGAAGAGTTTGTGAGAGTATATGACTCCTCCCATTTTAAGGCCGATAATAGCGCAGACTTGAGTCATGAGTTCATTCCTTCCACTTTCAACCGTGTTCCAGACCGAAATGTTTTGCTCAAAGGACGTAAGGGTGTTCTGGTTTCCGACTATCGAAATTATGCTCCATTCGACAGTCTTTTTGATATTGTTACGGGAGATTTTTCTAGTGTAATTATTGTTGAAAGATATCTAGAATTAAATGAATTTTATGATGCAAATCTTAAATTGATCAAAGTTTTAGGAAACTTGAAACTTGCTTGGAATAATACTGTCGAGTCTTCTGTTTTCGAGCAGCGGCGCCTCTATTCGTTGGTTTTGAAGCATATTAGCTACCAAACTGCTACCGCTGAGATTCCAAACGAAATTCCCGATTCAATCAGGAACGAAGTGGTTGACCTGATAGAAGCAGCTGGCAGAGATCCGATCCTGTCCACTGTAATTAAGAAAGCTTATGATTCCCCAGAAAAAAATGCATACTGGGAATCTGATGATGCATGGACGAAGGTACAAAACTATATTGTTTCGAACCGGATTGACCTAGTGCGGGGCGATTTTACAAAGTTAACCGTTGAAGAAATAAAGGAAATTCTCGAACGACGAAGTTCCGTTGTTTCGGTATTAGATTTAAAGGATGAAGAACGTCTATTAGATAGCACTCCTACAAAAGAAGAACACGGAGAGGAAGAATGGGATCATATTTGGTCTGGAGATCTCAAACGCTTAAAAAGAATCGGCCAGGATTTGCAAAATCTTCCCTGGGCTTTAGATGCAAAGATCTTATTTGAGGATGAACATACGAGCCCTCAGGGTGCACGCTGGGATATCTATTCTTATTTCTACTATTTAGAAGATAAGACTCGTAAGGACAGTAGCGATGTAAAAAAGCATTCGGGCCATACCCATACTGTTCCTTTGAAAACAGAACTTTAATATCTCAAATTCAGCAGTTACTTTGAGATCACTCAACCCTTTTTGTTATAGGAGTTGCATGAAGGTATTAATATTGGCGTTTATTTTTACACTTACTTCAATTAATAATTGCTTTGCCTGGCCCGTCTTAGAAAAAATTCCAAACCCGGGTAGTATCAGTATCCTGAATATTGATTGGGAAAAGGTTGCAAAGGAATATAGAGAGCGTTCGAAAGAATCTCAAAAGTCTCAAGAACCTCAGATAGAACTATCGCCGGGTGCCTTTGTTGAAATTATGGCAACCGATTTTGGTCTCGCTGAGGAAATTGCAAGATTTTTGTCGAAGGGGAAATTTGACGAGAAGGCATTTCGGCACGATTTCTTCCCATTTATTCGCAGCAACGCTCTAAAAGGGGGAGATGGTGATGATCTGAAGGGCAATGTGCTTCTTGAGTATTCACAGGATCCTTTTAGAGGGCTCTTCAATGTAGTCATGGGAGAATTTCAGCGTGTCGTAAGAGTAGGTCGGCGGGACGAGTTTTTTGAAGCCAATCTCGATCTGATCAGAGAATTGGCGAATCCAAGGTTGGAATTATCTACCAGTGAGCAAAGGAAGCTCTATGCTTCTATCTTGGGCTACTATTGGTTAAAGCCGACGAAGAGATTTAGATATGACACAACTCTGAAGCTATCGAATATACCGCCAGAAATTGCGGAAATTGTGGATTCATTCGGAGATGTTGTAAAGCAAAAGAGATCCGAGTCTAAATTTTTCGCAGAAGATATTCTCGCACTCTATAAAAATCCTGAGAATGAGAAAATCCTATATTGGGCGTCTGACGAGGCCTGGACTAAAGTACAGAACCTGATTTTATCTGATGGGATAGATTTTGTGAGAGGTGGAGTTAATGATGGGACGATCAGAAAAGTGAATCAGTTGTTAGAGTCCAAAGGTGTTGCAGTTTCCGTCATAGACATGTCAGCTGATACGAGCTCGACTGATTTCAATTACTTTCAAGAGAATTTCTTTGGATTTACGATGTGGGTCTCAAATAAAAAAGTGGCCGAGAAATTTAGTTTTCTCAACCAACTCATTTTATCCGGTAAGCATGTTTATCTCTTCCAGGATAACTATGTTGATTGTAAAGGTTCGACGGCTCCTTGCGAAACGTTTCCTTATAGGGATCATTCATCGCAGTTCGATCGTTCTTTAGGAAAGGTGCCTTTAGATCGCGACCTTTAAAATTCACTCACGCACTAAATTCCGGTTCCAGGAAGGAACACTTACTACCAGATTTTTGCTGCCGTCAGGAACCGTTTGACAGGAGAGTCTCGAGCGAGGAGTCAGGCCCGGCGCGCGCTCCAACTGATCTTCTTCTTCTTCGGAGCTTTCATTGCAGGTGTCGAGTCCTTCATCTACAATAATATGGCAGGTCGAGCAGGCGCATAGGCCACCACAAGCATGGTCGATGTCGATTCCAGACGCTAGCGCAATATCGAGGATGCTTCCAGGCTGACCGGTGCCACACGTGGGCATATTCTCAGGGTCGACCTCAACGGTTTTGCCTTCCGGCATAAATTTAATAGAAAACCCTTTTTTGGGTTGAGATGGGGTTTGCGGCGTTTTGAGGTAAGGATTCACTCCGGCCATAAGGGTTTTCTAGCAGTTCTCTCGTAGATCGGCAACGTTGGGTTGAGCCGGGAGCTGAAGTTATCGATATTGCTTTTGTACCTAAGACCTGGCACACCTAGAAGTCGGGTACAACGATGGGTGAAAATAAAGTTTTAAACATGCACAGGGACGATTTTCTTAAACGCGCACAAAGCGAATATCAACGACCACTCTTAGACTTGATCTTCGATGCCCAGAAAGTACATCGGGTACACCATGACCCGGTCGATATTCAAAAGTGCACTTTACTTTCAATCAAAACAGGGGGTTGCCCAGAAGATTGCTCCTATTGCCCGCAGTCGGCCCACTACAAGACCGGGGTAGAGCGGGAGTCGTTGCTTCCTCTTGATGAGGTCAAAACTGCAATCAAAAATGCAAAAGTGAATGGTGCTCAACGTTTCTGCATGGGCGCTGCCTGGCGGAGCCCGAAAGATGGGCCTGAGTTTGATCGAGTTTTAGAAATGATCCGGATGATTAAGGAAGAGGGTATGGAGGCTTGCGTGACTCTGGGTATGCTTACCCAGTCGCAGGCTAAGCGTCTTAAAGAAGCCGGCCTCGATGCCTATAATCACAATCTGGATACGAGCCGAGAATATTACAATAAGATTATTCGCACTCGAAATTACGATGACCGCCTGAATACCCTACGCCACGTGCGCGAGGCCGGGATTACCATTTGTAGTGGTGGAATTATTGGGATGGGTGAGAGTGATTACGATCGCTGTGCGATGCTGGCAGAACTGGCGAGTCTGGATCCACAGCCAGAATCGGTTCCGATCAATATGTTGATTCCGGTTTCTGGAACTCCATTGGGGGCTGCGCCACCAGTAGATCCGTTGGAGCTAGTGCGGATGGTCGCCGTGGCACGTATTTTAATGCCAAAAACGCGAGTTCGCCTTTCGGCGGGGAGACTCTCCCTTAGTAAGGAAGCCCAGGTTTTGGCTTTCTTAGCCGGTGCAAACTCTATTCATATGGGAGAAAAGCTTTTAACTACTCCCAATCCATCTGTTGATGAAGACGCAATGCTTTTGGCTAGTCTAGAGAGTCGGGGTGATGGAACCTGTGAAAGAGAGAAGCCACAACCTTCTGCGCTCCCGGCTTGAAAAAGCAGAGAGAACTCACACAAGACGCGTTTTGAGTCCGCGAACCGGACTTGATTTTTGTTCCAACGATTATCTCGCATTTAGCGAAGACGAGGAACTCCGGCTCCGTATTCTGGAGGAACTCAAGCGACCCGACCTCCAGCTAGGTTCTACCGGGTCCCGACTGATCCGGGGCAATTCTGAGATTTTTGAAGAAGTAGAGGCAGAACTCGCACGTTTTTGCGGTCGCGAGGCAGCGCTCATCTATGCGTCTGGCTATCAGGCCAATGTGGGCCTTTTGTCGGCAATTGCTCAATCTGGCATTTCTGGCGGCTCAGGCGGCGATCTCGTTTTTTCGGATGAGCTGAATCATGCGTCGATTATTGACGGAATTCGACTCAGCGGTGCGAGAAAAAAGATCTATCGTCATCTCGATATGGCGGATCTCAGAACTTTGCTCATCGAAAACCAAAACGACGATGCGTTGAAAATCATTGTTACCGAAAGTCTCTTTAGCATGGATGGACATCATGCTCCGCTTGAAAAAATAGTACAACTCGCGGAGGAGTTTTCAGCGTCAGTGATTGTAGATGAGGCGCACGCCACCGGACTCTGGGGGCGATTTGATTCTGGGCAGGCGGGGGGGCTGGTTCAGGAAAAAAGGCCTTGAAAACAAGGTTCTCGCAACAGTGCACCCGGCGGGCAAAGCAATGGGTGTCGGCGGTGCTTGGATTTGCGGCGATACTTTGCTCAAGGATTATCTGATCAACTACTCGCGTCCGATGATTTTTTCTACGGCTCCGACGCCTCTCATTCCGATTCTTCTAAGACACGCTGTGAAACATTGGAAAGAAAATGGACCAGAAAGAGTAGGAGACTTGAGAACTAGAATCGACTTCTTTAATAGTCGCTGCCGAGCTGCAAAGACTGTTGATCAAAGTCCGATCATTCCCATTTCCATCGGAGATAATAGAGTTGCATTGAGTGTGTCCGAGGAGTTATTAAGAAACGGTTTCGATGTTCGTGCAATTCGTCCTCCGACGGTTCCAGAGGGCACAGCTCGTTTGAGACTTACGATGAAGTGTAATCATACGTTGGAAAAC
Source organism: Deltaproteobacteria bacterium (assembly GCA_013286765.1). The sequence goes on from JABDFB010000076.1 coordinate 10,618, forward strand.
CTGGAGCGGCTGTCATCACTGCTTGCCAAATGGAAATCTAAATGATGGATATCTAGAATAGGTGGTGGAGTTTTATGAAAATAGGAATTTTTGTATCGGGTACAGATACGGATGTCGGCAAAACTTTTGTTAGTAGCTTGCTGGTTTCGTCATTGCATTCGTACGGAATAAAAACGGGAT
>JABDFB010000077.1 GCA_013286765.1 Deltaproteobacteria bacterium
CTCACAAATCGTTGAGGCAGTATGTAATCGCTATGAAAGGGACCATAAAGGTCCGTCTCGAGGGGTTATCCTATGATTCACGTCAATTTGAATTGTCTACCCCTAATCAAGCCCTATTTATACCATCAGGGTGTTGGAGAGAGATTGAATATTTACAAGATGCAATTATGTTGTGTCTTGCGTCCGAAGAGTATCGTGAAAATGACTACATTCGTGACTATAGCAAATTTCTAGAGTTTAAGACCGAGGCGGGTTCGAAATGGAGCTAAAGTGGCCCTACTTGGATCGGTTGGCTCTATTTGCGGCTATACTCTTATCTTTCTGTCTTGCCCTTCTATTCAGCGGAAAGCACTATTCTCCACTGAAGTCTGGGTACTTGACGGCACAGTCCTTTAACGGAAAAACAGATAAGCCTAAGACTCTCCTTGAAGAAAATAGTCATTCGTCAGATCGGTTTGTAGATTTAGACGTCGATCTTGAGTTCCAATCCAGTGGGCCGACGACTAATACGCAGACCCTGTTCCAAACCAACGACCTGAACAAAGGCATTCGCGTAGATCTTGCTTCATCTGGAAAAATTTATTTAATTGTTGAAACTCAAGATGGCACTGATCACTGGACCAGAGAATTGGCTTCAACGGATCTCACTAAAAGGATCTTCCATAAATTAAGCATCCAGTTTTCTAGAATGAAGCAGGTGACAGTCTGGTTGGATAATACTCTTTACTACGATTTTCCGGTTTCAAATGCGCTTCCCACTATTTCAAAAGTCATAGTCGGCGAAGGCTTTAACTCTTCTCAAAAGTATTCTGGAGAAATAAGAAATTTCTCGCTAAAGTATCAGACATACAAAAAACTAAATCGCTTCGAGCTATTGCTCGTGATGGCAAGTTTCTTTTTTTTCTACCTAACAAGCTATCTTCTGTTTATCTCCACCTGGCAGAAATTTTTGAACAAATCGAGCCAAACTGCTTCTTCCTCCAGCCTGCCCAGGCAACTTATAGTGTGGATCGCATTCTTCGTCTTGATGGGCTATTTCGTATCCCAAACAGTCTGCTATTATTGGGGAAACTATTGGGGACTTCCCAAGCCTTGGAATGCAGTGTTTTTCGATCCTCGAGATGCATTTCATGATTTTTCTAACTTTTTTGAAATGTGCAAACTTCCCATTCCTTACGAAAGTAGATTCGCAATAGCATACGGCCCCCTTCTTGTTTTTGCTTTTAAGCTACTTACGTTTTTGCCTAGTTGGCTGGTTTTTGGTTGCTTCATTATTGCCTCCTCCATTTCTATTGTGCGATTTTTGAACACTTCGCTTGAACGATTTTTCCGAGAAGCATTGGATAAGTGGCTTGTGATGTTTATTCTGACGGCTTTCTCTTATCCTTTTTTATTCTGTTTTGATCGGGGGAACGTTGAATTTCTCATGCTAGTTCCCTTGATCTGGTTCTGTAAAAACTACCTTGAAGGAAAAGATCTAAAAGCTGTCTTTTGGTTCAGTTTGGCGGCTAGTTTCAAAATTTCCATTTTACCATTTGCCCTCCTATTTTTAGGTGACCGAAAGTTTAAGCAGATTGCTTTGGTTGGCCTGGCGTTCATTTTTTGGAATGGCTTCGGTTTATTTGGATTGAGTCTTCTGGGACATGCACCAATGAAGGAACTACTTCTGAATTATCTGAAAAATATTTCTGTTTATTCAGATAATCTTGATGTGAATATTGCAAGATTCGGCCATTCTTTGTGGGCGCTTCATGTTTCTATTGCCAACGCTTTTGATCTTTCTTTGCGAAAGGCCGTTACCCTTTCCCGTTGGATCAGCAAAATTGTAGCCGTTATTTCCATTGGCATTGTTTTATTTAAGAAAAATCAATTTACCGATAGATTGATTTTAACGATTTCAACTGCACTCCTGATTGCTCCGATATCCTTCGATTACAGGTTGATTTTTCTGTTTCTAGGATTAGGCTATCTTCTTATGTCGGACTTGACTTCCCCCTTAAGAGCATCTGCCCTTTTCGTGTTATGCTGTTTGATATCCTGTACCATTCCGTACCCATTATATGGAGACGTCAATGTGAGTGTTCCGCTCAGGTCCCTATTAATTTTGATCTTATGGGGAATCTCGGTTGTTTCTATTTTGGATGCAAATTCGCAATTTAGATTGCGGGTTAGGCCACGGGGGTATCGTTGATTATGCGCACCATTCCCTTTTTTTCTTTGACCGATCACCATCGGCAGATATCCAGTGAGCTATTTTCAGCATTTGAACAGTGTCTTCAAGATTCTCAATTTATCTTGGGATCCCGACTTAAGGAATTTGAGGAAAGTTACGCCCGCTTTCAAGGAAGTAGCTACTGTATTGGTGTTGGTAATGGATTGGATGCTTTGAAAATTGCCTTACAGGCTATTGGTATCGAGCCCGGCGATGAAGTCCTTGTTCCAAGTCATACGTTTGTAGCTACTGCCCTTGCAGTAGCGAATGCAGGTGCCATTCCGATTTTCATTGAACCAGATATGGAGACTCATAATCTGGATCCCGAGCTGATCGAAAGGTCTATTTCAAAAAGGTCCCGCGCCATTATTCCTGTTCATATGTATGGTTCACCATGCGATATGAATCGCATTGCTGAGATTGCCAGACATTTCAGCCTTCATATTGTGGAAGATAATGCTCAGGCGCATGGAGCTGTCTACGATGGGAAGAAGACTGGCTCGTTGGGAGACATCGCTGCTACCAGTTTCTATCCGACAAAAAATTTAGGTGCTCTGGGTGATGGGGGAGCGATCACAACAAATGATTCGGAATTGGCTAAAAAATGTCAATTGCTGAGGAATTACGGAAGTAATAAGAAATATCTTCACGAAATTTTGGGAGTCAATTCTCGGCTTGATGAGCTGCAGGCAGCATTTCTATCTGAAAAGTTGAAGTGGATAGACCAAGTGAGCGAAGAAAGGCGGACTCTTGCGAAATCATACAGCGAGCTTTTGAGAGATGTTCCTCAAATTCAGGTCCCAAAGATTCTTCCCCATGCGCAATCGGTATTCCACCTCTATCCCATTCGAGCTGAAAGAAGGGATGAGTTACAGGCATATCTTGAAAGGCATGGAGTGATGACAATGATTCATTACCCTATTCCGGTTCCGCTTCAGTCTTGTTTTAGTTACTTAAGAAAAGACTCTAATCTCTTCGCCGCAAGTTCGGCCTTGGCTCAATCCGTACTCAGCTTGCCCATTTATCCGGGGCTGTCAGTAGATGTTCCAGCCTCAATCGTAAGTCTAATCAGGGAGTTTTATGCCTAAAATTTCCATCATTGTTCCCTGTTATTTTAACGCAGAAAATCTTCCTGTCACTGTTCCTGTACTTTATGACGCTGAAAAGCTGTATCCTCCAGGTACTCGATTTGAGTATATCTTTGTGGATGACGGTTCTGGTGATGCGACTTTCAGTAGGCTCATTGAGATAAGAAAAGCCCGTCCTAGAGATGTCAAGATAGTCAAATTATCCAGAAATTTTGGCGCGAATAGCGCATGTTTCGCAGGAATGCATTACGCGACAGGAGACTGTAATGTCATTATCGCTGCTGACCTTCAAGATCCTCCTGAGCTAGTCCCAGAACTTTTTCAGCATTGGCTGAAGGGATATAAACTGGTGTTGGCGAATCGTGCCAACCGAGACGAGCCTTTGCTACAAACAACAATATCTAATTTCTTCCATCGTCTTATGAAATATTTTGCTCTAACCAATACTCCGTCTGGAGGATTTGATCTGGTAGTATTTGATAAGCAAATTCGTGACCTCGTAATAAAAATGGATGAAAAGAATGCATATCTTCCTTATCTTTTTCTCTGGACGGGATTCGAATATGTTTCGGTTCCCTACACGCGTAGAAAGCGAGAGATAGGGAAGTCTCGGTGGACACTTAAAAAGAAAATCAAAGCCTCAATTGATTGCTTTGTTGCTTTTTCTTTTGCTCCCATTCGAACACTCTCCGTCATTGGAATATTTTTAGGCATTCTTGCGCTTGGCTATACTGTCGTAATTCTCTCGCACAGTCTTATGGAAAAAAACCCCGTACCTGGTTGGTCGAGCCTTATGGTGGTGGTTCTCGTTACCGCTTGTTTTCAAATGATTGGTCTTGGGGTCCTAGGAGAATATTTGTGGCGAACGCTTGAAATAGGTCGAAATCGACCTAACTTTATTGTAGATCAAATCCATGAGGAAATCGAAAATACCGGGTAAATGAAAATGCGAATAAGAGCCGCTTGGTTGAGAAAAGTTTTTAGCAATGCGTCCTCAGAGAAAACAATTGAAGGAATTGTTACGTTATCGGTCGCCTATCTTTGTACTCCTCTCCTATTTTTCTTATTTTGTTTTCCAAAATTTTATATAGCTTGGCCATTGGGACTACTCGCGTTGGCTCTCTTGGGAAGTGTTTTCAAAAAAACCCGACCGATGGTGGGAGTGTTTCGATATGAGCCTCTTGTGATGGCGCTGGTTTGGGTGGCATTTACTGGGCTTCTAGCAACCTATTTTAGCGGTAAGCCCCATATTTTTCCAACAGATTGGCCAAAGCACTTTACTGTTTTTAATACATTAAGAGATTGCCAGTGGATGCCAAGAGTAGAGTATGCACAGCAACAATTTTATTTAAGATATTATATCGGTTGGTTGATAACTCCGGCCGTACTCGCTTCCTATTTACCAGTCTATTGGGGACAACTAATCATATATAGTTGGACGGTACTGGGAATATACTTGGCTTTTTCCTTATTTTTAGAAATAGCGCCCAAACGACCATTCATCGTTCTGAGTTCATTTATTTTATTTGGGGGATTCGACGTCCTCGGATTGATTTTGCTTCCAAATGCCGGTTCGCATAATCACGAAGGATACGAATGGTGGTCAGCAGCGGTTCATTCCTTATATCTTGCGCCAGGTAATTTAATGATCTGGGTACCGCAGCATGCGGTCGTTGGTTGGATATTAGCAGGTTTACTTCTTGATCGAAAAATAGCGAGTCAGATTCTTCCACACGTTGGAATCGTTCTCGCAGCGTCTGCCCTTTGGTCTCCCTTCGCTGCAGCTGGCTCTTTGCCTTTGGTCGCTATGCATGGGAAAGTTAAAGAGTTAATTACGAAATTTAATTTAGCCGCGGTACCCGTTGGCCTTGCTATTTGTGGTTATTTGCTACAGGGAACTTCCGACCTTCCGTCAGCTCTAAGAAGGATTCGTTCCTTAGAAGACGCAAAAGGCTTATTTATTTTCTATATAGTAGAATTTGGACTCTGGGCATTGGCTTTACGATTTTTTGGACGAAGTGTTGATAAGCGGGCACTGATGTTTGTTACAATTGCTCTGGTTCTTTACCCTTTTTGGCAATTTGGATTGGCTGGTGATTGGGTAATGAGAGCTTCTATTCCTTGCCTAGGGGCGCTCGCGGTCATGGCCGCTCGTGAAATTTCTGACTTACGTCTGAGAGTTTTGAGTTGGTATATCTTTCTATTCTTTCTCGTTCTAGGCTCTATTTCACCCGGGACAGAACTATGGAAGTCATATACCGGCTATTTTCATGGTGGTACTGAGATCAAAAATCCTATGGATGAAAGTTTGCGAAATGTCTTTGGTTGGCATGCACAGGCACAACTGCTCTCTAAGAAAATGGTTGGTGCGAACTCCGCACCGGTGTGTAAAATGAATTGATTGGATACGGAAATGAAAAAAGCTCTTATAACTGGCATTACAGGTCAAGACGGATCTTATCTAGCGGAATTTCTCCTTGAAAAAGGCTACGAAGTCCATGGCATAATCAGGCGATCGTCGTCTTTCAATACCGGTAGAATAATGCATATTTATAAAGATATCCATGAAGCGAATAATCGCCTCATACTCCATTACGGGGATATATCAGACGCCAGTTGTATAGAAAAATTGATTGATAAAATAGAGCCGGACGAAGTTTATAACTTAGGTGCCCAAAGTCATGTCAGAGTTTCATTTGATGAACCAATTTATACTGCGGATATTGTAGGGATCGGAACACTCCGATTACTAGAAGCAATTAAGAATATTGGGGCCACAAAACATATTCGATTTTATCAAGCCTCCAGTTCAGAAATGTATGGGTTAGTGCAAGAAGTTCCTCAAACTGAAAAAACTCCTTTTTACCCGAGAAGTCCGTACGCTTGTTCAAAAGTTTATGCTTATTGGCAAACTGTAAATTACCGGGAAGCTTATGGCCTTCATGCTTCAAATGGGATCCTTTTTAACCACGAAAGCCCAAGAAGAGGAGAAACCTTCGTTACAAGAAAAATCACTCGAGGTCTTGCAAGAATATTGGCTAATAAGGATAAAAAGCTCTATTTGGGCAATTTGGATGCTAAAAGAGACTGGGGTTTTGCAAAAGACTATGTAGAAGCGATGTGGATGATGCTGCAACAAGATCAAGCTGACGATTATGTAATCGCTACTGGACAGTCCTGGAGCGTGAAGGACTTTTTAACGCGAGCTTTTTCTCTGTGTAAATTAAATTGGGAAGAATATGTGGAGATAGATTCGCGTTATTTTCGGCCTGCTGAGGTTGACTTGCTAATTGGAGACGCCTCTAAAGCACGTCAAAAGTTAAATTGGAAACCTAAATCTAGTTTTGATGACCTCGTTCGGCTTATGGTGGAAGCTGATCTAAAAGCTGAGGGGTTGGATCTACATCGCTTTTTATGAGTAGCTACGGAACAATTGTTCGGGATTCTGATTTTCATGCCGATACCAGAAATTTCTTTAAGGGAACTTCGGTGGTTGTTACAGGAGGTAGCGGATTCATTGGTAGTCATGTAGTTGAACAACTACTGCTTTTGGGGGCTAAGCCCATAATTCTTACACGACAAAGCAAGCCGGTATTTCTTCAAAATATACTAGGTCAAGTAACAATTCGGAAATGTGATCTTTTTAAATTTGATCAGACGATTGCTGCAATAGAAGGCTCTTCTGTTGTTCTCAATTTGGCTGCTTCAGTTGCCGGACTAGAATACAATTCGAAACACCCCGCTTCCATTTTCCAAGACAACTTGCAGTGTTTTTTTAACGTTATCAAGGCAGCTTCAAACTTAAAGATTAAGCGCCTGTTGGTTACCAGTTCAGCATGCGTATACCCGCGGCATTGCTCCATTCCAACGCCTGAGAGTGAAGGTTTTTTGGATGAACCTGAACCTACCAATTCAGGTTATGGCTGGGCGAAGAGAATGGAAGAATATTTAGGTATGCAATATGCGAAGGAGTTTGGACTATCTGTTGCTATTGCACGCCCTTACAATGCATATGGACCCCGAGATAATTTTGAGCCTAGTACTTCCCATGTAATACCTGCCCTAATTAGAAAGGCCTTTTTGTCCAAAGACGGATTACTGCCTGTTTGGGGAGATGGCTCTCACTCTCGATCGTTTCTCTACGTGGATGATTTTGCTCGTGGGTTACTCGAAGTAGCAGCAAGATATTCTCTTGCTGATCCAATTAATATTGGAACAAACGAAGAGACTTCAATTAGACAAGCAGCTTCTTTGATTAGTGAAATTGTAGGAAAGTTGAGAGGAAAAGAGATAGTTCCAGTATTCGATTCTAAAGGATTAACGGGGCAGCCTCGTAGAAAATGCGATACCACAAAGGGTGAGAGTGCTTTGGGTTATAAAGCAAAAATAGAATTTCAAGAAGGTATTAGTCGAACGGTTGAATGGTTTAACCAGAATGAAGCTCACTCCCTCCTTTAGATTAAACAAAAGAGATAAAAATTATGAAAGTCCCACTGAATGCGGTTTCATTTGATGAGCAAGAATTAGAAGAAGCAATAAGAGTATTAAGGTCTGGCTTTGTGACGATGGGTTCGAAGTGCCTAGATTTTGAAGAGAAGTTTGCTAACTACTTAGGAGTTCGGAATGCTGTTTTCGTAAATTCAGGTTCTTCGGCAAATCTCTTGGCTTTTTTTGCATTAGCAAATCCTCAATTGCCAATACTCCAAGGACGAAAGAGACTTCTACCAGGCTCTGAGGTAATTGTTCCTGCACTAACTTGGGCGACGACGGTATGGCCTATTGTTCAAGCGGGAGGAATTCCTGTCTTAGTTGATTGCGATAAAGATACTCTCCAAATGAATATTCAAGCGGTTGAAGCTGCTATTAACGCTAAAACAGTGGCCATCTGTCCAGTTCATATTCTTGGTAATGCTGTTAATATGGATCCAATTTTATCCTTAGCAGAGAAATATGGGCTGTGGGTAGTAGAGGATACTTGCGAAAGCTTGGGAACTCGTTACCGTGATAGGTATGTAGGTACGCTAGGCGATATTGGGACCTTTAGTTTTTTCTTTTCACACCACATTACTACGATCGAAGGAGGTATGATCGTTACCAATCAAGATGAGATTGCAGAGCTCTTTCGCTGCTTAAGAGCTCATGGTTGGACTCGGCATTTAAAGAACAAGCATCAAATTGAGAACCGATATCCTGACATTGATCCTAGATTTTTATTCGTCAATACAGGCTTCAATCTAAGACCTACTGAAATCAATGCAGCTTTTGGACTCTTCCAATTGAAAAAGTTAGAGAGTTTCAACAAGCGGCGAATCGAAATTGCTGAAGAATGGTTAAGGTCACTTTCGCCCCTGGTTGAGAAAAAATTGATAGTGCCCATGAAGACATCCGAAGGCGTCTATAATACGTGGTTTGGATTTCCGGTTGTTTGTAAGACTAAGTTGATTCGAAATCAACTCTGTACCCATTTAGAAAAAAATGGAATAGAAACCAGGCCTGTCATTGCCGGCAACTTGGCACGTCAACCCGCCTTTCAGCATATTGAACATCGCGTTTGTGGAAGCCTTGATGCAGCAGATGAAATTATGGACCGAGGACTTTATTGGGGCTCTCATCCGCTTATGGATAAAGAGAGTGTGAAGTATGTCAGTGAAAAGGTGCTTGGATTTTTTAATAATTATAATTAATTATTTTGGTCTTAATCCGAAAATTGAAAGAATTTAAAAGTTTATGAAAATTGCACTCTGCTTATTAACAAGAAATGAAAGGCCATGCCTTGAAGTTGTCCTGCCTAAACTTCCTAAACCGGGCGTCGCTTCAGGTTTTGATGAAGTATTCGCCATTGATGGTGGTTCTACGGACGGCACCGTTGAACTACTGAAGGAATATGGAATACCCATTGTGGCACAAAGCAAAGGGGGAAGGGGACAGGCTTTTCTTCAAGCCTTTAAAGAAATAAATACAGATGCCTATATTTTCTTTTCACCTGATGGAAATGAAGCATTAGAAGATCTTCCAAAGTTTTCAACTTTTCTTACTAGAGGCGCTGATTTAGTCATTGCATCTCGAATGATGAAAGGGGCGGTTAACGAAGAGGATATTCATTTTTTTAAATGGAGAAAATGGGCGAATAATTTCTTTAACCTTCTCGCTAATGTCTTCTTTCGTCGGCAAGGGGCTTATGTCACGGACTCAATCAACGGATATCGTGCTATCAAAAAACAGGCAGCACAGACTCTTCAACTAGATGCGAGCGATTACACGATTGAATATCAGATGACAATCCGAGCTTTTGAAAAACGGCTTAATATTGTTGAATTTCCCACAATAGAAGGACAGAGAATTGCTGGAGAAACCGGCGCATCTAGCATTCCGACAGGTATCAGATTTTTAAAACGATTTTTTAATGAAATATTAAAAAAAAGAGAACAAAACAATATATTATCTGATATTAATTTAATAAAAAAGGAAAAAAATAGAGCTGACGGATTCCAATGGCACTATATTATTGGTGTAGCTCTAATATTTGTTTTTATTGGCTATTTTTTTGCTAATCATACATTTTTGCATGTTGAAAACTGGACTTACATAATTAATATGTTAGTCCCCACAGATAACTTTCTTAGTGAAGCTTCTAAGGTTTTTCACATATGCGCAGTCGACGCTTGTGTCGATCGATTTAGACCGGTAGGGGTAGGGTTTCAGATAATTGATGCACATTTATTAGTGCTCTTAAACAGCATTCTTCCCATAGGATTTAAGAGCATCAGTAACTTAGTATTTTCCTTGGCATGTGGCTTTATGATTTATCAATGTTTGAGGGAAATGAATCCGAGTCTAGATCGTCGATTTAAGTTTGTGATTGCTTCCTATTCACTTCTATTGCCGCCGTTCCTTTTAGTAAGTGGTACTTATTTTAGACCAACCAAAACTTTAGCGGCATTAGCTGGCTCTTTTATATTTTATTTATGGCTAAAGTATTCGAAAATTAATCGAGATTATATTTTTAGCCGGCGTGAGAAGTTGAAGGTCCTCTTAGACTGTGTATTGATGTGGCTATTTACACTAGGTGATGAACAAGTAATCTTATTCATAGCGATAATTATAGGTGTTTCTGGATTCCAGTGGATTGTCTTAAAAAGAAATAAAATTTTCCCTTTAATGGCATGTTCGGTAATGGCGATGTACATTTTCTCTATTAAGGTAATAGCTCCTATTACATATAGAATATATCATCAATATATTACTCCGGGTTTTTCGGATCTTTCTTATTTTCTTCAATTTAATACCCGCCTTCTCAAGGGCGCATTTTATTACGTCCTTTATCTATTTGGAAATTTAGTAGGAAACTTGGAAGAGTATGGTTTGAACGTAATCTCGGTATTTGCCATTTTAGCTGGTATGCTGGTAATGAGAAAACTGATAGTTCAACGAAAGGACATCCAAAATAATTTTAGAAAAATCTTTTGGGAG
>JABDFB010000078.1 GCA_013286765.1 Deltaproteobacteria bacterium
GCCGCGCCTTCAGCAAGGCCGATGAAGATGATTTTCCACATCTCTAACATTTTTCTATCAAAAAGGCTTTTAGTGCCGGTATCCCTCTGAAAATCATAACTCAGCTGTTGCAGGAGGTGGAAAAATAGGGAGTTTTTGCTTCCTGTAAGTTCACTTTCGAGAAACTGCAACGTCCGACGCATAGTCCGCAAGGAAGCTATCCACAGTTCCCGTCGTTTTTCTCCTTCGCCAAGTCCTGCGTCTAAATCTAAGGTGGGCGGACCATAGCTAAATTTCTTACCGGGGCGTTCTTGTCGACCCGAGAATTTTTCATAAACAGCTTTAAAGGTGTCCGGTTCACACATCTGGCTGCTTTTTTCTTCTTTCACGCTATTAGTAATTTCCATGACCCAAGTTTCTTCTGCCCCTGTTCCCGATTTATGTTCTTCGTGGCAGATTGGTGGTGCTGAGTTAGGACTACTCGGCGGTACTTGGGTTTCGAGCGCTTTACCTCCGCCCGCATGGACTAAAGAAGGTGACATCGAGGAAAAAAGAAGGATCGATAGGGTTAGAGTAAAGAATCTGAACAGGGAATTACCGGAATTGGGATCTATGGCGTAGTGCGACATTGTCCTCTGTTCTCCGACTGCAAAAGGATAATTCTATTTTAAATTTAAGTATATCAGCAATTTATAAAAAATCAGAAAGATTAAAAAGAGAAATTTACCTTACTCGAGCTCGCTCAAGAGTCTTTGTAGCTGAGAGTGATTGCCCACCAGCCAGAGAATGTCGCCGCCCCTGATCATAAATTCGGATTCCGGATTCATGATGCGCTGATCGCCTCGTTCAATGCCTACTAAGATCGCTTTGTAGATTTCACCGATGCCGAGAGTGCGAATAGACTTGCCATCAAATGGGGAATTTACTGGCACTCGCAAAGGCTTAAGGGAGTACTCAGAAATGGCTTTAACATGGCTAAAATCATGCTGGGGATATTCAATCAGGGCTTTTGCAGCATCGAGCTGTTCATCCGTTGCTAGGACCAGAAGCTCGTCTCCTGATAAAAGGACTTCATCTGGAGTCGGTGCGACAATAGTCTTTATTCCGCGTTGAATTATGACGATATTCAAGCCAACTCGGCTTCTGATTTTTGCTTGTTTTAAAGATTGATTGCAAATTTCCGAATTGGGATGAACCTTAATTCTCACCAAATGTGCGTCCCAAGGTGCGAGGTGTCTTAAGACATTGGGGGTGCTTTTTGTTTTTATGTTCATCTCAAATGTAGAAAGAAAACGATCTTCAAACCAACGATAAAAAACCTCGATCTGCCGATAGAATAATCCCACCAGACCGATCGCAACAAAGCCCACCACAAAAATAATGTACCTAGGCGGGAAGAAGCCCAAACTCAGGGCTCCCAACCAAATCACAGAGGTCAGGCGGAAAAACAATACAACGCCAACACGCGCAGTTTTTCTTGCGATTTCGCTGGGTCCGCTCGCACTCGACGAATATCTGTGTATCGCTGCCCACATTCCCCAGATAAAGGGCGAAGCTAATACCACTGTGAAAGTCCAGCTAGCAGCGGCTATCCAAAGACGTGGTCCGAATCGATCTTCAAAAAATGGAAGGATATAGTTTGTCGATAAAACAAAAACGAGTGAAATACTGAGAAGATTAATTAACCATTGGCCGATAAATTGTCGAAACTCTTTTTTCTGTTCACGATCAACCTGACGTTCGCGGATCCAGGTGGCGTATTGATCGAGGGCAGCCTTAATTTTCAAGGGAATTCTGTCTTCCAGCAAAATTGTTGAATCATGTGAAATCCGGATCATGTAAGGCGTCAAAAAGGTAGTAATAAGCGAAACACCTACGCCAATAGGATACAGAAAACTGCTGGTCACCTCTAAACTTTGACCCAATCCGGCGATTATGAATGAAAACTCACCGATCTGAGCCAAGCCAAATCCGACCTGCAGCGAAGTTCTGAGAGTTTGTCCGGTGATCAGAGAACCAAGCGTTGTGGTGAGTACTTTGCCGACTACCGTCACTAGCGTAATCAGAACAATAGCCCCGAAATTGTCAAAAATAGTTTTTGGATTGATCAGCATTCCGATCGAAACAAAGAAAATAGCAGAAAACAAATCCCGTAATGACTCTAGGCGTTCTTCAATGCGTTGCGACTCTGTGCTCTCCGCCAAAATCGAGCCCATAATAAAGGCACCCAACGCTGACGAGTACTGTAGAGTCGTCGCAAAAACAACGAGTGCGAGGCAGAGGCCAACCGAAATCAGAGTGAGCATTTCATTCGAACCGGCAAGTCCAACGTATCGGACAAAACGAGGAACGATCAAATAGCCCGCGAGGAACCAGCCACCCACCACCAGAATGAGTTTGAACGCCGAGGTCAAAAGAAGCAGGCCCGAAAACGACTTTTCTATCACAAAAGTGGAAAGACCGACTAAAACGAGAATCGCAACTAGGTCTTCCACAATGAGAACCGCAAAAATCATCTCAGCAAAACGCCGCGTCTTAAGTTTCAGTTCATCGAGCGCACGAATGATAATCGTCGTCGACGAAATGGAAAGCATTGCTCCTAGAAAAATACTATCAACGGTCGACCATCCCAATATCCGGCCCGTTGCAAAGCCCAGTGCTATCATAATCACTACTTCAAAGCAGGCAGTTAACGCTGCAGAGAACCCGACTGCCGCCAGCTTGCGAAAGCTAAATTCTAGGCCAAGGGAGAACATGAGAAATATTACGCCGAGTTCAGCCCAGGTCTGAATACTGGGAATGTCTTTAACTAGTGGAAAGGGCGGTGTGTTCGGCCCAACGATCATTCCGGCAAGAATATAGCCGAGAACGACAGGTTGTCGGATTTTGTGAAATAGCAAAGAAACTAGGCCGGCAACGCAGAGGATGACTGCTAAGTCTCTAATGAGAGGTGCTATTTCCACTTGGATTATTTCCGATCACTTGTTCCATCTGGTTCTTTGAGCAAATCTTGTAATTCGCCTCTTTCGTACATTTCAGAGACAATATCGCAGCCACCGACAAATTTTCCATGGATGAAAATCTGAGGAACGGTTGGCCAGCGCGTAAAATCTTCTAGCGCATCCCAGAGCGGATCATCTGCTAGGACATCAACTCCTACTAAATTTGTGGCTCCAGCTTGTCGCAGAACCTGGCAGGCCCGAGCTGAAAATCCACATTGTGGAAACTGCGGTGTGCCTTTCATAAAGATTACTACCGGGGAGGACTTAACTTTCTCTTCAACTTTTGAGGTCAGTGGATGGGCCATTTTAAACTCCTTTTTAAATTTGTTTATTTATAAATTAATTTAGTTTCTCACCTATTTTTTCGCTTTGCTAAACTGCTCTGGCGTAAATGTTTTGATAGTAAGTGCATGCACTTCTCCCGAATCAATTTCAGACTGAACTAATGCAAAAACCATCCGGTGCTGATCAATCATCATTTTCCCGTCAAAAGCGGGCGATACAATAACGGCTTGATAGTGGTCCTGCGTACCCGTAAGGTCAACCACATTCACCTGGGTATTTGGGGCAAGGGACTTCAGTTTACCTGCAAGTTGTTCCGGGGTCATAGTGACTCTCTCATAGTTACTTTCTATAGTTTAAGTGGCACCTAAATAGCAAATCTTCGTATAATTTAGAGGCCGTTCTGTCAATCTCATTGCAGCCTGCAGGAATTCTTGCGTGGCCTAGGCTCATAATTTGCTTTTGAAGTTTTTATATGGAGCATGTTCCTTCTTCTTTACCCGTTCTACCGATACGGAATGCCGTTTTATTCCCGGGAGTGTCAATGCCTTTAGTTGTGGGCCGAGGGAGAAGTATTAAAGCGGTCGAGCAATCTCAAAATGCCGACAATTTGCTTGTCGTTGTTACGCAGCGAGTACTCACTACGGGTGATCCTCAAATTGAAGACCTCCACAAAGTGGGAACCCTTTGTAAAGTTGAAGGATCGACCCCGACGGAACAAGGCAGCCGACAAATTATCGTTACTGGAATCGGCCGCTATCGGGTGATGGAATATAATCTTTCGCCGGGAGGGTATTTAGAAGCGCGCGGCGAAATTGTCTCAGACGTTTATTCGACTTATGAAGTGCGTAATCAAGCACTTTTCTACAATCTCAAGGAACTTGCACGCGAAGTAATAGAGCTCTTGCCAGGTGCCACGGAACCTCTCATTAAGCTGATTGACCGAGTGGAAGACCCTGGCTACTTGTGCAATGTCTGTGCTGCATACTTAAGTCTGTCGCTTTCCGAAAAACAGGAATTGCTCGAAATGGTTCAGATCAACGAGCGAATTGAAAAACTCCTGAATGCAATGAGAAAAGAACGAGAAACGCTGCAGATGCAACGAGAAATTCGAGATAAAATGTCCGAGCGGCTCAACAAAGCCCAACGCGAAGCTCTGTTGCGCGAACAGTTGCGAACGATTCGATCGGAACTCGGCGAAGAACCAGGTGAGGGAATTGCTGACGAGTTAGAACTCAAACTACAGGAGGCGGGACTTCCGGAGGAAGCTCTTAAACATTCTGGCGAGGAATTGAGACGACTGCGAGCACTACCGCCGATTTCGGCGGAATATCATGTTCTTCGAACCTATTTGGAATGGTTAGCTGCGTTGCCCTGGAATAAAAAAACAGAAAGCCCAATCGATCTCCAACGAGCGCGGAGAATTCTGGATGAAGATCACTATGGATTAGAGGAAGTGAAGAAGAGAATTCTTCAGTTTCTTGCAGTCGCAAAATTGAAAAACGATATTCGTGGACCAATTCTATGCTTACTAGGTCCTCCAGGTGTTGGAAAAACGTCGCTCGGTCAATCCATTGCAAGAGCGATGGGCCGAAAATTTATTCGTACATCCTTGGGTGGGGTACGCGACGAAGCTGAGATTCGCGGCCACCGGCGCACTTATGTGGGATCGATGCCGGGAAGAATTATTCAGAGCATTAAACGTGCTGGTACACGAAATCCTCTGATGCTTCTCGACGAAATTGATAAACTGCGCGCCGACTTTCATGGTGATCCGTCTTCTGCCATGCTAGAGGTTCTAGATCCCGAACAGAATAGGAATTTTACCGATCACTATATCGATCTGGCGTTTGATCTAAGTGATGTCTTCTTTATTACCACCGCTAATGTTGTCGATACCATTCCACCACCGCTCAGAGATCGGATGGAAATTATTGAAGTCAGCAGTTACACTTCGTATGAAAAACTGCAGATTGCGAAAAAATACCTGATTCCTAAACAGTTGAGCGAGCATGGCTTGAGAAACAATCAAGTGATTCTACCCGATGAAACACTATGCAAAGTTATTTCACACTACACACGTGAAGCCGGTGTGCGTGATTTACAGCGCAAAATAGCAGCCTTGTTTCGGGCAACCGCTGAAAAAGTAGTCGAGTGGCAGGACAAGAGCGGTAGTACTCTGACGGATGGCAGAGCTATTGATTTAGGCCCAGGACAATTACAAGAATTTTTGGGTCCTGAGAAGTATTTTCCTGAAAAAGCAGAACGGATTATGAAACCCGGAATTGCTCCTGGAGTGGCTTGGACGCCGCAAGGTGGCGATATTCTGTATATTGAGGCTACTGTTATGCCCAGTGGAAAAGGCAATTTGATTTTGACGGGCCAACTGGGGGAAGTAATGAAAGAGTCCGCACAAATCGCTCTCAGTGTGACACGCGCCATGATGTCGCGTTCTATGATGGCCATGGTACTGAGAAAAAGCTACGACTTGAGTCAATACGATATTCATATTCACGTGCCGGCGGGAGCGATTCCGAAGGACGGTCCGTCTGCAGGAATTACGATCTTATGCGCGATCGTCTCGCTTTTTTTAACAAAATCTATTTTTTCTAATTTGGCCATGACAGGAGAACTCACGTTGCGCGGAGCTGTTCTTCCCGTTGGCGGAATAAAAGAAAAAGTTCTCGCCGCCCATCGCGCGGGACTGAACCATATTATTTTACCTAAGAGAAATGAATCGGACCTTATCTATATTCCCAAGGAAGTCAGAGACCAGATTCACTTTACGTTAGTAGACAATGTCGAAGAAGTTTTGACGTATGTCTTTGGAACCGATGCGTTTTCGGCGCAGGCCGCGGCCTAGGTGTCCGACAGCTTATGTCATTTTATAGGCTTTTTTCTTCAACGCCTTCTTACTACGTTCGTCAGCTACTTTGTGCGAAGCAGGACCGTTGTCTTGAAGATAGGCGGTTTGTTGATCGTGTCTGCGTTTCCTGTGCTTAATACTCAGTCTTTTGGCCATAATGGACGTGACCCTAACATGACCCGAGTCCGAATGGCAAATCACAATTTAGAGCGCGTCGTCATGAAATCTGGTAGTCTGACTCTTGCTATGCCCGTGAAAACCACAAAAGAGAAATTGAGTAAGATTAAATCGGGTGCATTTTCTCGTGGCCTTGCATTGGCCCGAGTTTCCGTATCCGCTGGTGCACGGGCAGCTTCGCACGCGGTGGGGACCATTTTTGCAAGCGAAACGCAAAAAACCGAGAGTTTTCGAGCCATGCTACTGGCTCAGATGGAATTTCTGACTAAAGAACTCGGACAATTGAAGGGTAGCTTAATGAAGGTGGGCCAGCTCATCTCCCTTTATGGGGAGCACTTCCTACCACCAGAAGTCAACGCTGTACTCAAGTCTTTGCAGAATCAATCGCCTCCGCTGGAGTGGAACGCGATTGAAAAAGTCATTCGCAGGCAATTGTCACAAGAGAGGCTCAACGAACTGGAAATAGATCCGGAACCGATTGCTTCGGCCTCTCTCGGACAGGTCCATCGAGCGAAACGAAAATCCGACGGTAAATGGCTGGCGATGAAAATTCAATATCCCGGCGTTGATCAAGCTATCGAGAGTGACTTAAAAGCTCTTCGTTCTATATTGTCTGTTTCAAAACTGATTCCCAAAGGTCCTAGGTATGACGAGCTTTTTAAAGAAGTGCGTTATATGCTCTATCAAGAAGTGGACTACCAGCGGGAACTAGAGATTACCCAGGAGTTTTATAAATGGTTGTCCGATGATCCTCGCTATATCGTTCCGGAAGTGATTCCCGAGTATTCGACGAAGCGTATTCTCACCACCTCTCTCGAGGAAGGCGTTCCAGTGGATAGTCCAGAAGTGAAGGGTCTATCTCAGGAACGAAGAAACGCCCTCGGGGTTGCGTTCATTCAGCTCTACTTTCGTGAAGTTTTTGAGTTCAGTGCAGTTCAAACAGACCCCCATTTTGGAAATTATCGCGTTCGACTAGGTGAGGACGGTGAAGCGGATCGGTTAATACTTTTTGATTTCGGAGCGGTTCGGAAGCTTTCAAAAACTTTTGGTGATTCGTATCGCCAGATGGTGCGCGGGTCTTTTTACCACGATAGCGATCTCATTTCTGAAGCAGCTTCGAAGTTGGGCTTCTTGCGCCTTGAAGATACGCCTGAACAGCGTGCGCATTTTATGGAACTTTGTTTTTTAATCCTGGAACCGTTCTATATTCCAGGTTCCGCCATTGCCCCTGCAGATCTTCCGCCGGAACTTTACAACACCGATGGTCATTATCTTTGGTCCAAGAGCGATTTGCCCAAACGCGTGGCAAAAAAGGGAGCGGAGTTTATACTAGCGTTTCGGCTGAGAACGCCGCCGCGCGAGGTAGTTTTTCTAGATCGAAAATTGGGTGGCGTTTTTATTTTCTTGTCAGTTCTGGATGTCCGAACCGATATTCGTGAAGCCACTGAGGCCTATACAGCGCTTATTCCCAAATTCACTTCCACAGACAGTGAACCGCCGCCAACACAAGAAATATAATCTTATCCGTTTTTAAGTTTTGCTCTCACAAAAAACGCGACTTGCGTTGCTAGCCACAGAATTCCTGATTATGATAGGTGTGATTGACATTTCCGTCGCGATCGTTAAGTCTTATCAAAAAGGGGAAAATGTATGTCAACCATCCTTCACCGCTTAGCGGCCTGGGCCGAGACTGATCCAAAAAGCGCTGCACAACGTTATAAAGCGGGTAAAGAGTGGGTGCCGATTTCGGCGAAAGAATTTCTCGACCGTGTTTATTGGCTAGCACTTTTTTTAGAGTCGCGCGGAGTCACCTCTCAAGATGTGGGGACTATTTTTTCCTTTAACTCTCCTGAATGGGTTCACTTGGATTTAGGGACGGTTCTGCTGGGGGCTAAGTCGGCTGGGATTTATCCGAATTCGGTTTACAAGGATATCTCCTATATTCTGAAACACACGGAAGCAAAATTTTTCTGTGTCCAAAATAAGGAATATTACAAAAGATCGATTGAGGGGGGGCCGTTGCCGTCCCATATCGAATTTGTGATCGCGATGGATGGTGACACATCTATTTCTCCGAAAGCTATTAGTTACGAAAAGGCGGTGGCCGAAGGGAAAAAGTTAGGATCTCAAAAAGGGGTCAAATCCTATTCTCAGTATCTGCAGAAGCTCGATCCGAACGCGGGATCATTTATCATTTATACGTCGGGGACGACGGGGAATCCCAAAGGAGCGCTGATCTCACAGGATAATCTGATTTATACCATTGATTTGGTGACCAAGCATTGGGATTTGCCGTTCAAAGGGAGTTTGTTTTCTTTTTTACCGCTCTGTCATATTGCCGAAAAACTTCAGAACGTCGGAGCCGGCATCAGTCGACAATACACCGTTAACTTCTGTTCGAAATTCGAAAACCTAGGACATGAACTTCCCGAGGTGGAACCCAGTTTGTTACTCTGTGTACCACGCCTTTGGGAAAAGATGATGCAAGGAGTACTGCTGAGAGTCAATGGAAGCCCCATTCCAAAGAAATACTTGGCTAAATGGGCTTTGGATACGGGAGCATATATCGCAGATTTGAAATATTCAGGGCGAAGTCCGAGTGTGTCGGAGTGGATAAAGTTTCAAGCGGCAGATCGACTTGTTCTCTCCAAAATTCGCAAAGCCTTGGGATTAGCGAAGACTGATGCTTGTGCTTCGGGTGCGGCCGCTCTACCAGTACATGTTTGCCGATGGTTTCGATCGATTGGGTTAGAGATTCTGGAGGACTTTGGGCAAACAGAAACCACTGGTGTGATCTGTATGACAGAAAAAGAGGTCGACTCCGCCGGCACGGTTGGCAAGCCTGTTGGGAATATTGAAATGAAGATCGCGAGAGATGGTGAAATTCTGACCAAGGGTCGACACGTCTTCAAAGGCTATTACAAAGATGAAATGAACACGGCGCAGACTTTTGAAAATGATTGGCTCAAAACCGGAGATCTAGGCGAATTTGACAGCCGCGGTTTATTGCGAATTAAGGGAAGAAAAAAGGAATTGTTAAAGACATCGGGCGGTAAATTGGTAGCGCCACTTCCTATAGAAGAGGCATTGAAAGCAGCCCCAGCGATTGGCCAAGTATGTATGGTGGGCGAGGGAAGGCGATTCCTGTCGGCGTTGATTACGCTATCAGAGACCAGGATGGCGGAACTCAAAACGGGTGGTAAGGGTGATTTCGCGCAGATTACGATTACAGACCCGGAAATAGTTAGAGAAATAAAGCTCCATGTGGAGCGTTTGAATTCACAATTGGCGAGTTTTGAACAAATTAAGAAGTTCGTCGTTTTGAGCAGGGACTTTTCCATTGTGGATGGTGAGATGACGCCTACCATGAAGATGAAACGGGACGTGATTGAAAAGCGATACGTGGACGTGATCAATAAAATGTATGAATGACAAGATGGTTGAGTGACAAGATGTATGAGCAGTAACGCTTTTGAGTCGGGTGAGCGAAAAGTTATACCGGCGGTTCTCATTTATGTTTTTTGCGCGGACAAAGTCCTAATGATTCATAGAAATGCATCCAAAGGGGGCACGCCCGATTTTCACCAAGGCAAGTGGAATGGCCTGGGTGGTAAATGCGAACGCGATGAATCGCCTTGGGAAGCTTCGGTGCGAGAAGTTCAGGAAGAGTCGGGCATCACGATACAGCCCGAGAACCTTCGAGCACTCGGAGTGATTCAATTTCCTAATTTCAAACCCCATAAGAGTGAAGATTGGACAGTCTTTGTTTTTCGAGCAGATTTGGCTCTCACCGATGCAGAAATGAAAGCGCTAGAAGGTCGTGAAATTCCGGAGGGAGTGCTGCATTGGATTCAAAAGCATCAGCTCCTAGATCTGAATCTCTGGCCCGGTGATTCACTGTTCTTGCCAAAGGTCGTTTCGCAAGAGCCATTTATCGGAACAATCTGGTACAGCGACGGTCGGGTAGCTAGGTCGTACATTGGGGAGATTTAGTGGTTTCTGTTACGCTAGAAGGGTTATTAGGGATTGCCAACTAGCAGTCACACCGCATTTCGCGAGATTCGCAACAGCCAGGATGGCGATTCGTTGCGAAGGACAGGATGTCCGCTCTCGCGAAATGCGGTGTGACTGCTAGTTGGCAAATTCTGAGATCTCGACTTCTAGCCGATCGGTGACGTCTTCAGGAATTTAAGGTCTTTGTAGTTTTCCTCAGCCCAACGCAATCCCCAATCTGATTTGAAAAGAATTACAGGAAGTCCGTCACGATCTTCCAAACACCGGCTGTCCTCTCTGCGTTCGAAATAATCGGCATCCAGGCCATTCCCCATTACCCATCTGGCATGAATATAGGGAAGTTTGTCTAAC
>JABDFB010000079.1 GCA_013286765.1 Deltaproteobacteria bacterium
CAGCTTCAACGCTGTCACGGCCTTGAGTGACGTCCTTACCAGGAATAATTCTGGAATCAAACGATGCCTTACAAAGACTACCTTGGAGGTAAGTATCCAAACGGCATTGAGCCGCTGGGTGACCATCAGAAGTCTCGTGCACGGTGGTGTTATCCGGCGTGCTGAAAGCCGGATCTTTGGTACCTTTCTTATTCAAACGAGAAAGGAGAAGCGCAAGTTGGAAACCAGCGTTATTTGTTCTGTAGCAAAGTTCTCTGTCCGCACGAATCTCATGAACCCGATCACATTGTTCTTTAGCTATAGGATCGACTGTTGCCACTGCTTCGGCATTCTTTTGCGTATCATTTGACCAGAGCGCGCGCGAACAAACCTGAGTCGCGAAATAATCGGCTTGTCCCTCATTTGCGGCCCACTGTCCTCCAACGAATGGAAATCCGGCGAGATGATGGCCCAGTTCATGACACATGACCAGAACAAATGCATCTTGTGTAACTTCGGCTCTACGAGCGAGACCACCGTACATATTGACGAGCCAGAAAGGTCCGAGTTGCATGGCTGAGGCATTGACAGTCGAATCATCCCACTTACGTGAAACGACGAGTAGGCCCTTGTGTGAACCAATAATGGGTTGATAGAGCTTAACAAGTGAATCTATGACTCCATTAAATTCTTCCTTACTAATTCCATTGCTTATGAATGGATTATCTTCCTTATAAAGATCGTTATCCGGCAATGTCTGTGCTTGTACGGTCGTGCTCATACAAAAGATGAGCGCAAGAAATGTGTATAGTCTCATGGTGCTATCCCCCTGGTGTAGCGATCAAAACAGTTTTTAAATATTCCATAAAGGCTAACGTTCGATTTTGGCTTCGTCAAGAAATTGATTCGAAAAATAATATTTTTTTTAGAATTTTTAGATTTTGACTAAGACGAGGAGCGCTGGTTTGTCGGCATAAACTTTTTAAGGAGTAATATGAATTCCTATACCTACGTAACTGGTATTTGCAACGGACAATTGTCCCACGAATTGAGGCAAGGTCTGTGTGAGATCAACTGCTTTTAGATCAATGTGATGAGCGATTGTTGGGGTTTCATACAAGACAACCTTCAACGCATTAGGCCGCTGGCTTGTAGAACGGAGGGTATAGACTTTCACGACTTTTTTTTCAGGTTCAAGTTTAACTTCAAATTGATGTTCTTTGCTTTCAACAATATGACCGCCATGTGGGCCGACCGATCCCATACGAGTGATTACCTGTTTTTTTTGCTTACCGTGAGTGTCGCTTTGGGTGTCTTGTTCTACAGATTCCGATCGTACCGGAGTTGGGGCTGCTGTAAGGAGAATAGTTGAAAAAACAGAGAGGAATAGGAGTGTTCGGTAGCCGTGCTCAAGCATGTTTTAACCTAGTATAAGTTTCGGTTGTAATGCTATTCACAAATTTAGTTTTAATTCTTAATATTAGTGTACTATAGCTAAGTTATATCTGTCTGCGAAATTCGAACCATCGTTTTGTATCAGGTTCTTCCGTTCCCTGCTAAAACTTTACCCAGCTCGTAGATTTGCTTTCAGAAGGATTATTTGAATAATAAGAACTATCAACTCTCTTAAGCTTGTAATAGGCGTATACGTGCGAACCTGGCTCTGGACGCATATGGGAATTGGCGATCGTCTCTCTGTTGTTTTTTGAAAGCGAGATTTGGATAGTTCCCAAGGACTTGTTAAAGAAGCCAAGCCATCTATATTGATACAATGTCACTTCTGCAATTGCCTCTCCTGCATCCTTTCCGAGTTCGGGATCAAATGCAGTGTCGGTAATTTTAAGTGCCATCTCCCCACTATTGTTCGAGGCAAGGATAGATAAGGAGTTGATTGGAGAGACATGCCTTCTTGAGCCAAGAACATCGTAGATGACTTGGTTTCCCTCTTCGTGTGGCGGTAGAATGGTGTAGGTATTGAAATTAGAATCTATACGCAAGGATGGCTTAAATCCATCATACGTCATTCTAAAATATTCTCGTTCACCGTTCAGGAGGTGGCCTTTCTCAATAAACACTCTAAAATTTAGTGTCTTGGCATCGTAAAACTCTTTTTTTACTGTTGGCTTAAGAACAGTATCTCTGCGATATCGTGTTTCGCATTGCTTTTCGCTCGTAAAGCCCAAATTCTTCTTATTTTCATCGCCGTGCTTAACAGTAATTTCCTTGGTTAGGCCGTTCTGAATCTGCATATCGGCCTTACTGATTTCAGCACAAAATTCCGTCCAGGTCCGTGGCTGCACTTCGAAATAACCTTGGTTAACCATATGGGTGGCTGTTTGGATTTCGAGGCCTTTAATGGCATCTGCAAGTCGTGCGGGCTTTTGAAATCGATCAAATTCAAAAGCGCCCTTCCAGTCGCCGTCCCCGGAGCCTTCCTTCTCCACGCATTCTTGGAACGGTACGTCGACAGTTTCGCTTATGTATCTGGTAGTAACTTGGTAGCGATTAGCTACGACTCTTGCTTCCACTAGAGTCTCTGAGCGCAAACCTCTTCCGATTCGATCGACCGTAATGGATTTGGGTTCTCCCTCAATCGTCCTATTGTCAGACGCATTGGAAGGAAGAGGGGAAGCCAAGAGTGAAACAAGTGTGATGGTGCATGCAGACAGCTGAAAGGAGATACGCATCGCTTCCTCTTATCTTGCAAGAGAAGTAGCGTCAATTTGTTTTAGTCGATATCAGGTTCGTGCAGCCTCAGAGTAGTCCGAGTATCAGATTTTCTGGTAGCAGGCATACCAGGGAACTGGATTTGGAACCACTGCCGAGATCTTTTGGCAGAGATAACTATCATCAGATTTTTCGAAAATCTTTGTGCCGATTCGAGGTCTGCCTGTTTGGGCATCCGAGTAGATCACTCGAAATTCGTTTACAGGCATCTCGGCATATTTGGCTTCAGCGCTAAATTCACCATGACCTTTTTTATAGCACTCATAGGTATACGTAGGGTTCGGAACTACCGCTCCAAACTTTCGGCATTTGATTTCTGATGTGCCCTTTTCAAATATTGATGAACCGACGACCGGGGCATCGGTGACAGGATCTCTAAATTGCACTGATAGTTCTTTTGTTTTGAGTGAGTTATAGTGCTTTTCAGAGTCGGGACTCGTAGCCTCCGTGGCCATTGTTGAAGCGCTTTGCACCAAGAACAATAGAGCTAGTGCGGCTATGAAACGTTGCATAGGTAACCCCCCTTTTTTGCAAACTAGAAAAGCTGCAATTATTCTACCAATTTTTTGAGATTCGGAATACGGTGTGTCTGCCTGGATTTGCAGGAAGTCCCGGCGAAGCCGGACTAGTTCAGGGGAGGATCATATGATGCGGTTGATTCCTTTTATAGGGCGAATCTTATTTTCATTAATATTTATTGTGGCTTCATTCGGTCATTTTTCGCAAGGCGAAATTCAGTGGGCTGCAGCGCAAGGTGTGCCGCTCGCAAATGTACTAGTGCCCTTGTCCGGGATTTTAGCTCTAGTTGGGGGATTGAGTATTTTGCTAGGTTACCACGCTAAAATCGGAGCATGGCTCATCGTTATATTTCTTGTTCCAGTGACCTTCATGATGCATCGTTTTTGGGGGCTTCCAGATCCTGAAATGGTCCCGATGCAGCAAATCCATTTTATGAAGAATATCTCTATTCTAGGGGGCGCACTTTTCTTTACGTACTATGGAAGTGGGCCTATCAGTCTCGGTTCCAGCGTTCGCAAATGATTTTAACAAACTTGGCGTTTTCTTCGATTTGTGGCCAGTGAGCTGAATTTTCAAATTCTATATACTCTTTACCTGGGGGGGCTTGGAGAAGATTAAACCATTCTTTGGCGACCTGAGGATGTGTACAGAGATCAAATTTGCCGTGGATCAACAAGACGGGTAACGGAATCCGGAGATAATCCCGAATCAAATTCGATCTGAGTAATTCGGGCCATAGTGTTTGGCAGGAAAATACGCAAGAAGAGTACATCTGGCTCCAGGTACTTCGGTACGCTTCTGGTGCAGAGTCAAGCCATTCTTTAAATTCAGTTTCACTCGGAGTCTGTTTGAATTCTCCGCCAAGGATGGAAACGATTTCGCGTTGTCGAAACAATAGACCCAGATTTTTATAGAAGTCCGGGGGAAAACGTTCGAGCTCTGATACTAAATCGGCGCGATTTTGGTCTTTGGCTTTTTGAATAGCATCCTGTTGTGAAAGAGGCTCACTTCTTTCTCCTGTGACATATTGTCCTAAGCCGACGTAGCCTTCGAAACGATTAGGAATTTTTGAGATCAGTTTCACACCGAGTAAACTGCCCCAGGAGTGGCCAATAGCAATTGATGTTTTTATTTTGTGCTCATCTTCCAGCCATTGCAGAATAGCTTCGGCATCGCTGAGAAGTTGTTCGGTGGTGATTTTTGGTGTCGGATCTTCCTTGTTGTAGGATCGGTTCGTTCCGCGCTGATCCCAATGGACGATGTTGAATTTTTGAAATAGATCTTTGCAAATCAGATGTGCAAATGGCGCATCCGCCCACCCAGGGCCCCCGTGTAGAAAGAAAAGAGTCCTGGCGGAACTTCCGAGTTTGTTCAAGTAGATCCACTGCTTCGATCCGTTGATATCCACGGCATTGCTGTGAGTAGTCATGCCCTGCGAAAATAGCACATCTTGTAACGATATTATACCGTTAGTAGCAATCGGCTTTGACTCAATAGAGTTTTTGCGCTATCTCTGACCCGTCATTAAGTGGGGGATGTCGTGAAGAATATACTAACTCTAAACGCCAAGCGAATGTACACCCGCGAAGAGACTTACCTTGCTACTCGCGAGCCTGTGAGCCGTGCACGTACTCTACTTCCAGATGCTTATCGAACTCAGGAGTTCTACGATTTGGAGCAGGACCTCGTTTTTAGAAAAGGCTGGGTTTGCGTCGGTTATACTTCACAAGTTCAAGAGCCCGGATTGGCTTTTCTGACTCAGGTCGGCGGACAGCCTCTCTTTCTGATTCGAGATCGAGAAAAACGGCTTCACTGTTTTTACAATGTTTGTAGACACCGTGGTTCCCGGCTTATTTCTGAAGACGGAAAATATTCGGCCATTCGATGTCCGTATCACAGTTGGACTTATTCTACCGCAGGATGTCTGCAGGGGACTCCTTATTTCAAAGGTCTCGATTTGCCGGAGAAAGATAAGAAATATTATGATCTGCCTAATGCTAATGGGAACGATTTGGGTGGTTTTTGTAAGAGCGATTATGGCCTGCTTGAAGCCAAGGTCGACACCTGGGGATGTTTTATATTCGTAAATCTGGATTTAGATGCCGGCCCTCTTAGCGAGTGGTTAGGCGATTTGCCGCAACGATTTCCTAGGCATCCGTTGGCTGATCTGAAATTGATCAAACGAAAAGACTACGAAGTAAAAGCGAATTGGAAATTGATTGTCGAAAATTTTATTGAGTATTACCACGTGCCTTATATTCATCCGGAACTAAACCGAGTTTCCAAGGGCAATGACCATCACCGTTATCAAGGGCCAGGCATGTACATGGGATTCTGTACTTCGCCGCTCACAAGTGATCCCTCTAGTCCCTTGGAGTCGGTGCCGGTAATGCCCGGGTTAGATGCGACGGAGGCGCGGAGCGCTTACTGGATTCATATTTTTCCGAATATTTCTTTGTTCATTTTGCCGAATCACGTATTCACGTTAATGGTCCGGCCTGATGGCGTGGGAAAGTCCTTCGAACATGTTGATCTGTTGGTGCATGAATCTGTCGCTCATGCAGAGTCTGAAGCTGAATGTGAAGCTTATTCAAAGAACTTCGAACAAATTTTTCAATATTGGGATCTTGTTAATCGACAGGATTTCGAAGCGGTTCAAAGAGTACAGCAGGGACTAGCGGCCATACCTTATCCAGGCGGTCGAATGTGTCACCGCTACGAAGAGCCGATTCATCGGTTTCAGAATATTCTGATCGATCGCATGGTTGGGAAGCATCGAATTCCGGAAGGGGATGGGGAACTCGCTCGTGGCTATTACGGGACATTATGATGCTATTGTAATTGGAATAGGAGGCATGGGGAGCGCCGCTGCTTTCCATATGGCACGGCGTGGGCTAAAAGTCCTTGGCCTCGAACGCCATAACATTCCTCATGCGTTGGGCTCGTCTCACGGAATTACGCGGATTATTAGGCTCTGTTACTACGAACATCCCTCTTATGTACCGTTGTTGCGGCGGGCCTATCAGCTGTGGCGCGAACTAGAACTTGCTGCAAATGAGAAGCTTCTTTACGTCACAGGCTCGATCGATGCGGGCCCAGAGGGAAGCGAGGTTTTTGAAGGTTCGCGGAAGTCTTGCGAACTTCACGATCTGCCGCATGAAATTTTAAGTCAGGGTGATCTACACAAGCGGTTTCCTGGTTATCAGCTGCCACAGCAGCACTTAGCGGTATTCCAGCCAGAAGGAGGCTTTCTTCTACCCGAGCGATGTATAGTTAATCATGTTCAAATCGCGCAGGCGTTTGGTGCTGAAATCCACGCCCAGGAGCAAGTGCTCGATTGGGAACCGACCTCACGTGGGGTGCGTGTAAGAACCAATCGATCTTCCACGTATGAAGCAGATCACCTGGTGATTGCGGCAGGTGCTTGGGTTGGGGAGCAAGCAAAATTTTTAGCTCCAGTAGCTGTGCCGGAGAGACAGGTGCTCGGATGGTTTCAGCCCATAGAACAAAATTTGTTTAAACCGGAAAAATTTCCTGTATTTAATATTCTTGTGGACGAAGGAAGATTTTATGGTCTTCCGATTTATGGAGTTCCCGGTTTTAAACTCGGCTGTTACCATCATCTAGGGCAAAAAGTCGTTCCCGATGAACTTGGATCAAAGTGTACGTTGGCGGACGAAAAGCTACTGAGAACTTTTGTTGAAAAGTACCTGCCTCTTGCCGCGGGACCCACCATGTCGCTTGTGCCGTGTATGTTCACGAATACTCCTGACGAGCATTTCATTCTAGATTTTCATCCGGAATATAAACAAGTCTGCATTGCTTCGCCGTGTTCCGGACACGGATTTAAGTTCTGCAGTGTCGTGGGGGAAATTATGGCCGATCTCGTTCAGCATGGCTCGACCCAACACGATATTACGTTGCATCGTCTATCTAGGTTTGAGGGAACTAAGCAAAATAAGAATTAGAGTTGGAATTATGAAGGAAACCGCGGAAGTTGTTATTATTGGATCAGGAATTGTCGGTGCCAGTGCGGCCCACTTTTTAGCAAAAAAAGGGTGGAAAGACATAGTAGTGATCGACCAAGGCCCTCTTTTTGAAGCAGGATTTTCGACCGGAGGTTCGACCTCGCACGCACCTGGATTGGTTTTCGAACTAAATGCATCAAAAACTATTTGTCAGCTGGCACAATGGAGCGTAGAGACCTATCGAAGTTTAAGTTTCGAAGATCAGCCCTGTTTTTACAGCGTAGGCAGCTTCGAAATTGCTTATTCTTCGGAGCGCCTGGAAGAACTAAAAATTAAATGGGGTCGAGCGCATGCTTGGGGATTAAAGGCAGAATTACTAACGAGAGAGCAGACTCTTCAGAGAGTACCTCTTTTGAATCCCTCTCAAATTTTCGGATCTCTTTCTGTACCATCAGATGGAGTTGCAAAGGCTCTCAGAGCTGTCCAAGCGCTCGCATGGGCATCGCGCGGAAACGTTGAGTTTATTAGCAATACAGAAGTTCTCGGGATTGAAACTGCGAAGGAACAACAACGAAAGCAAATCTGTGGTGTGACTACCTCCCGGGGAAAAATAAAAACTTCTCGCGTTTTAGTTTGTGCCGGAATTTGGGGACCGAGGATTGGAAAGATGGTCGAAGTTCCGATTCCGTTGGTTCCCGTTCAACATCACTATGTAAGGACGGCGCCGGTAAAGGAACTGACCAACCAGACCGCAGAAGTGGTTTATCCTATTTTAAGAAATCAGGATCATGGACTCTATTTCCGCCAATATTACGATACGATTGGAATTGGATCCTATAGCCACGAACCGGTTTTAGTAGATCCCGATTTGATTGGAGAAAATGCAAAACGTCCTTTGAAGCAAGAGGACTTTCATAAAGCCTTTGCGAATGCCTGCCATCTTTTGCCCTGCTTGGAAGGCGCAAAGTTTGCTGAGAGTTTTAATGGACTGTTTTCCTTTACGTTAGATGGAAATCCTCTGGTGGGTGAGTCCGACGAGGTCAAAGGGTTTTGGATGGCTGAAGGCGTTTGGGTGACTCATGGACCAGGGGTTGGCCGTGTCGTCGCTGAGTTAATGAACGGTGAATTACCAAAGGTGGATTTACGAGAACTCGACGCTAATCGGTTCGATCGTCATGCTCTCAGCCCGAGTTACGCGCGGGTACGAGGTGCTCAACAGTTTCGAGAAGTTTATGACATTATTCATCCGCTTCAACAGATCGAAGATCCGCGGCCACTTCGGGTAAGTCCGTTTTATTCCAGACAGAAGGAACTAGGGGCCGTGTTTTTTGAATCCAATGGTTGGGAGCGGCCGCAGTGGTATGAAAGCAATAGTTCCTTACCCAAAGACGAGAGTTGGCCCGTACGCGAGGGATGGAATGCCCGATACTGGTCTCCGATTATTGGACAAGAACATAAAGCAACCCGCGAAGCGGTTGCGCTTTTCGATTTGTCTGCATTTTCAAAATTCGAGGTGAGTGGGCCGGGTGCGCTTAATTATTTACAAAATATCTCCGCGAATCAGATCAACCAAAAAGTTAACAAAATCGTTTACACAGCTATGCTGAATTCTGCTGGCGGCATCATGTGTGATCTTACCATTACTCGCAGAAGCGAAAATCGATTTTGGGTAGTGACGGGCGGTGGGGTAGGGACGCACGATCGCGGTTGGATGTTAAAACAGCTGCGCCAGGATCAAAACCATCACTCGGTGCAGTTTACAGACTTAACATCGAGCTTTTGTTGCTTGGGCGTTTGGGGACCCTCGGCGCGTGCTTTGCTTCAATCAGTAAGTGAAAGCGATTTTTCGAATGAGGCCTTTCCACTATTTACTGCGAAAGAAATCTTTATTGGTTATGTACCAGCGCTAGCCCTG
This sequence comes from Deltaproteobacteria bacterium, assembly GCA_013286765.1. The sequence goes on from JABDFB010000079.1 coordinate 9,109, forward strand.
CGGATGTCTTATGTCGGAGAATTGGGATGGGAAATTTATGTACCAGCAGAATACGGAGCCCATCTCTGGGACTTACTCTGGCAGGCAGGCCAGTGTTTCGGCGTGATCGCAGCAGGGGGTGGTGCATTTGATTCTTTACGTCTGGAGAAAGGCTATAGGCTTTGGGGTGCAGATATTCACTCGGAGTATAATCCGTATGAAGCTGGGCTAGGCTTTGCGGTGAAATTGGAAAATCGAGATTTTATCGGAAAGTCCGCCTTAGTAGCGTTGGGCAAAGGTTCTTCGCGGCGAAAACTTTCTTGCATGATTATTGAGGACGAAAAAATAATTCTCTTAGGAAAAGAGCCTGTTTTTCTTCCAGCACGGAAAGAGAGCACTTCACCCATTTCAGCCGGAAATGCGATTGGATACGTCACGAGCGCGAATTACGGCTACACGGTAGGGAAGAGCATCGCGTATGCGTACTTACCAAGTGAGTATGCTCAAATCGGATTAGAATTAGAGGTGGCGTATTTGGGGCAACGATACCGTGCGTATGTTGCCCCGGAGCCTCTCTATGACCCGTCTCATGCTAGAATGAAGCGCTAGAATTAGTGAACAACAGCCTTGTTGGCTTCAAGAACAGCAAATCCGGTTGTCCATGATGGATCATCTTTATAGATTTGTTTCGCGGGTTCAATTACGGCATCAGTATTGTTCGCGGTAAATCCGAAGCCTAAATTGTTTGTTTCGTCGCCCACCATGAGGGTGTAAAGAAAGGAAACCCTAAAGCATAATTCTTCAGGCTTAAAACCGACCTTAAACGCACCGTTTTTGTCCCGAATATCATCCGCGCTTTTCGAGCAAACATTCGGTATTGCTTTTCTTAATTCGGAAGCAGATATATTGGCTGCTTTGGAATCACTTGGAATGCGAGCAAAATTTGAAATCGCGTAAAATTGTCCATGCGGCGTGGGCTGGAACTTGCCAAAAAATGCGCAATTATTTGAGTATTCGCATTTAGCATCGAGACTGACGCTTTTCTTAACTGCGTCGTAGCACGACATGTACGCATTCGGATCGGTGCTCGGATTCTCAATTGACTGTTGCGGTGCTTCGCAAACATCCTTATGAAGTTTAAAATATTTCTCAGATGATTGATCAGTGCCAAAAGTATCATAAGCTGCACTATAAACAGTGTATTTGCGGTTACCTATTTCAACTGAATAAATATCTTTCGTGGAGTCCG
>JABDFB010000080.1 GCA_013286765.1 Deltaproteobacteria bacterium
TACAAATTCTTCAGCGACTTCAGTATCTTCAGCACCATCCTCAACTACGTCAACATCATCTGCAGCTATAGTAGCATCTTCCTCTACTTCAGCGCCTCGGCCTTCAGTAAAGGCCGAAACAGTTAAGCCGGCATTAGCACCAGAAGTAAAAAGTGCTAGCAGTACTGGAAAAACTGAAAATAAGATTGGAGAGATTTATGTGTTTCCGACTCCTCCAACTCAGGAACAAATAAGGCAAAGACAATTAGAACTTTAAAAAAATCGGAAAGATTGGGTGGATAACTACTACCAATATCAAGCAGGACATTTAGAATCTCTGTATCGTTTTGGAGCGCTTACTCGTCCTTCATCTACTAACGAAAGTTCTGATTTGAAATCTTCGGAAACTTCTGAGCCATCATCTGCAAATTCTTCAGCGACTTCGGTATCTTCAGCACCATCCTCAACTACGTCAACATCATCTGTAGCTTTAGCAGCATCTTCTTCCTCAACTTCAGCGCCTAAGCCTTCAGTAAAGGCGGGAGCAGTTAAGCCGGCATTAGCACCAGAAGTAAAAAGTGCTAGCAGTAATGAAAAAACTGAAAATAAGATTGAAGAGATTTATGTGTTTCCAACTCCTCCAACTCAGGAACAAATAAGGCAAAGACAATTAGAACTTGAAGAAAACCGGAAAGATTGGGTGGATAACTACTACCAATATCAAGCAGGACATTTAGAATCTCTGTATCGTTTTGGAGCGCTTACTCGTCCTTCATCTACTAACGAAAGTTCTGATTTGAAATCTTCGGAAACTTCTGAGCCATCATCTGCAAATTCTTCAGCGACTTCGGTATCTTCAGCACCATCCTCAACTACGTCAACATCATCTGTAGCCTTAGCAGCATCTTCTTCCTCAACTTCAGCGCCTAAGCCTTCAGTGAAGATGGAGACTAATAAGCCTGCTTTAGTTTCGACACCAAATTCAACAGTCACAAATAACAGTGAAAATAAGAGAGGAAGCATTGTGTCGTCCTCTGCATTTTCACCTACATCAACTCCTTCAACTTCAAGACCTACATCGTCTTCGGTTTCCTCAAAAACAGCTGCACTAAATTCCCCACAGAATGCTCCAGCCAAAGCCGGAACTGACAAGCCGACTCCAGTAGCTAAAACGGGAGGAGGCCTCGCAGCTCTTAAAGCTAGTTTAGCCGCATCATCGGCGGCATCGGCGGCTAAAGTCAATAAACCGGCACCAACGATGCCCGCAGGTTCGGGACCAGGCGTCGCAGAGCTACAGGCGTCGGTGATAAAACAGACAAACGCGCGCGGTTTGGCTGATATGACTCTGGAACTGCCAGGAATAAAGGTTTCAGCTTATGGCGGAAAATTGGGCAGCCAAGCAGGAAAATTAGAAGACAGCTACATGGTCCAATTCAGCTTGGAAGGGTTGGAATCAAAAGCCCCTCAAGCGCCTGCCGGAGCACAGTCTGCGCCTGCTTCTACCCTATTTGGAATGGCACTAGATACCAGCGGAAGTATGAGCGCGAGCCTTAATATTGATGGAACTGGAAAGAGGAGAATAGAAGCAGTGGAAGAAGCTGCCTCAAACTTTCTTGGAAAGTTGGCAGAGCAGAAGTCGAGTTCAATGGTGAGCGTCTTTGGATTCGACAGAGCGACAAGACGTCTTCTAAAAGGTCAGCAAATAACCAAAGATAATCTAGGAGACAGTGTTAAAAGTATCAGTGGAAATCTGTATAAATTGGGCACTGACACAAATATTTTTAGTGCTGTTGACACGTTAGCAAAGACTTCTTTAGATTACAGCAAGAGTACTGGAATGATATTGACTGATGGGGGAGACCCCAACCTATTGTCTGCCCTAAACGGCAGCATGTCCGAGGGGAGCACAAGCGCAATTTCAAAATCGGTAAAAAGTGGAAATCCCATACACATTATCAGTTTTGGCGACAGTGGGATAAACCATGGGTGTTTGGAACAAGCTGCAGATATGCTCGGAGGAACTTACTCTAACGTTGGATTTGATGAACTGAAAAATCTTGAACTTATTTGGAATGCATTGGCCGCTGATGCAGAACTTAGAGTTGCACCCGAAATTAAATTAACTATCGCTAGGACTGATGGAAAAGCAATTACTGATATCTACCCTAGTAGTCTCAAACCGAATAATCTCAAAGATGGGGTTCTGGGTAACTCTATTATTGTTACAATTCCCGGTCTAAGCGCCAAGGTGGCAAAGGAAATTTTTGTCATATTGGATAGCCCGGCTGAAGTCACCGTTACTGCAGAAGTGGGGACAGAGAAAGAAAAACCTAGCAAAACCTTAGACTCAGATAAAATAAAGAAAGCTATTCAGCTAGGGAAGGAGAGTTCGAAACTTTTGGCAACCTTTCAACTAGTGCAAGAGAGAAACCTTCTGTCTGATTCCGAGCTTTCTAAAGACAAAATCCTGGCCCTAAAGGATGACCCCGAGGTAGGAGGTCTACCTATGGTCGGTGACTTAGATCCAGAGAAGCCATTGCAATTCAATAGGCACGTGGTTTTAAGCTATCTAAAGCAAGTTTATTCGCCCTTGGCTCAAGGTACGAAAGATCTATTTAAAGGGAAAAAAGCCATAAGCAAAGGTGAGTCGTTAGGTGGTGGGAGAGATATGTTGGGAATGTTTGGAGGCTCTCCATCTTCTGCCAAGCCCAAGCCAAAAAATTAGTTCGGGCATTTAAAGAGCCTAGACCTAGAACGCAAAAGCCAACCCGAAACCAGCGACGATCCCGCTCAAGTCCACCTGAAAGCTTGAAGCGAAGATCGAACCACCTGCCACATTCGGCGTAAACGTGCTTGACTTAAGATAGCGGTATCCGCATTCACCAAATAGCGAGAATCGCTTGCTGAAATGCCAATACAAATCGATCTTTCCTAAGCCAGTAAGCGCTCCTGAACTTAAGTTTTGAAGATTTGTTGCGGACACACTACTCGAACCCGATGAACTAACACCGGTGTTGAGGGCGTATCCGCCTAATGCCGTAAAGAATAGTGAAAAATCCTGGGAATGCAGAAGCCTAAATTGAAGCCCAGTCATAATAGGATAACTTTGAGCAGTCACTTTCACAGTAACGTTGGCATTTGTATCAGTTAAATACTGCCCTTTAAACACTTGTTCGCCTCGAAGTAGAAGAGCAACAGAGGGACTCAAGAAAATTCCGACTTCAGCCCCAAAGCCGAAGCCCGGACCAAACTTCCCGAGTGAATTGATAATTCCGCTAGCGCTAAATAGATTGTAATCACCGAAGATTCCGAGCTTAAAATTAAATTCCTTTTTTGGACCTTCCTCTTCGGAATGGCTAGTTTGTTGTTTGGGCTTTGCATTCATCGCTTGTTCCGAAAGCTTAACTCGATATTGATCGCCAGTAAGTTCAACCTTGAGATCTTCCTGCGAAACCCAACCGATTACGCCCCGAGATGTTCGTACTTTATAGAACCCGTTGGTTGTCAAATTACTCGCTTCTAACACGTTACCTTTTTTCAACTGATCTACGATTTTTCCGTCTTTGCCCGGAGTCTCATAAACATTAGTATCCGTTTCAGCTTTTGCCGCTTGAGCCGCGTGGAGGGATTTCGGAAGAACCAATAGCGCCATTAGTCCGAACACCGCGAAACAAGCGACTAGCCTCATGGGCTCACCTAGTGACCTTAAGTAGTGTGAGTGGATTGACCTTCACTTGATGCACAACCGTCTGCCAATGGAGGTGTGGGCCATTCACACGGCCGGTTTTTCCGGATAATCCGATTAGCTGATCAGACGTCACTTCCTGGCCCTTTTTGACTTTCATTTTGCTCATATGAGCATAGACAGTCATCACACCGTACCCGTGATCCACAATAACCGTATTACCTGAGAAAAATAAGTCTTTCGCAAGAACTACCACACCATTAGCAGCCGAACGAATCGGGGTGCCCATAGGTGCTTTTAGATCCAGGCCTGTGTGAAAATTTTTAAATGTCCCGTTATAAATGCGTTTAGTACCGTACGGACTTGTTATCGTGCTGTTCTTAACTGGATAATGAAAAGGCCCTGTCCAAAATTTGTTTGGAGTCTCTTTGGAATATATCGCACCAATTTCTTTCTGTTCTCTAGCGATTCTCGCGAGTATTTTCTTACCTTTCGGATTAACTCTCTTGCCATCCACTTTTAGAATTTCAGAGAGGTAATTCCCTTCCTTGATTTCAAACTTCAGCGGAATTTTTTTGACCTCGGGATCATTCTTTTGACCCACACTGACCGTAACGATAGCAGGGCCGGGCTTTCTTTCGTACGGAATGCTGAGCAGAGTCTCGTAGACGCCTGGAGCTTTCTCACCGACGGGAAAAAGAGGCAGCTGCATTCCGTCAAATTCAGCATAAAGAGATTTGGATCGGAGAGCCTTGGGAACTTCAACTCTCACCAAATCGACTGATCCTGTCTCTACTTGCTGATCAGAAAGATCAGCACGCAATTCAGAAATTTCTTTCAGAATATCCTGATCCTGACTGATCGTCGCATGACTCGAAGTCGCGCACGAAGTAGAAAGGAAGAAAATAATAAAATTTATTATATTAAGAGTAAAACTAACCCTAAATCGCCTGCACTCGTTTTTGGCCATCATGGAAGATAATCTCTAGCTCCTGCCCTGATTGTATCTGCTGAGCACTCTTTACGACAAGCCCATTTAAGTAGGGATCACGAACTAAAGTATAGCCACGTTCCAAAACTCGAAGTGGAGATAGAGCATCCATCTTTGCCACTCCGTGGCCAAGCAGTGCCTTCCTTCGATCCAACAGCACTCGGATGGCCTGGAAGATTCGGAATCCAACTTCATCTGTTTTTTGCATTTGTTCGCGCAGACGATCGCGGGGACTGATCACTCGGGCCGCTAAGTGCGAGAGAATCATTTTTCGGCTGGACAGATCCTTCGCAATGAAGTTTTTGAGACGAACCGAAAATTCTCGAACCTGCGTGGAGGCCTTCAACCAATGGCTACTGATCATTTCTGCCGCCGCAGAGGGCGTTGGCGCCCTCAGGTCTGCCACAAAATCAGAAATGGTAAAATCCACTTCATGGCCGACCGCTGACACGACGGGCAAAATAGATTTTGTGATAGCCCGAGCTAAATCCTCGTTATTAAAACACCACAAATCTTCGATGCTGCCCCCACCGCGCGCCAAAACAATCAGATCCGCCAAACGATGTTGATTCACCCACTCCAAACCTCGGATGAGCTGAGGAGCAGCCCCGTCACCTTGAACCAAGGCAGGCACAACCAAAACTTGAATTTGTGGCGCTAGGCGTCTTAATACATTGAGCATGTCATAAATCGCAGCGCCCGTGGGTGAAGTAATCACCGCTATTTTGGTTGGAAATTTGGGAATGGCTCGCTTCCTAGCCGTATCAAACAATCCTTCTGCTGCAAGTTTTGCCTTTAATTGTTCAAAAGCGACTTGGAGTGCGCCAGCCCCCAGAGGCTCTACCTGGTCAATGACAAACTGGTACTGGCCGCGAGGCGAATAAACCGCCACTTTTCCGCGACAGAGAACTTGGAGCCCGTCTTTGAGTTCGAAATTTTTCTTTCGGGCACCCCAGCCAAAAATCGCCGCCGAGATACAGGACTTTTCATCCTTCAGAGAAAAGTAAGCGTGTGTGGACGGCCCCGGACGATAGTTGCTGATTTCTCCTTGCACCCAAATTTGAAAAAAAGCCGGTTCAAGCACCTCTTTAATCCGCGCTGTTAGCTCCCCAACCGTCCAATAGCTCGGTTTTGGAACTTTAGCAGCTTGTTGTGGCTGCGTCTGTGGTTTCGGTGCGAATAGTGGCAGTTCTTCAAAATGCATGATTTGCTCGTCGTCGTTTAATCGTCCGATTCCTCTTTTTCCTTAGACTTGTCTGGAGTGCTATCAGATTCAGAACTTTCTTTCTGTTCTTGTTCCGAAGAGAGCTTATGAATCGTCTGAATTGGCTTCAGATTGTTCTTAAAAATCTCGTAGAACTTGAGCGCGTGAACCGCTTCCTTCACCTGGTAGTCTTCCTTCGGATTGAGGCGATAAGGTTGCATATCATCATCGTCCTTCGAAGAGCCTTTATCACTCTTATCTTTGTCGCCGCCTTTTTTCTTATCCTTCAATTCACGTGCGAGAGAATCTAGCTCCTCTTTCTTGAACTCTTTTTCGGCTTCGTTTTGACGGATTTCACGATCCGTGTTCACCATATGCCCCTTCAAGTCACGTTCTCTAAAGGGTTCCATCTTGATCTTCGCTTGAGCTAACAATTTCGGGTCATACTCATCAAGCAAAATATCTGGCGAAACGCCTTTTTCCTGAATGCTGCGACCGCTCGGCGTGTAATAACGTGCGATAGTCAGTTTCAAGCCCATGTCTGGTGGAAGTGGAATTACGGTTTGGACCGATCCTTTCCCAAAAGTCGGCTGACCTAAAATAATCGCACGATGGTGATCTTGCAGGGCTCCTGCAACAATCTCTGCCGCAGATGCTGTGCTCGAATTCACCAGAACAGCCACTGGGAAATCTCTGTAAGCACGTCCTTTGCGAGCATACTTGACGTCTTTCTGATTTCGATCTCGTCCAATAGTAGAAACGATCGGACCTTCATCAACAAACAAAGACGCTACTTCGACGGCCTGATCTAACAGACCACCTGGATTCATACGAAGGTCGAAGACTAAGCCTCTCAGCTTATCTTTTTTGTGCATTGCATCAATTGCCTTCTTCAAATCGGAAGCTGCATTTTCGTTAAACGTGGTCAGCCTCACGTAGCCAAATCCGGGCTCTAGCCGTTCATTCTTGACGGCCTGAATTTTAATAACGTCTCGAACGATTTTTACATCTTTGATCTTTTCAAAACCTTCGCGATAAATGGAAAGATTCACTTCCGTCTTTGGCTTACCTCTCATCTTAGAAACGGCCTCGACCAAAGTCATTCCTTTAGTGCTTTCACTATTAATCTTTACAATACGGTCATTAGGCTTAAGCCCTGCGCGCCAGGCGGGTGTATCTTCAATAGGCGCTAGTATGGTTAAAATATTATCTTTCATCCCAATTTCGATACCTAGACCACCAAATTTTCCGCTGGTGTCAATTTGCATGTCTTTAAAAACTTCGGCTGAGAGAAAATTGGAATGGGGATCTAATGTCTCCAACATTCCTTTGATAGCCCCTTCAATCAGCGTCTTCATCTTAACGTCGTCTACATAATTCGCCTTTACAAATTGAAGAACCCTATTGAATAGCTCTAAATACTCATAATTCTCTTGGGACCCCTTAGCTAAAACTTCGCCCTTGCCTTCGGCTTTGGCAAACTGAGTTTCAGCTGCCGCCACATGGACTTGGTGGGTCAAACTCTGTCCTACAGCAATTCCAAAACCAGAAACCGTAAAGACTATTCCCAAAACCGAAAGCTTTTTTAAAAATTGGATCATAGATTTCCCTAGGCTAAACTAATTAAACAACCACTGCAATGGGTTCACTGCTATGTTTCGAGCCCGAATCTCAAAATAAAGTGGATTAGCAGAATCCCCGGTTAAACCAACGACATCTCCCGTCCTGACAGGCTCCTCCACCTTTTTTAGAATTTTATCCAAGTGTGCACATAAGGAATAGTAATGATTTCCATGGTCTATAATCACCACCTGCCCATAGTTGGGAAGCCTGCCAGAAAAAGCGATCTTTCCCTCAGAAACGGCACGTACCGGCGATCCATTTCGGGCAGCTATTTCAATTCCCTTCTTAAATACGTGCATGCCACTCTGGCGATCAAAATTTCGACCGAAATCACCTACGACTTTGCCACCCTCGATAGGAAACGGCAATTTACCCTTTAATTTCTCAAACGTCCCTTGATTTATCGCTCGATCAATCATTGCCGTAGTAACCGGCAGTTTGGCATCGTTTTCCAATTCCTTGCGCGCATTAAATTCGGTAATTAAGTGCTCTACTTGAGCTTCCGAAGTCTTGAGCTTTCGGTAATTTTCGAATTGAACCATGTGCTCCTGTCGTTTTCTTATTAAAATATCGTATTGGAGTTGTCGATTAAGTTCAAGAACACTCTCTTGTTCTTTCAATTCTTGGGTCAAGTAAGTCAGTTGCTGTTTCTCATCCTGAATTCGAGAATGCAGTTGAGCCGCATCAGATAAATCCGCCTGTAGAATTTCCACTTCCTTAAGACCACGATCAATCAGATTTGCGAGCATCTTACGGCGTGGACCTTCAAGCTTTTCCTGTTCAGGCAAATGCAGAGGATTTAATTTCCCCAACGCCTCATTCTGATAGGAGTTTTCAATCGTCATCAGATACCGGCGAATAGAACTCTTTTGAAGGCTCATCTTATCTTCCAGTTTAATTCGCCTCACCTCAAGTTCGTTGATTGTGTGCTCCAACTCCCCTAGTCTTTTCTGCGTCAGTTCCTGCTCAAACTTCTGTAGTTTAAGTAGACTCTGAATTTTTCTTAACTGTATTTGTATATTATTTTCAGACTGCTTGCCAGAAAGTATGCCTTCCTCCAGAACGTTCACCTTAGTTCTAATGGCCGCAAGCCGATCCGCCAAAGGAGGTGCTTTGGGTTCTGTTCCCGCAAACAGCGAACTACTGTTTAGAGAAACCAAGAGAGTCATCAGGAACAAGATCAAGCCTCCGCAGTTCTATCATTGACAAGATATGAAGCCGACAGACTGCCAATCACTCCAGCAATTCCACCCATAATTCCGCCGACCGCAAAAAGAATCAGAGGAAGTCCCACGGGAAAACTATGCTGAATTGACGGCATTGTTTTTAGGATCAGCGAAAGTGCGCGAATATGATGAACCAATTCGTGCCCTACGATTATCCAGCCACCTGAAGCAATGACTCCGCCAACAATTCCCACGATTAGCCCTGAAATCATCCCGGGGGTTGCTAAAACAGAACTTGTGGCGCCCCAAAATCGGAGCAAAGACAGCGATTCTCGATGCAAGTAAGCGTTCATTCGCGACAAATGAATAAGTCCACTCAACAGAGCTACAATTAAACCGGCAATGAGAACCCTTGAAACCCACCGTAATGCCCGGAATGCTCCCACAATCGAAGCATAGCGATCCTTCGAACTCTCAACACTTTCAATTCCTGGTATACTTTTTATTTTGCTTAAGGTTGATGCGGGTAAAACACCGGAGATAGAAATATATTTAGGAACAATCTCGTTCGCATCCTGCCCCAGGGTTTCCAGTTCTTTTCCTAAATCGGGGTATTGATTTTTTAGTAGCTGGATAAACTGAGGGGGATCGACATACTTAATTTCCAAATCTCCGTTGTCTCCCAAGGCAGAACGGATCTGGGTCAATATTTTTTCTTCGTCCTTCAACACGTACGCTGTAATGACTTGCTCGCCTTGTAAACGTACCAAAACAGGTTTGAGACCTCTTTCCAACCAGAATAAAAAGCTGGTTAAAAAGAGCAAAAACCCAACGGCTATCGCTGAAAAAAGCTGACTAAATGGAGCTAACCGCCAAGGTCTTAACGCCAATCTCAATAAATACATAGAGCATCCTCTAAAGATACGTTTCCGCCCTGGAGAACCGCGCAACGTTTTCTTACACGACGCACAATTTCTCTATCATGAGTCGCAATCACTACTGTCGACCCCTGAGCATTGGCCTTTAAGAAAAGCTCCATTAAATTCCAAGTAAAGTCCCGATCCTGAGCTCCTGTAGGTTCATCGGCGATCACAAGTTCCGGGGAACGCACTAGAGCTCTAGCGACGGCCACCCTCTGAGCTTCACCGCCAGAAAGAGTGCTGGCCAACTTATCGCGTTTAGCGTCTAAGCCCAGGCGATTTAATAATTCGCTAATCTTGGCTTTAAAATTCGCATTCAGCATACGATGTCCGGCTAAAGAAAGGGACAGTGCCACGTTTTCAGTGACCGTTAAGTCCGGGATGAGCCTAATATTCTGAGGAATATATCCAAGAGACATTCTGATGGCCCTTAGTACTGAAGAAGACGCATTGGCCAAGGAATATCCAAACAATGAAATAGTTCCCGCCGATGGCAATTCTTCAGTGGCCATGATCCGCAAAAGAGTAGACTTACCAGCTCCACTTCCCCCTACAACGTAGAGGAAGTCTCCTTTTTTGAGCTCCAAATTGACACTATCCAGGATTCGGGTTTGATTCAGATACCATTTTG
>JABDFB010000081.1:0-9464 GCA_013286765.1 Deltaproteobacteria bacterium
TAGTGCTAACCCTGGGAATGGGTCAACCGGTCAAAATAGTTTACAAGAACTGTCGAAACAAGTGCAAATTTAATTTTATCTCTTTCAGAGCCATGTGAATCCGGCATTGCCGGAATTCGATCGGTCCAGACCTTCTCTCGCGGGACTAGCCCTAGGAAATTACTTGCAACAAGTCCCTTTCCAGGAACAGATTGCTCAATACAATTCACATAACTTTTAACTTCGTCCTTAATAGTAGAGACATTTCTGCTCGGAAAATAGAGAATAGGACTCTGAAAGTCCCCGAAAACAATAAACAAAGAAACCAATTCAAATAATATAGTTTCAGCTCCCTAAGGCCAACCTAAATCGCCTATCCTTTTTTTGGAACAGCCTTTATTAAGGACCAGGTTGCAAAGGATGTCTTCAATACCTCGACAGTGACGTCGCGATTCTGACAAGAATACAAATAATCGGAATTATCGCCATCAACTACAATTGCGAGCGGTTCGTTCCGATAATGTGAATCGGTGCAAGGCATGAAGACATCTCCGGAGGCCATGTATCCGCTCCTACCTATAAATAGCATTTTTTGGGGATACTGGCTATCGTCAGTAATTAAACGATATGTCTCCGGTATTTTCGATCTAGCTATCGAACCCATTTCCCAAAAATTTACCTTCCAGTATTGGGAATCTCTCGCCCAAATCCAAATATTTCCTCTTAAATCATACATTAGGCCCCAAAACAGCGATAGGACTAATAGCCTGGAGATCCATACTTTTGATTCAAATTTTGAGAGAACCTTTGCTATCAACAATATCGTGACTATACCTGTTCCAATGAAATAATATCCATGTATCTTAATATGCGGTCCGTCCAAGGAGATCGCAGCGACTAAAGACACGATGTAGCAAAGTAACATCGTCCATTCTCTCGCCCACATAGCGCAGAATATCCAGATTATTCCCAAAAACATTGGAAACTGACCTTGATAAATTTCTCTGAAAATTAGTTTTACGATCTCTGATAACCCTACTTCTTGGAGTTTTTCAAAAGGATTGAACCCAGCCAATGCAAAGATTTGTGGACCCTGGGCAAAGCTGAGGATCCATTTTGAATGGAATTCGTACCAATAGAAAGGGAATAAAACTCCCAATCCTATCGCTAAAATTAAACGGTAAATATATTTTCTATTTTGCTCCATTAACCAAAAAGCGGCTAACAATATGAAGCTAATCACCACAGTTGGTTTTACAGCAATTGCTAAATTACAGAGCAAAATACCGCAGATGTATTTCTTATAATTCTCAAGACCTTCTAGAATAAAACAGATTCCCACTACCATCAAAGGAAACGCAAACCCTTCTGGCATGAAAATGTTTGACTGGCTTGCGATAACGGGAATACTAAACCAGATTACCAGAGAAATTAGTCCGTCTAGTCTAACTCCCCAAAACCTTACGATCCGTGGAACAAACAAATAGGCCACTCCCAAATTAACTAATAAGACGAAAAGCGATGAGCAGAATACTCCTATCCATGAACCTAATAGAAAGAATGGGCCACACAGGATATTCATCAATGGAAATTCGGACGCATTGATTCCGTCCAAAAGTCCCTTTTGCAAAATCTTAGGAAGGAAAATAAAATCAAATGCCTGAAATCCTCTTTGCTTTAGATCCTCTGCAAAAACCATCGCCATGCCCAGCGTATCCGCCTGGCGATGCGTATGACCGCCGCTTGGATGCACTGAAAACCTCTGGAGAGAAGTCAAAATAAAAGCAACCATAAGGATTGCTGCTAACTTGGCGGAGAGACTCTTCGACTCAAAGGTAAGTTTGTTCTTATCCATGATATGTCGTAAGCTATGATATCCTAGTAAGAATTCCAATAACCAAAAAAGCGTCAGAAGTGAATACTAGGCGTTCACTGAAGTATCTATCGCAGAATAGATTCACTCTAGAACGAAGTATCGAGAACTTATCCTCCACTTCGACAACTTCATTTTTGGCTGACGTTATGGGCTGACTTGATGCATAACGCCGGACTGCAAATGCTTCTATTTGGAGATTTCCGAATAATTGCTCATTCTTCTAGTAGCTACGTCTATTTCATGCGACCAAAATAATTTGATTGGTTTCCTAATAATCTATCTAGCAATTCTTCTACTTCAACAGGTGACACAGAAATATAATTGCCCCAAATAGTTTCTTCCCCATGGGGATACCCTATCAAATTGTTCATAGAATTTACTACTGCCACCTCAACTTGATGGTCATTCTTATCAAGAGAATTCCAATTTTCAATAATTGATTCAAGTTCTTTACGTTCCATACCAAAAAGAGTATGAAATTCAGGTTCGGGGAAGAATGGTCCATAACATGATGCTTTTAAACACTGATATATTGTATCCTTGTCTTTGTCGCTTAGCTTCGAAATATCCATATAAAATTTCTCTATCTTTCTACTTTAACCTATCAAATCGTTTCTCTGAGCCAATGAATGAAGTTCCTCCATCAGCATGATTAGGATCCGTAATTACTATAGTCGTCCTATCTTGCCCTAAGAATGCTTCTCTGCCTCTCTCTAGCTCTTTATGTGATGCGGGATTTGTCATGACATTCTCGATATGCTTTGAAAATTCCTCCTTCGACCCTATACTAGGAAACTCACCTCCGCTAACCACGTGCTTTTCCCAAGCGTGACCACCCGCAATTCTATCTGAAGTCTCCGACATCGTATTCGTCGGCAATACAGGCCCATTAGCAGGAGTGTAAGTAGACGAATTCTGAACTCCAAGAATGGGAGTCGAGGTTGAAGTACTCTGTGTAGTTTGCTGAATTGGTGATACTGTTCCACCATTGTCAATCCTAGGCAGAGCGGTGCTAGGAGGTGGATCGAAGTACTGATTTGCGAGTTGAATGGCCTGAAAAGACGCGGCAACTGAAAATGCTATTTCTCCAATAACAGGCAAAGCTATGGCAAAATTCCCCGTCGGATCCACAAAACCCACCGGATTCCCTTGGGCATAAGTATATAAATTACACTCTACTGGACTCTTCGTACAAGCTTCTGGATTCTCAAAGTAATAAGGGTCCGGAGTGAGGAAGCGCTTCACTTTGGGATCGTAGTCCCGGAGATCCATGCGGTAGGCCTGCATATCAGAATCGTAACCTACGAGTGCGTAGTCGATCAACCTCGGACGGAGTTGAGAGGGATCCCTTTCTTGTCGCTCGCCATAAGGTTCTGGAAGTTCTATAAGAGAACCGTAGTCAGCTGCGACTGAGTTTCGCATGTCAAGTGAGAGAGGGATAAAGTGGTCGTCGTGGAGGTAGCCAATTATGCGATTGTTTACCTTTAATTGTAATAACATCTGTTTTGGTGTGAGCATCCCGCCGTCGATATAGACTTCATCAATTTTGCCGTCGCGTCTTTTGATGAGGCGTTTACCTTGGTCATCATATTGGAAAGTTGCGAGGGACTTTTGGTTTTTGAAGAACGTATTGGATTCCACAAGAAGAACCTCAGAGACACGACCGTGTGGGCCATATTTGAATTCGAATGCTTCGTTTGATTTTGTTGACGTCTTCTTGACCACTCGCCCAAGAGAATCTAGAGAGTATGTAAAATCTTCAGTTTCCCAGGAATCAATATTTGTTTTTATTTGGACTGACTTGTCCTTGCTAACAACGCGATTAACTTGGGAGCGGTTGTCGTAGTCATAACTAGTTCGGTTTTTTGAATCAGAAAATAAGCTTAGGAAACCAGTGTCATTATATACGTAATTTCTGGTCTCGCCATTCGCTTCCTTTGTGAATTTTTCGCTTTCTAAGAAACCACGATTATTAAAGCTCCAGAGGGTCGAGAAAGACCTTTGGTGGGAAAGATTCACGGAGACTTGCTGCAATTGGCTAGTGTGGTTGTCGTAGCCAAACTGGAAAGATCCTATATTTCCTTCGATTTTCGAAATATTCGAAACTTCATCGTAACCTATTATATACAGAGGCTTTTCGTTCAGAAAGACTTGGCTTTCTCTGCCAGTGGAATCATATTCTGAGCGAAAAGCAAGCTTCAAAATTTGATTGCCAGCTGAGTCTAAACGTAAATAAGTCCGCTGCTTCACCTTCCCATCAGAACGATAGTCTAAGTTTGTTCTCAAAGAACCAAAATCGGTAATTTCCAATAATTCTTCTTTAATTTTTCCATCTGCCCTATAGATCCAGCTTTTCTGATAGTGTGGGGCCTTAACCATGACCAATCGACCTTGCTGTCCAGGACTTACTTTTCCGTCCAATTTCAATCCGTCGTAATAATATTCAAATGATTCCGAAGATCCTGATTTTGAATCTGTGTAAGTCAGTTTGGTCTTTCTTCCAATTAAGTCATATTCCCAATTCATCGAACGGACCGGGTTACGATCGGTGCCCAAATAGGTTTTCCGTTCAATTTGATCGTTAATAGACCTATAGGAATAGTCTATCGAGCCAAGCCCAGATCTTGATATGGAAGCAATTTGCCCGCTCGCATTATAACGGATAGACTGCTCATCATCCGATGGCAATCTGATCTGCACGATTCTTCCCAGAAAGTCGCGTTCGTAGGAATAGCTTTGACCTCCAGGAGTCGTGAATTGCCGATGTTTTCCGTCGAAGTCGGTTATAGACTGCCAGTTGAATGTCTTATTCTCTATTTGATTCTCTATTATTCCTTCCGAACAGACTTCAAACGAGCTCACCTTATCTTGAATACTATTTGTTTGATGCACTTGAAGGCTACTTAAACCCCATCCGAAGGAACTCTTCAACTGGTTCGTCACCAATTTTCCTGAGGAATACAAGGTATCAAGGTTTGGAGTTACAAAAAAGTCGCTGTAGCTAACCGGCATCGAACTATAGTCAGTCTGACTCTTCGTATTTCGATCAATCGATTTGAGACCTGAAAGAACGCTAATTCCAGACGCTGCAGTATAGTCCTTTAGCGTTCCTAACTCAGATCCAGCACCTGAGAAAAGTACAGCTTCTCTCATTGAACCAGCTGTAGCTTCTCCATCAACGTGTTGGATTAGTTCTATCCAGCCAGGTCGGACTTGTGTAGCGTAGCTGTATGAAAAATCCGTGAGAAAATGCTTTCTAGAATCGCCACTTAATTGACTCCACGATTTATTCAATCTTTCTTGGCTATCAAATTCGGCAAACTGTGAGTAACTCGCTCCGAATCGATCCTCAATCAAAGTTGCAACTTGATCGTGAATAGGATCTCGATTTGCTTTTAGACTGACCCCGTCGGGCTGAAATATGGAATTTAGCAAATGATTACCGTCGTAATCGAAGTTCATTCTGCCCTTTCCAGGAGTACTGATGCCAACAATATTGTAATCACTATTATATTGTATTTCTTGTAGTAACTTATTCTTTGAACCAATCTCGTAAACAGAGAGTGGCAATCCAAGCTCATTCCGCTCTACTCTGACGCCCTGCTGGAAGTCTGAAGAAGAATTATTATGTTTGGTCGTCAGTTGAATTTCCTCTGACAAACAATGAATATGATTAACCAAAGCGTTAGAATGGAAGCGTTTCATCGAATACTGACCACGTCCGTCTGGAGTGCGTCTTTCGATATGAACCGGACAAATCGAATCATTCTGATAATCAATTCCAGTTGTCTCAAAAATTTCGGAATTTCGCCCGTTTTGAAACCCCTTTTGAGTCCCGCTGATCTGCAGCCATTCCAATCCAAATCTAAATAGTGGCTCCAACGTATTTAGAACAAAGCGCTCTATACCGGGAATGCGTGGGTCGGAAATTCTCTCTTCCGTCATTGTGGCAGGTTGATCCTTAAAATATTGAAACTTGAATTTTTCCAGTAATGTATCACTTCGTCTTTCTACCGAACTGAAGCCCAAGAAACCTTGATCTTTAGAATGTAAAACAGGATTCCCAAATCGAAAGGTCTCCTTCACTGTCCCCTCGCCGTTAGAAATCACTTTCATTCCAGAAAGGATTGGAAAACGTTGCCCAATCCCAGGGTACGGCGCGGTTCGATCATAGAAAAATTCGACTTGATTGCCCTTTCCGTCATCGACTTTTTTTAGCAAACCAGTTCCAGGTTCCGAAAGCTCTAGAACTTTCGCCTGATTCTCACGCATATCCCGAACTGTGATTTGAAGGTTACCAGATCCCGTCAGATCCAAAGCCAATGGATCTGCAGGAACACCACGTAATGAAGGTGTGTCTAGTTGTAGATCGCTCAATGCTGTGAATTGATTTCCTTCGTTGATAAAGAAAGAAGTACTTGATTTGCCCATTACGACGGCATCCGGAAGTCCATCGCCATTGATATCATGAAAAATAACGCGATAGTCGAGTAAAGTCGCAGTGGCATCACGTCCGTAACGAAATGGAATAAATTTGGAATCTTTCTCGAACTCCATGTTTCCTTTTCCGTACCAGACTGCAATTCCTGAACGATGGAAAATCACTAAATCGGGAATGGAATCTCCGTTGACGTCCTGAATTACAGCATAACTCTCATTAAAAGGCGTTGATCCATTGAGGCTCAAAACTTTTGCTGGCAGGAACCGAGTTGCCTCAGATGTAGAGACATTCTCAAAAATCGTTACCAGTAGTTCGTAGCCTCTTCTAGTATCAAATGTTCCATTTCGAATGTAAACCACATCGGCTTTCCCGTCTCGATTCAAATCAGCAAACTTCACGTAGGGTCCCAGTCGCAAATCAAACGGACCTATATCCGCTGAATCCAAAAAATTACCCTCTCGATCGCAAACGTGAATAACTGTCTTGACTCTCGGGTATTCCTTTATGTCTTTCAGCCGAAAACTCACGACTCGGATAGGAGTCCCCTTACCTCTAATCGAAGTCAGAATTCTCGGTTTCGGATCGTAGTCAATATTCCTAATACGACAAGAAGGATCCGCATTCTCTGATCTCGGTGGCAAAGTTGTAGTTTCAAATCCGTCACTGGTTGCAAGTCCATTATTAGCATTAAGCGAACTTTTCGCAATGAGTGCGTAGGAGTTGGCCACTTCTAATTGAGTTGTACCATCATTGTTTAAACTAAAGGACGTCGTATATCGGGGGCTAAGAGCATTTGGATATTCTGCTAGGACTTTGTCAAAGCCCGTGATAGTTTTCCAATGAGCTTTTTGGAGGGATTCCTCTGCTAATAAAAACTCAAATCGATAAAGGGGATCTTCAGCTCGTGAACGATATCGTTTTCTGATAGATTCCAAATAAAATCCTGGACCCATTTTGCTATCCAGGTAACTTAGCGCGTAGCGATATCTTTCCTCAAACGATGAATTAACTTTTGTTAAAAGCAAGATTTCGGATACTCGCTGATTGTGGATGATTTTTTCACTAGATCTATAGTCAACAAATTCTTTTTTAGTACGATCGTAATTTATCTGAATGAGATATTGATGGTCAGTATCGCGTCCGCCATAATAGACGTGTTTCAAATACGGACGAGTATTCGCGTTAGAGAGGGCACTATACTCATAGAGCACTGTTTCATTCTTGGTTGAATTTGCTTTGACTATATACCAGGAGTAAGTGCCCCTATTGGCTTTAATTCTTGCGTTTTCACCACCAAATATCAGCCGATCCCCATTAGGTAGGAAGGCAATCCATTGATCGTTCTGAACATCCAACTGCAAACGCACCGCCGTTTTTAGGCCTTCCGGATAAAAGTATCCGTCGTTCCCCTTCACTAGCATTCCCCAAGGACTAGTAAATTCATCATCCGTATATCCAAGATCGCCGAGACGTGGATGTCGATAGATGCTTAGACTAGAGTCGAATCCAATACCCCATTCCGTAATCCCTTTCGTAGGAGAATATTTCGGAACAAATGAAAAGATAAGTCGTCCTCGCTCTTCAGGGAAGCGAAACGGCGGTGAAATGGAAAATGAACCAAAAACAAGATCATTCCCTGATTGAGAAAAGCTGCTTAATTCCCCCGCCAACGATCCACGCTTTGGACCTTCAAGTGTAGGCGATTGGATCGTTTGACTCAATTTGGGCAGATCCGCAGCTTGAATGGTGTAATACTGAAATGGAAATCCTAACAGAACTAGAAATAAGATCCTTTTAAAATACATCTCTCGCTCCGAATGCGCTTACCCCAATCGAATTCACCATCAAATACTAGCGCCTGAAATATCTACAATTTGGTATCCAGTCCAAACTACCATCAGCGCTCAACGAGTCATATTGAAACACAAGTAGAATTTCCCGAATCAAAGGAATTAGGGGCTTTACATCATAATCATTCTTGAGAACCTTTATGCCTGAAAGTCGAAACGTCCCGATCGGCGTGATCCCATTGGCCGCACCCCTGGAAGCGGCTTCCGTCTTCGATACAATATTCAAGGCATCTCGTGCAATTCCAAAACGAATTGGAACACTATCCCTTTGAAAGCGAACATTAGAGACTGTATAGTAATCCATTCCCTTTTCATTTGGTACGCCGATCTGCCCAGGCAATAGAATCGATCGATGAGGTTCAAATCGATTGATAAGGTCTTGCCCCTGTTCATTATCAATGACAAACAACACACTCATTGATGTAACAAATGGAGTTTTTTTATCGCATTCAATAACGCCTTTAAAAAATGAGGGATTGTAAATGTCATCCACCGTAACATTTAATGATAATTCCGGTTTGTCAGATACGAAATCATTCCATACACGATTTGCTTCCGCGAAAGGTACGGACGGCCACGATGACAGCGAAGTATAGAAAGTTTCGCCTTCTATAGTTTTGTCGGTCACATACATAGCATCGGATCTACCCGGTGTATCCATCGTCTTTGGAAAACTAATAACTAGCTTTTGGTTTTTCTGGCCCCGTGCATATAACGTAGTAATCTCGGCAAAATTCAATTTGTCAATGTAGCTTTTTAATTCTTCCGAAATTTTAAAAATCTGCGTATCCAATGTAATTTGATCCACAAATGCTACAAATTCAGACGATACGGAACTTGCAAGTCCAGGCTTAAACGTATCCAGAATGGGAATTACTCGATAACTTAAGTAGCTCAAAACACGGGCAAGGCTATTTTCCATTTTGCTAATATCGTAGTTTTCATAGGCCCAACTACGTACCATTTCCTTAACAAGACTATTTTCTTTGGAATTGGAATATTGGTTTCTTAGATCTTTATACTTTATATATTCGTAGTCGTATTTTCTTGTTAATGCACGCGATCTCACCTTGCGCTCTAGCTGCGCCACCTGCGTTTCAATCCATCTATAAACCATGTCCGACATCAGCGGGAAATCAGAAATAGAGTAAGCCGTTTTGAACTGTGTTGCCAGGTCTAAATTAATTTGAGACTTCAATTCAGCTCGCAGTTCATTTATTTCGGATCCCGATATCTCACCTTGATTAGCATAATTCATTAATTTCTTATCAGCAGCTGTTGACACTCTTGACAGAGCTTGAGACAAGGATTCCACCGC
>JABDFB010000081.1:9474-10134 GCA_013286765.1 Deltaproteobacteria bacterium
CAACTTTCACTGTTAGTTTTTCTTCAGAACTTGTGTAATCCTGTTGACAGTCATTAACTACCAGCTGAAGTTGCATGCCGTCTTTCTCGGCTATAAAGGCCGTATTAGAATGAACAACTCTTGTATCGGAAACTTTTCCAGTATCTGGATCGACCTCTACCGCAATAAGAGCTCCTACAGGGGCATATGGGAAAGGTGTGTGCATAGAACGTATTCCACTATCAAAAGCTACACGCTGTAAAAGCTCAGTACTGTGGCTACGACTCTTCTGGTCGCTGACCTCATGAGATTTATTTTTAGTAGTCACCCGATTCCTGCAATTTTCTGGAGACGAATGCGAGTACGAAGCCGAAAAACTAACTAAACCTAAATTGAGGCCTCCCGACCCGCTGATTGTCGTTGATCCACATCCCTCCAAGTATTCGGTATAGTTGTTAGAAGTCATCTCTGTGTTACGATCAGCGTGCAATTTTGTGGCGCTATCTACTTCCATTTTACTCCCGGAAGTATTCATACCAAAACCTTCTGGACCGGTAAGTGCAGTCTCAATGTTTTTAATATGAGGATAGTCTGCTCGAATCGCGCATGTAGGTGAGTAACGGCCAGAAACGGAAATATTCACCAAATCCCCTGCTTTCAGAAACAGAGAAAAGGGTCTTC